>NZ_CEEDCD010000026.1:0-14145 GCF_979253085.1 Dyadobacter sp. AC419 | reverse complement strand
ACCGGCATTTGCAGGACATCACGCGAAAACCTAGCAACTAAGGTTAGCTATTAATTACTGTTTTGTTCGATATCCAAATTGTGCTGTTACGTCATACGAGGTAAATCCTTCCTCATGACTTCGAACAGTTGTTTCAAATCTAGTTAATGTTTTATTTGAATAGTATGATGTAACCAACATTTTTCCATCATAAAACTCAGAAATGTTGGAACTTTGATAACCCATAGCTATTATTTCCTTTTTTAATATATTAAATGATCTTGCATCATAAGTTCCATAGCTTATTTTTATTTCCTCTGAGCCTACCGAAGAGTTTAAATCTGCTGTAATCATGAATGTTAAATTTTCATTTTTATTATTCACAATTTTAGTATAAAAATAACCCTCTCTTACTTTGTAGTTTCCTGGAAGATCAGGTTTTAAAGTTCTATAAAATCGAAAACCTTTTTCTAGCGCATATATTTCAAAATCATCATAATTTACTGAACGAGCTAATTTGCCTAATTCACTAGCTGTGCATTGCTGACCAATGGAATTAAAGCTAATAAGGCTAAATAAAAGTATGTATTTATAAATCATGTATTTTTTGTATTATTATAATAATCTATTGGAATTAGCTATAAATGTGGTTTTGATCGTATTTAACCTAGATACTATTTGTTTTAATTTGTTTTTTGTAGCTTTATTATCATTAGTAAGTTGTATTATATCTAGTAGCATTGTTTTTATAATACTTTCTAAATTTTTGAGATCAGGAAAATTCATTGTTTCAGAATCAATATATTCTCCTATTGGTTGAACTAGGAACCTGTCTATAACATGGTGCCCATTTCCATACTTGTTCATTTTTTCTCGAAAATCATTAAGATATTTCTGCCAGGCATCATTAATATTATTTGGAATATTTCGGTTCTCAGAAATTGCATTTAATTCATTCATAACTTTTTGAAATCCTAATCTAATATCTAGCCCTTTTCTATCATTTATTTCTACTGATTTATTTAAAATATTTTCTATATTTTTCCTTTTCTTCATCTATTTTATCCACTGTATGGAATAGTATACTCTATCTCTATATTTTGTCCATTGAACCTATTTATATATGAATGATAATAATCTTCTTGGTTGATTTTATCTACAATTCTTATTAAATCATTAGCAGGATAAAGGCTAAAAATCTCAAATCTATATAAGTCTTTATCCAAGGATGCTATTGATTTTTCAAGTTGTTCTATCGTGTATTCTAAAAAACGGCCTGATCCAGATAAAAGATAGGCAAGGTATTTAAGTTTATCAGTTTCAAGTTGAGTTTTAACTTCCTCATTTTTTCTTTTTTCTTTTTTTTGCTGTATAAAAAATATTATCACAGGAGATGCAGCTCCTAAAAATGCTCCCCAAAAGTCACTATTTCCACCAATAAATTCACCAGATTGAAAATAAAAATCAAACATATTTGTTTATTTAAACCGCTTAACCTAAGAGATTTTATTGTCCGTTGTTGAGCTGCTTTTGCTGGCCGTCTGGTCTACCAAGTTCAGCAAAATTAATACCTGTAACTTTTTTTACTGATCCTTTTATCTCTTCATTGAAATTAACCCAATCTTCTCTATTAGCGGGGTAGTAAATTGCTCTTTTTTCTACATGCGCTTTCAATATATCATCCCAAAATGGTAACCGTGGGATCAAAAATTTATGGCCATCTATAAGAGTAATTATTGATTTATTTTTACCGACTTCTTCATTTGTCAAAAGCCGACGTGCCATAGGCTGCTCGTTTATAGATTCAGTTTTAGACCAGCTTGATCCGGAGCTACTGCTGCTGCCAGTTGAATAGCCTGATGATGTGCCTGATGAGCCGCCTTCATTGTATGACTGACTTTTCACAAAGGACGTAATTGTCGTTTCACCTAGATATTCAGACAGGTATTTTTGTGTATGAAGGTCATATATACCGAAAAACTGTCGTAACCTGGCGTTCGACAAAAATGTGCTTGCACCATGCTCACCATAGGTCTCAATCAGTTGTGTAAGAGACTGTATAAAAATCCAGACACTAATATTCTGACCGCGGCCAAATGCAAATGCGCGTTGAACGTCTGTCATTTTGCCTAGAATTGCAAATTCATCTAAAAGGAAATTAACTCGTTTGTTAGGCCTATAATTACAAGCTTTTAAGCAAACCCCTACGACAAGGCGAAGCCATCTCAAGTGAGAATTGATAAACCGCTCAGGCAGGCATAAGTAGACGGTTGTCTGCCCGTTGGTTAATTGATACGGATCAAAATCGTTTTGTTCGAGGGAAGCCCGAAGTTGTACACTTTCCAAGAAAGTAGTGTTATCCTGGGCAGTGGCAAAAATGGAATCGAGCGTTTTTCCACCTTGAAGGGATGTAAATTCTCCAATGCCGGATTTTACGAGTTCGTCGCATGCTATGTTTTCCTGCATAGAAAACCATAAAGCACTGCGTTCTTCTTCCGAAAATCGTAGCCACCGGTACAACGTTCCTAGATGCTGCTGTTGTTCAGGCATTGCAGTCATTAAATGCAGCAAATACGTTTTGATTAATGATCGCGCTCGACTATCCCAAAATGGGTCGCCTTTATGTGGATTGTCAGGCACTAGCATTTCGGCAATAACACCGCAGCTTTCCGGCATCTCATCCGGATTTCCTTTAACAAAAGCTAATGGGTTAAAACCGGATGGCTTTATATTGTGCTGTGCATTTAATCTTTTCTGTTCATTCCACGGATCAAGAATAACAACGTTTTGGCCTCTAGACTTCTGCCATTGCGCTGTTATCAATGTATTTTCACCTTTTGGGTCTAAGACAAACCAAGAGTTACAAGGAATAGATAATAAATTAGGAAGAATTAGACACACACCTTTTCCTTGCCCTGACCCTGCAACAGTGATTCCGTGCATCAATGTTTCAAGATAATTGAAAGCATTGCCCCCTCCAAAATAGATCCTTCCAGGAGATGATGCGTTGTTGTTCATTATTTCATGTGAAAAGTGTCCGTCAATTTTCTGTCCAACGTAAATTGGTGCATCCCAATTAGCAGATCCATGCGTTGTTAGTGTGTTTTTTTCCCAAACCGGCATGGGTGGATAAGGATCAATTGGAACTGTTTTAGAAACTGGTAGGGGTGCTGGCTTTTTCCGTCGAACAAACCACACAATGCATATTAAAACAATAAACCCAATAATATAGTAGAGTATTTTACTCTGCGGTTTCTCTTGAATATATCCCGAGCTTTCATCCAGAGTGTATCTCTTGTAGAATTTGTTGAAGGTCGTTTCATAAGTGTCGTTAGGAACCTGTTTGGCCGCACTCAGTAATATAAAAAGTCTCAATGGCTGTGTATTGAAGCGATAATCTATCATAGCTTCCCCCAAACACCGGTATGTCCATCAAATGAACCCTTGGTTTTCTCATGGATTTGGACAATTTCACCTATCGGGATTTTGATCGGCGTTCCACAGATGACATATGCAGGTGTATTGTCTGAGACGATCTCATAATATTCGCTACCGCCTGATACGTTGGTAAATCTCTGTGGCTCGGCAAGGCGGCCAAGTCGGGGAACATCACCGCAAATCTGACCAAAAGACGACTGAAAAATTAAAGCAAGAAAAAGGGCGTAAATTATTTTCATGTACCTGGGATTGAGGAAGATCGAAGTTAATGTTTTTCCCTCCATTTCTTTATTTCACGGTGAAATATTAATCGGCTTTAGCTTGCCCGAATCGATTCAATTATGTAATGTTGTTAACGGTGTGAGTTGGTTTCACGCAAGACATGTTTTGTAATACATAAACTCCGAGCTGACGCCGGGTTTATGTATTACAAAACGTCTTGTCAGAGGGTCAAGGCTGCCGCCCTACCCCCTGAACCCCCTACCCGCTTTGCGGCAGTTAAAAAGAAGAATAATCTTATGGCGAGACCCACCAAACCTGCCGCCGTGAAGCTGTCCAAGCTTGTACAGTTCCGTGTAACGGACGCTGAGCTTTCACAGCTTGATGAAGCCGCTGCCGCTTCCGGAATGACTGTGGCCGACTTCTGCCGGTCACATATCCTAGGAAGCAAGCCCAGGCGTAAGAAGATCGATCCGGAGCGTCAAGCCCAGATCGCGGCCTTAGGCACGTTGGGAAACATCCGGGCGGATATTAACCAGGTGCTAAAAGACCGTTTTGCCTACAAATTCGTCAAATCAAAAGCCGTTGATGACGTTTTTGCCGCTATCGAAGCCATCGCTGATAAAATCCAAGGCAATTTAAGCGATGGTAATTAAAGGTCGCAGCCGGGGAAATGGCGCACAGCTCGCGGATTACTTGCTAGGCAGCAGGGAGAACGACCGGGCGCAGGTGCTGGATGTGCGAGGCACAAGCCGCCCCAACGACCTTAAAAAGTCGCTTTTGGAAATGTCGCTTAGTAGTGAGCTGACAAAGGGTGTGCATGGCCTTTACCATGCACAGATCAACCCGGCCATAGGCGAAGATCAGCCCATGAGCCAGCAGGATTGGCTACGCGCTGTTGATATTTTAGAAGAGCATTTGGGGTTCGGCGGACAGAAGCGGGTGATTGTGCTGCATGAGAAAAAAGGCCGAATTCATGCCCATGTAGCATGGGAACGTTACGACCATGACACAGGGACGCTAATTAAAGATGGGCAAAACTATAAAAAGCATGATGCAGCTCGTGAAGAAATAGAAAAAGTGCTTGATCACCAACAAACCCCACAGCAACGCGAACGACCCAATAAACCTGACATTAAACAACAATTATTAAATCTTTGGAACCAGAGCCAAGACGGCCACAGCTTTATACAGGAAGCTGAAAAGGCAGGTTATCAAATTGCCATTGGCGATGACCGCCGGCCGTGGCGTGTAATTACGCCGGATGGTGAAAGCCTTGACCTAGTCAGGCAGCTCGAAAGTGTCAAAACCAAGGATGTTCGCGAGCGCCTGCAACCTATCCGGAATGAATTAAAAACCGAGGCCGAAGCCCTGGAAATTACACGGCTTGCTGTGCAAAAAGAAAAGGAACACGCACAGCCAGAACCTGTGCAGCCCGTCAAAGGTCGTGACCTATCAGAAAGCCAAGACCTTGCCCAAGCAATGCTTGACCGGCCAAAGGCGAAAGATGAACACGCACAGCCAGAACCTGTGCAGCCCGTTAAAGGTCGTGACATATTAGAAAGTCAAGACCTTGCCCAAGCAATGCTTGATCGTCCAAAACCGGAAAAAGAACGCTTTGTAGGGGCTTCCTATACAATTACTGTGACGCAGCCTCTTTTTATTGCCCCCGATCCTGTGCAGGAAAAGCAGCCAGACAAGCCGGTAGAAGTATCAGATAGTCAGGTGATAACTGAACGCAATCGAAAAATGAAAGAGTTTTTGGAACAATCCAAGGATCAAACGCAGCAGCCAGTTCCCAAGTATTATAATCCTGTCACTGGGCAGGAACTGACCAAAGAGGCATACGATAAAATGCAGGAATTTATAGACCGGCAAAAACAAAGAGCCGAAAAACAGAAAAATCGTGATCGGGACGGTTATGAACGCTGATTATAAATCAGGAGCATGGAATTTTAAGTCAGGAGCATAATGATGCATCCAATTGAAAGCATCGTTTAGCCGATCTTGGTCCGTAAGCCAGGGGCGGTTCATAAATTCATAGAGGTAATGAACCGTAAATTGGCGAGGCCACTGGTTTACAGGGGTCGTTCCTTCGGCCAGATCATGCACTATACCCCAATAAAACTGATCATGTATGTTATCATTAATAGGTTTTCCGAGTGGCTTATTCATGGATAAGTTGATTTTAAGTGTCATGATTGCCCCCTTGATTATCAATATATAATACATAACAAACCTTTTTTCAATATGGAAGATCAATATTCAGAGCTTTTAAAACGGCAGGAAAAAGAGCAAATTCAATTTGCTGAAAAATGGGATGTGGATAGAAAGCAGCTCAGGGCAATGGGTAAAAGTGAAGATTTAGATAAAGTAAATAAACACTTTACAGAACTATCTAAACAGTTGAACGCCAAGCATGAAAAAGAAAGGGAGGACTATTTCAAGCCTAAGGAACAGCCGAAATTCAAGCATCCTATCACTGGGCAGGACATGACCAAAGAGTCATATGATAAAATGCAGGAATTTATAAAACGGCAAAAAGAGAGAGCCGACGACCAGAAAAGTCGCGACCGGGGTGAACGTGATCGAGGTGAACGTGATCGTTAAAATTAGTGCCAAGATTGTTTTACCTGATAAGCATCAGCATAAACAACAATTATCCCCGGCCTGTGGCCTTCCTCGCGGATCAAAATTCTTATTGACACTGCCGCTTAGTATCAGGCTTTTTGCATCCATGCACTACATTACGGCTAAAACCTACCATGCTCCTGTCACAGGCCAGGACATGACCAGAGAGGAATACGAAAATTTTGGAAAGTCAAAAGTCGCGAGAACAGGATTGGATAAGCCAAAGCCGTGGGGCTATGACCACTAATTTCACTCCACCCCTAGTGATGCAGTTAAGAAATACATATATTTTATCTTTAAGACAGTACCTTTGAGCAGATCAGTTTAGCATTACTACTCTCAATGGACAAAGAAGAATTTTACACCCAACTTTTTCTAGCACCAATTCAAAAGTGCAAATCATACAGGCCTAAGTTTGGCGACGGACAAAATGAAGAAGGGGTTTCGTTAGAAAAATTCCACAAGTTATATGGCTCTGATCCATTTTATTCATGGATAGGTCTTGACTCAGGTTTAATGTACGCGGCTCATAAAGCGGCAGGCGGTATGACTTCTATTTATCGTCAAATAGGAGTTGGTTGTGAATTGCTATTTAGAGAAATTATTAAAGACACAACAGAATATTTAAATCCCTTATATGCAACATGGTCATATACAGCAAAAACATCGGGAGGAAAAGAAAAAACATTGCACTTAGATGGTAGGTTAGAGTTAGGTCAAATTAGAAATAAGGAGCTTGAAATTCGATTAATTGACTGGTTAAAAGTATATTGTAAAAAAATAAATGTTGAAGTTATTCCACCAAATGGAGTGGTATTTGAAGTTCGACAGGGATATAAAAGTAAAGATAGTAAAAGACAGAATGCTGATATAGATAATGCTACTGTTGCATGGGCGAACGGATATTTGCCTATTTTTGCAATTTTTTCATCTCAAATAGATTTTGATTTAATATTACGTTACACCAATAGCCGATGTGGTGTAATGATAGGATCAATTAGCAAAGATCCTACAATCTCGCTGTTTGCCTTTTGTGAACAAGTTCTAGGATATGACCTAGCGGCTTTTTTTGAAAGGAACTCAGTTACAATCAAACAGGAAATAAACGAAGTTTTATCAGCATTATTAGACACGAATGGAGCCATTAATTGAAAGAAGATCAGAATATACATTTAAATATAATGCAAACCTTGGAAGGCATGGGTGGTTAAGACTAACTCCTGCTTACGGTGTTAAATTGGTGCAGGAAATTATATTCAAAAAAGGATATAAAGGAGCAAAGATACTTGATCCATTTTCAGGAACAGCAACAACAGGATTAGTTGCTTCAGAAATGGGTTTTGATGCAACGCTTTTTGATATTAATCCTTTTCTTATTTGGCTTGGTAATACAAAATGTAGCCACTTTCAAAAAGATGAGCTAGATTCACTGGAAATAGTTGTAGATAGTATAATTAACTCTTTATCAATAACTAATGATAACTGGCTTCCACCAATATTTAATATTGATAGATGGTGGTCACCTAAGACATTAAATTTTCTATCCAGCCTTAGGAGTAAATTAGTTGACCGTTTTGGAGAACCTTCAGGTGATTCACTTAACAATTTAGTATGGATTTCTTTTAGTAGAATTGTTATAGAAACTTCAGCCGCGGCATTTAATCACGTATCAATGTCTTTTAAAGAAGGTCATTCAACTTTTGAAGATGATGTTTTAAAAGAGCTATTTTTACAGATTTTCAAACATATCAAAAAAAGTGCATCCATACCTGTTAAGGGTAACTCTAAGGTCTTGGAAGGAGATTCCCGAGATTTATCAAAATGTACAGATGAAAAATTTGATTTAATCGTAACGTCTCCGCCCTATCCCAACCGAATGAGTTACATTCGAGAACTTAGGCCATATATGTATTGGACTAGATTTTCTTGAAGAAAGCATCCAAGCTGGTGAATTAGATTGGTTAGCTATTGGTGGTACCTGGGGCATTGCTACAAGCCGATTAAAGGACTGGGAAGCTATTAATAGCAATTATTCCAATTTGTTAGAACAAGCATGTAATGAGATCAAGGGTAAGCAGGATAAGCATGCAATGACAATGGGACAATATGTTCACAAATATTTTGATGACTTGTACGAGCATATAAAGAATATTCGTCCGCTTTTGAATGCTAATGCGTCTGTAAATTACATTGTAGGGAATTCATCTTTTTACGGAGTTTATGTGCATACGGAGGAAATATTGAGCGATATATTAAGGTATTTGGACTTTTCAGAGGTAAGTATTGAACCTATTAGGAAGCGAAATTCTAAAAAAGGACTCATAGAGTTTAACGTTTCGGCAGTCTGGAAAACTCAACAGTAATTGTTGAGTTTTCCATTTATTGTTACTATATAAACGTCCATTAACACAGTAACAAATGTTATTTTTCATGACTGTAATGCGGTAAAATGGCATTCAAGCTATCTCGGGAATATTAGAACTGAAATTAAGGAATAGTGTCTTGCCCTTTGCTGTTAAACTTTTCACTTGCTTTTTCTATGGTTTTTGCAGCATCTTCTGGCGTCGAATAACCAAGGCAAAAAGATAAAATAGCAACCATCCCAATTGTCAAAAATATAGTTGCTTCCCACTTGGTGAATGCTAGGTGAAATGTAATTATAGTGCTAATAAGCAAACCAAAGTCCAGAACGGTTAAAATTCGGAATGCAGTTTTGTCAAGAGATGCAGCATATATAACACAGTTGGCAATGAGAAACAGGATCCCTAAAATTGTACAAAACCAAGCGCTAAGTCTCTCTCTTTCAGTATTTAAGAAGAATTGCTCTTTTTTGAAACCGTGATTAATGACCAGATTGTCAAATTCTTTGGATGTCCCCTCGAATCCAGGTAATTTCATAACTAATTTATATCAGAAGGGTTTTTGACAATTTTTTCAACATCCTCTTTGGACTTACTATCCGTCCACTCTTCAAAATTATTTTCTTTTATAATGAAGATTTTCTCCGGATCCATAAACAAGTTTGTTCCATGGAAACTAACATTAGAATTTGTAGATATGAAGCTTTGTTTTTGGCTCAATAAGGCCTTATACAAGGTTGGATAGGTATAGACCTGGTCTTTTGATTTACCATTGGGCTTGAAATTAACTACTAGTAGAGCTCCTTCAGAACCACAGTTATAGATATCAATGTCAAGAAGGATACCAGGCTTGATATAGGGTGCTATTCGCTTACGAAAATTAGCAGCATATCTTTTTATAATATTAATATTCAACTTGTAATAGTTTAAGGATAAGGCTCATATGAATAGGCAATTAACATCTCTTCGAGCCATTTTATTGGAGAGTAAAACATACAAACATACAAATATTTAAAAGATACATGCAAAAAGCAGTTGCCTATTATCGAGTATCCACCGATCGACAAGGAAAAAGTGGTTTAGGGCTTGAAGCGCAGCAGCAGGCCGTAGGGCAGTTTTTAACGGCTCAGGGTTATGAGATTGCCGGGGAATACATCGAAGTTGAATCCGGACGTAAAAACAAGCGCCCGCAGTTATTGGCCGCCCTCTCCCACTGCCGAAAAGCGCGAGCAACTTTAATTATTGCGAAGCTCGACCGGTTAGGTCGGAACGTTGCCTTTATCTCAAACCTGATGGAAAGCCGGGTAGAATTTAAAGCCGTTGACAATCCCCACGCCAGCCGGGTCATGCTACACATGCTGGCCGCCTTTGCAGAGCATGAAGCAGAACAGATCGGCACTCGGACAAAGGAAGCTTTGGCCGCCGCTAAGCGTCGGGGTGTTGTCCTGGGGAAACACGGGCGGGAGGTTTTAAGCGGTCAGAACCGCGAAGCCGCAGCACAGTTCGCGGAGCAGATGCAACCGATTATAGAGAGCTTAAAAGTCGAAGGCTTCACAACCATCCGGGCTATTCGTGATGAATTGAATAGCCGAAACGTACCAACATACCGAAATAACGGCCAAAAGTGGCATATTCCCAATGTATATGCACTTTTAAAACGCATCTATTGACAGTTGTAAATATACATGTATATTTACAACTAAATTTAGAATAATATAAACAACAAAAAAGGGTTCTACATGATATATACAATTGCTGGTATCAAAGGCGGCACAGGCAAAACGACCATTGCAACCAACCTTGCGGTTTTGCTGGCAAGCAAAAAGCGGGATGTGCTTTTGGTCGATGCAGATGATCAGGGCTCCGCAACGGATTTCACCGCGTTTAGAAACCAAGCATTAGATGGGGTTTTAGATTATACGGCTGTTAAGTTGACCGGTATTGACCTAAATGGCCAGGTCAAGCGCATGGAGCCCAAATATGATGATATTGTTATTGATGTGGGTGGCCGAGATACCGTTAGCCAACGATCAGCCCTAACAGTATCACATGTAGCCCTATTCCCCTTTGCAGCCCGGTCATTCGACATCTGGACATTAAATCCTGTCAGTGCCTTGCTGAAAGAGGTGCTACCATTCAATCCGGGGTTGCTTTGCCTATCTTTCATTAACAAAGCAGACGCCAGAGGAAACCACAAAGACGATGCAGCAGAGCTTTTGAAAAGCTCGGATAATCTTATGTTCCTGGATACACCAATTGGAAATCGTATAGCATTTGGCAATGCTGCGGCCGAAGGATTGGGCGTCATTGAGTTGAAGCCGGTTGATGAAAAGGCAGTTGCTGAAATTCAAGCACTTTATCAGGGAATTGAACAAGTTATAAAAGGCCGGAAAGCAAAAAAATAAAACTTATTTAGGTTGTGTATTTACAACTAAAAATACAACAGGATGAACAACATGGCAGCGCCTAAGAAAAAAAGTAAATTGTCACTTCCTCCGACAGCTCCGATAGCGGAAGACACGGCTATGAGAGCCATGATTGAAAAAGGCGGTGCGGTCGCAGCAAACGGTACACCAGCCGCTCCGGCTCCTACCGACGAAGACAAATTGAAGTCTTTCACGTTTAAAATCTATGAAAGCGAACTGTCTAAAATTAGGGAAATACAAGACAGAATGCCAAAGCGGGATAGAATGTCCATTCATGACTTTGTGTTGGCAGCAGTGCAGGAGAAAATAAAGAAACAATACTAACAACTAATTTTAGTTGTAAATACTGTTGTGTATAAAGTTTTGAAATAGGAACCGTGAAATGGCGAAAAAAGACGATAAGGACAAGAAAAACACCATTATTACAGATCGTCTTGTCAAAACGGCATACGAGCTGGCTACGGAAGATCAAACAAGCCAAGATGTGGTCTACATTTCCGCGCCGTTGTGTCATACATTTTTGCCGTACTCAAACCCAGGGGATGATGTCGATTTTTGGCAGCGTTCACATGGCAATTTTCATTTGAGTGTCCAATCAACAAAGGTTTTTAATACTGAGACAGGGAAGCCCGAACAATTTGGATTGCCATATGGTCCGAAACCCCGCTTTATGCTGGCTCTGCTTAATACTGTTATCTTTAATCAGAAATCCCCGGAAATCCGGCTAGGGAACAGTTTAACGGATTTCGTCGGTCATCATTTGGGACTAGATACAGGAGGCCGCACGATCAACGAGGTTAAAAACCAGCTTGCTCGGTTGGCAACATCTATGATCAGTGCCACATATCGGCTTGAAGCTGGCCACACCTACCACGATAATTTAAATTTGATACGTGGCTTTGATGTCTGGTGGACAAAGGATGCAAACCAAAGGCATCTTTGGGGTAATTACATCCGATTCAGTGACGATTATTTTAATGATATTATGGAGCACGGTGTTCCAATTGACAAAAGGGCTTTAAGTGCTTTATCCGGCAATGCGCTTGCCTTGGATTTGTACGCTTTTTTAGCTCACCGGTTGCATTATATCCCCGCAAATAAGCCGCTTTCTATCTCATGGAAGGCCATGAAAGACCAATTTGGGCAATCTTATAACCGGATGGATCATTTCAAGGAAATGTTCCGGAAAACGTTGAAAATGGTCAAAGCGGTTTATCCAGATGCAAAGATTGAGGAAAAGGATAATCGGGGCTTAATCCTAAAAAATAGTCAACCACCAGTTCCACCCAAAACCTCAATTATCATTCCTAGAATTCCTGGGCTGGAAGGGGAGGCAAGGCCGCCTTTAATCCTGCCGGATGGGGTGCAGGGGTTTGACAGACTGAATTTAAAACAAGACCCAAACAGCATGTCGGAGCGAAAGGCAAATGAAATTATTCGGGAGGTTACCGGGCAATGGGATGGAGTTAAAAATGCCAAGTACAAGGATGTCAAAAAGCGCACCTCAAAGAACAATAAAGAGCCTTAAATCACGGGCGATTACCGGGTATTTATATATAAATACTTATAAATCAAATAGTTACAATAATGAATTTTAATTTTTGTTGTTTATCCACGGGCACTTACCGGGGATTTTCGCAAAATGTGAATAAGTCGTTTTTATGACCAGTTATCCACGGGCACTTACCGGGGAACATCACGGGCACTTACCGGGGAATATGCCCAAAAATCACGGGCACTCACCGGGCGAAACAATTAATAAAAACAATTAATAAAAAACAATTAAGATCAAGCCTAAAATGTTAACAACTACCGTGTGAAATATTTTTAAAAAGCGGAGTTCGCTGCGCTCACGGTTTTTTTGTTTTTACCGTGAGAAAAAAAAATAGCCTGGGAACTAATGTTTTAGTTATTGGTCTGGTGATCAGGATCGAGTAGGGTAGGCAGATGTTATTTTTATTTTCTCACGGAGCCGCGCAGCGGTAATTTTTTTGAGCCAGGTATGAAACCGACAGATTTTAAAGAACGTGTCGCAAATGCAAAGCGTAATGCTGATATCATGCAAGTGATAGAAAGCACTGGTGCGCGGCCGGCTCACTCAAACCCGGCCAAAGGTGAATATACCTATCATGCCCCGTATCGAGAGGACATTGATCCAAGCTTGAAGATAAACGTTCGCCTGCAAAAATTCATTGATTACGGAATGGATGGTTCAGAGGGCGATGTAATCGAATTGACCCGGCGAATTTTCGGTAAAGGCGATATTAACGCTATGCCGTTTTTAAAGGCTCTGGAGTGGCTTGAAGGGTTTTCCGGTGGGGTAGTGGCTCCGGCGGCTGTTCAGCCTACTCAGCAGGCCAGGAAACAAGCCACAGAGGTGTCCCATGAAGGCGACCGATATAAATTTATCAAGGCAACACCGATTAGTGCCAAAACTCATCCTAATAATTTAGCCTACATAACCGAAATAAGGAAAATAGGTTTAAAGATTGCGTCTCGCTATCTGAAAGCAATTACCTACAAGGATAATGCGGCTCCGGCAGACGATCCATTAAAAGGTTTCCGCTATGGCATTGGTGCTGAAAACGATTCCGGAGGCTACGAGGTTAGAGCCGCCAGCTTGCACAGCAATTTTAAAACATCCATCGGCGCAAAAGACGTAAGCAGTTTTGACGGTCATCCAGCAGCAACCGTCGGGGATATATTTGAAGGGCGGTTTGACTTCTTAACACGACTAGAAATCGCAGGAGAGAGTATTAATTATAATCCAACCGTTGTGTTAAATTCTGGCCGTCTTGCAGCTCGTGCCGCCCAAATTATCAAAAAGCGTGAAGATTGGCAGCATATAAGGCATTGGCGGATCTGGCAGCACAATGATGATGAAGGCCACCGGACGACACAGGTCTTTATTGGGGAATTGGGAGATGATTATAAAATAGGGACATTGAACCACCTATATGAGGGGTTTAATGATTTAAATGAGTGCTGGATAAATGCTTCACCTGAAATCAAAAGTATTTTGGGTGCGCAGATTAGGGGCACTTCACCGAATGTTTCCAAGGCATACGAACTACATCAACAACCGCAGAACA
>NZ_CEEDCD010000025.1:0-190512 GCF_979253085.1 Dyadobacter sp. AC419 | reverse complement strand
GTAATTGGACCGCAGCGAGCTATGTTAACTATTTTCAAACAATATATTATAAAATTCAAACATCAATATCTTTCCTGAACCCGGTAGGATTTCGGGGTTACGCCAATTTGCTTTTTGAATAAATTATTGAAGTAAGCCGGATACTCGAAGCCAAGGCAAAATGCGATTTCGGCAAACACTCCAGTTGGAATGTCTCAGCATAACCTTTGACTGCGATAAAATGCGATCTATAATGTGCTCTGTGGTGGTTTTGCCCGTGCTTTCTTTCAATGATCGGTTGAGGTGGTTTACATGCACTCCGAGTTTCGCCGCAAAAGTCTTTGGCTGTTTTCAGTTTAAGCTTTTGTTCAGGCGATTCAATCGGAAACTGCCGTTCAAGCAACTCGTTAAACTGTGAAGAGAGCCGGGCCGAGCCCGTTGCATAACCTTCATTGGTTTCGGATGGCTGCATTTTCATCGCTTCGTGCGAGATCACATTTACGTAATTACGCATCAGCTCGTACTTGTGCACATAATCAGAATCGATGTCGGAGCGCATTTTACGGAAGATGCTTAAATAGATATTCTTCCTGCTCCTTACCCAGAAAATACACTGGAATACAGTCCGTTTTGAGGATCGGGCAGTCCGTAACAGCCTTAGCACGGCTCATTAAGCTTAGGAATGCATCCGTAAAAAGGCAGAAATATCCCGTTTGGTCTTCCGAAACCGCCTGCCAGGAATAAGGCACATTGCGGTTGAAAAAAACCAGCGCATTCTGATTGATCTCAACCTGTTGTCCGCCATAGGAAAGAATGCCTTTGCCAATGATGAGTGAAATCTTGTAAAAGTCACGGCTTGCGTAAGATGTGTATTTGTTGCACAACGCACGGGAAAACACATTGAAGTGGCCCTTATCTCCCGTTGTCTTATCGGGGCCTTCCAGGCCTTTTGCTGCCGGATGTGTCTGGTAAAAATGCGCTAGGCTCTCATTGGGTATCATGCTTGAAAATTATGAAATTCAAATATTCACTCCAAGATCAGCTCATTAAAAAATGGTTAGCAACGCGCATATCTTGCTAATGTTATACTTTTCAGGATTATAACAATCTTTATACAGTCAAAACGAAGAGGCCGGCATATCGCTATGCCGGCCTCAACACTATTTAATGATTTCCCGATCAGGTTATTCCCATCCTGGATTTTGCACGAGAAGCTTATTGTTATCGATTTCTGATTGCGGCAGCGGATACAGCCTGTGCTTGTTAGCCGCATTCGTTTTTCCAACCTTATGCAGGTTGGCCACAAATGTAGATTTTCCCGTGGCATCCTTTTGGCGGATCAGGTCAAACCAGCGCTGATATTCATACACGACTTCGAGGCGGCGATCCAGATACAAAGAATCTCTGAACTGATCTTTTGAAAGCCCTGCCGTAAGGTTGGCCAGACCTGCCCTTGTTCTCACGCGGTTCAGTGATTTGTATGCTTTCGCGGTCGGGCCGTTGGCTTCGTTTTCGGCTTCTGCATGGATCAGCAGTAACTCTGCATAGCGGATAATGGGCACATTGGCTGCCGACTGGTTGGTAACAGCAGTGGAAGCCGGGTCCACCATTTGGCCCAAAACGGCGTGGAATCATTAGGAACGGCCGGGTTCGTAATCGGAAGTGCATATTGACGACCATTGGACGGACTGGTGAAGCTCCTTGTAAAAGTGACAGCCCGCCTTTTGTCCCAAGGTTTAAACAACTTATAAATGCTGAATTGTTTATCCTGACCATTGGTGTAAAAACGAACCATATGTGCATAGTTGCCATTCAATTGCGGAATCCCGACAGGATCGCACGTGGATTTTCATTATTGCCCTGGTTCAATGCATTGGACTTGAACTGGGCCGAAAAGATGTGCTCTTTGTTGTTTTTAAATGCTGGCAAAAACACTTCCGCATAATTCGAAACCAGATCGTACCCATATGCTCCCGTGCCGCCGTCCGCAGGTGAAAGTGCTTCCTCAGCTGTTGCAACGGCATCCTTATAATGCGCAGCAATGTTGAGCGGCAACGAAGCTTTGGTCAGGTAAACTTTGGCTAGCAAAGCTTTTGCGGCTCCCGCAGTTGCCCTGCCCACATTGGGTGAAGCATAATTAGCCGGAAGCACAGCCGCAGCTTCGAGCAAATCTTTTTCAATGCTCGCGTAAACTTCCGTCGAAGGCGACTTTGCTATCTCATATCCAGCCGGGTCCACGAATTTCTGATATTCCTTGATCAGCGGAACGTCGCCGTACAACCGCACCAGATTGAAATAATAAAGCGCTCTCAAAAACTTGGTTTCTGCCAGCAGGCGCTCTTTCAATGCATTATCAAATTCGATGGCAGGCAATTTTTCCAAAACCACATTGGCCTTTTTGATGGCTGCATAATGTTGCTGCCAAAGCTCATAAATCCGCAGGTTTGTGGATGAATGCGCCTGCACCGAAAGAGACCGCACGTCCGGGTTTGTGGCGCCGGGGCCCGGATCTTCGTCATCGCTTGCCATATTCATCCCCGTGTTAAACAGCGTGTTATAAGGCGTTTGAATGTTGCTTCCGCCTGAATTGAGGAAGAAGTAAACTGCATTAACGGCGTTGATCGCGTCGGTTTGTGTTTTGTAATATTGCTCTTCCGAAAGGAACGATTCGGGTTCTTCTTTCAGAAATTCCTCGCAGGACGAAAGGCCGAGTGTGAGGGTGGCAACGATGATATATTTTAAACTTTTCATTTCAATTCTTTTATTTAAATGCTTTTGTAACAATGCATTAATGTCCATCACAGATCGCTGGTTATTTGTTAAAAGGACAGTGAAAGACCGACCTGATAAGATTTGTTATTTGGATAAACACCCTGGTCAATGCCCTTATTGATCAGCGACTGACCGTTCAAACTCACTTCCGGGTCATAACCTGTGTAATCTGTCCAGGTTACGAGGTTTTGCGCAGAGAAGTAAATGCGCAATGCATCAATGCCGACTCTGGACAAAAGTGTTTTGGGCAAATTATAACCGAATGAAAGGTTTTTGAGACGATAGTAAGTGGCATCTTCAATGAAGCGGTCCGAAATGGTGATCGCAGGATCCTGGAATGCGGCTTTGACGTCGGTGTTGGTGTTAGTCGGCGTCCAGCGATCAAGCATTACGTCTGAGGCATTCACATATCCGGTTCCCAGTTCCAGGTTCGCGCGGTTGGCATTGTACAATTTTCCACCGATGGATGCCTGGAAAAATACGGTCAGATCAAAGCCTTTGTAGTTAAATGTGTTAGTAAGACCCGTCGTAAAACCAGGCTGGTTGTCGATCACAACGCGGTCGCCAGCTTGCGTAATGACGCCGTCACCATTAATGTCCTTGTATTTCTGCCCGCCCGGACTTTTGTTCTGCTGAGGCGTAAGTGCGGCGTCTCCCTGCTGAATGATCCCGTCGGTTTTGTAGACAATAAAGGATCCTAGCGGTGAGCCCACTTTCGCAATCGAGGGCGCTGAAATCACAGGGATAATCTGATTCACATTATCTCCAAGGTTCAGGATCTTATTGCTGTTTTTGGCAAAAATAAAGATCGTGTTCCACTTGAAAGCGCCGGTTGTATTTTGGGAATTTACATACAATTCAATGCCTTGGTTGCTCACCTCGCCAATGTTCTGATACACGACGGAAGCCTGTCCATTATTGAAATCCGAAAGCCCGGAAGTTCCTGCAACAGTTCTGGTTAGCAAAAGATCAGTTGTTCTTTTGTAATAATAGTCGGCAATAATGCTCAAACGATTTTTGAACAAGCCCAGATCAACCCCGAAATCCACCTGAAATGTTTTTTCCCAGCCCAAGTTTGGATTGGGCACTGTGTTGGGTGCATAACCGGAAACGGTCGTGTTGGAGAAATTGTAGCGGAAATAAGCAAGCTGAGAAAGTGACTGATATGGCGGAATGCTTTGGTTTCCAGTCGATCCTGCGCTTACTCTCAGTTTCAGCAAGCTAATGTTTTTGAACTGCTGAAAGAATTTTTCACTGTTCAAATTCCAGCCAAATGCCGCCGAAGGGAAATATCCCCATTTGTTGCCTTCACCAAAACGCGACGAACCGTCTGCACGAAGCGTGAATGTCAGCAGATAACGATCGTCAAAAATGTAATTGATACGGCCCAGATACGAAGCAAGCGACCATTTACTGGCTGCCGAACGCGGCGCAATGCTTGTAATTCCCGTTGCCAGGTTGTTGTATTCAAATGCATCTGTTGCAAATCCGGCCGCTTCCGCAATCGAACCCTTAGATTCGGAAGTTTGCGCGGTAAAACCAACCACCGCATTAACGCGGTTCTTTTCATTGATTTCCTTATCGTAGCTTAATGTGTTTTCGTTCAGCCAGTTGGTTGTGAAAACAGATCCCACGATGGCGTTGCCGCTTAGCGCCTGTCCTTCTGCGGTTGTGCTCGGCAAGTAACGGTTTTGTTTGTTTCCCACCACATCAGCACCGATAAGCACTTTTGCTTTCAGGCCTTCAATGATCGTGTATTCGCCTGAAACATTACCCAGAAAACGGTTGGTAATGGTCTCATTCAACTGGTTATACAAGGAATTAATCGGGTTTTGCAGCGCTGATTCGAACGGACTGTTGACCACAAATCCGCCATTGTCCTGATAAATCGGCAATGCGGGCGGCGTTTGCAGTAAATTTCCGATGATGGAAGTCGGGGCAACATTGGCTTTCGTATTGCTTGCATTGAGGCTGGTAAAAATCCGGAACTTGTCATTATAGTTGTGATCCAAATTCACTCTCGCCGAAAATCTGCGGAAATCTGTGTTTTGCAGGATACCATTTTGTTTAAAATAATTACCTGAGATTGCCAGCCGCGTTTTATCCGATCCGGACAAAATAGACAGGTTATGGCTTTGCTGCGAGGCTTTTCTGAAAGCTGCATCCTGCCAATCCGTGCCAGCGCCCGTTGTATCCAATGCGTAACCCGTCACAGAAGGAATCGAAACATTCTTTCCTGAATTGGCGGCCGCGTCTTTACGAAGTGCCCACCATTGTCCTGCATCCAAAAGCGGAATGGTGCGGATCACTTCCTGCGTTCCGTAAAAAGCATCGTAATTGATCGATGATTTGTCTTTGGAACCGCTTTTGGTCGTGATAATAACAACGCCATTAGCGCCGCGCGATCCGTAAATGGCAGTGGCCGAAGCATCTTTGAGGACGTCGATATTTTCAATGTCCGCTGTGCTCAATGAAGATAACGGGTTGATTTTCGAACCGTCGGTTACGCCTGCATCGGCAACACTATAATCGTTGTTAATAGGAAAGCCGTCGATCACATAAAGCGGGTCGCTTCCGGCCGTGATGGAGTTGTTACCCCGGATCTGCACGCTCACGCCGCCACCAGGCTGCCCCGAAGTCTGCGTCACCACAGCTCCCGCCACCGATCCTTGCAGCAAACGCTCCACGGACGCCACCGGCTGGTTCTTGATTTCGAGCGGAACCGAAGCAATTGAGCCGGTTATATCCTTTCTTTTCTGCTCACCATAACCGATAACCACGACTTCATCAAGCAGGTTGGACGTTTTCAGAACCAGCTCGACAAGGTCTGTCGGAAGTTCGTAAATCTCTATTTCCTGCTGCTGAAATCCGGTAAGGTTCACCTGAATGGTGAATGGAAATTCTTTTGCAGCCGGAATGCTGAACTTGCCGTCCAGATCCGTGAGCACGTATTTTGAACTTCCTTTTTCGACAACCGTGGCTCCGGGCAATCCCTGGCCGGTTTCATCCTTCACAATTCCGCTGATCACCTCTTGCGCAAGGGCAAAGTCGGAGGTGAAAATCAGGACGCCGAGTAACAGGACAAGGCGTAAATTTTTAATGATCATTTTCTGGGGTGTAAAATTGTAAATACTTAATGGGTTGATTTAGTTGTTGATCGGGCATAGTTCACCCATGGAGCATTTAACGGCTGGCCGTATACGCACCTGGGCAAATTATAATGTGTTTTTGACTTAGCTGGCTACTTTGGCTTCGAGCAGCGGTTCTGTATGGACCGGATGCAGCGGCAGTTCGTCGCCTACCATCGGGCCATCAGCTGCGAGCTCGCTTCCTTCTTTTTTAGATTTGAGAATCGGCCACAGGAACTGAGCATACCACTCTTCTTCCTTATAATGCTTGATGCCAAATGAAGTCGGATAACGGCGTGTAATGATGCCTGTGCCGAAAATGATGTCCCAAAGGAAAAACATATTGCCAAAGTTGCCTTTGTAATGCCCTACCCCATCGTCTGTCGTATCCGCATGGTGCGCATAATGCGTCGCAGGCGTGGAAATGAACCTTTCGAGCACCCAGCCGATCGGATTGAGCAGCTTGTATTTGTAAAAAGGCTTGTCCCAAGGAATGCTGGAATGTGCGCCTGTTACGATCAGCGATTTGACCACTTTAACAAACAATGCGGCGTAACCCAGCCCCATATAGGTGAGCGCGACGGTAAGATAAGTTTGTGAAAAAAAGACGGTGTAAATAACATTCTGTCTTCCGGCCATGGCCATTCCCATGTATGGTGCGCTGTGGTGCGTGCGGTGAAAACGCCATAACCAGGGCACCTGATGATGCAGACGGTGATACCAATATTGGGTCAAATCATCGGCAACGGCAATGATCGCGAACGCCCACCAGAAAGGAACCCATGAAAAACTTCCTTTTAATCCCGGCAGCGCTTGTGGCAGCAATTTCAAACCATAATAAGCTACGACGGGAGGAATGATAATTTTTGGAACGACGAAGCAGACAATGTCAAGGATACGCTCATTTTTTGTCCATTTGGTTTCGTACAGCCCGGCTCCGAATTCGATGACGCCGATGGCTAAAATGATCACGGGCAATCCCCAGGAGCTTAAATTGTTAAAAACCGCCTCAATAAAACCGGGCACTTTGAAAGGGAACGCATTACTCGCGGCCCATGGCTTGTGATCGGTGAAGTAAAAAGTTGCGAACATCAGCGCGATGGGCGCCAGATAAAGCAGAATACTGAGTAAAGCATCACGCCATATCCTTTGCGTAACATTTTGTTCAATTTTCATAATAGTAATAGTTAAAGTGGAGTTACGGATTATTTGAGTAGACTTTGCGCAAGCCAGATTCCTCCGGCGATCAATGCAAATGGCACCAGCGTCAGAAAAATACCGACGGCAATTTTTTTAGCCAGTAGAAATACATCAGAAAACGTCATAGCAATGCATGGTTATAGATCAGAAATTTCAGAGAAATGTCTTGTTTGGGAGGTCGTAAGAATGGAGTTTTGGCTATTGCAGAGCGCAATTTGGCCGGGCTAGTTCAACAGCAACAATACAAGGATAGCATTGCTGCGTTGGAAGAAGAACTTCGTGAATAGTACCACCGTGGTGCCATAGCTGACAATTTTATGATTAGAGCGAATGTTAAATATTAAGTTGTTGCGGCTTGCTGTAAGGGTGGTTCAAACATTAGCCTACTTAATTCATAGACAAAGTAAAGTTAATAATTATTACGAAGCAAGCGCAAGCGAAATTTTTCGCAAACTTGAAGCGTTACCTGGCGATATGCTTAAATTGCGCATTCCAGAGTCTGACTTTTAAACCGATAACCAAAAAAACAATGACCAAAAGTATTCTGTTCATGCTGGCCGGAGCTGCATTGAGTTTCGCATCCTGTCAAAATAAGCAGTCGGAAAGCTCCGATGCAGCGAAAACCGACAGCACACTGGCGCCTGTGGAAACACAAAAAGCCAATACAAGCTACAAACCTGCATTTGAAGGACAAACGAGAATTGGCGGAGTAAAATCGACTACTCCTTATGAAGGAAAAGTATTAAGCAGCGATCTTAAAAATCCATGGGGCATCACGACGCTTCCTGACGGCCGCCTGATTATCACCGAAAAAGCGGGCACAATGCGCATTGCAACAACGGATGGCAAGGTAAGCGCACCCATCACGGGCATTCCGACTGTGAATGCAGAAGGCCAGGGCGGTTTGCTGGGCATTCGTGTTGACCCTGATTTTGAAAAAACAAGGATGGTTTACTGGGTATTTTCTGAACATTTGAAAGACGGCAACCTCACTGCGGTGGCAAAAGGAAAACTTTCAGCAGATGAAAAGAAGATCGAAGGAGCAACGGTTATTTACCGCGCTACACCGGCTTATAATGGCACGCTGCACTACGGAGGAAGGATTTTGTTTGACAAAAACAATGACCTGATCATCAGCACAGGCGAACGTTCGGACACGGTTACCCGGCCACAGGCGCAATCATTGAATTCAAGCCTGGGAAAAGTGATCCGCATTACGAAAGAGGGCAAACCTGTTTCGGGCAATCCGTTTGAAGGAAAAGACGGCGCAAAACCGGAGCTGTATTCTTATGGCCACCGCAATGTGCAAGGCCTTGCATTTCATCCGGTTACCAACGATTTATGGGAAGTTGAATTCGGCCCGAGAGGCGGCGATGAGCTGAACCGCATTGAAGCGGGTAAAAACTACGGCTGGCCTACGATCACCTACGGCATTGAATATGATGGCAGAAAAATCGGCGATTCTATTCAGCAAAAAGCAGGCATGGAGCAACCGGTTTACTATTGGGACCCGGTCGTTTCGCCAAGCGGCATTACATTTTACAGCAGCGACAGCATTCCGGAATGGAAAAACAACCTGTTTATCGGCGGTCTGAGCAGCATACATATTTTGCGCCTGATCATTGAGGATAACAAAGTCGTGGGCGAAGAAAGGCTTCTTGCCAGCGAAGGCCAGCGTTTCAGGGACGTAACGCAGGGTAAGGACGGCGCACTTTACGCAGTCACCGACCAGGGCAGACTCTACAGAGTTTATAAGAAGTAACATTCTTTTATATAAAATGGCAAATCCTGAGCTTGGACACTTCAAACGTCCGGTCTCAGGATTTTGCATTTAAGATCTCCCTACTACATTCGGTTCGGCTCCTGCCTGGTCAAAAACCGGATCCTGACCAATGTGCCTCTGCCCGGCATGCTTTCGATATCCATGGATGCCTTCATCAGCTCGCAAAGCTTTTTGACAATAAACAACCCTAATCCCTCACTTTCCTTAATGTGCTCGCTGCCCTGCGGCTTGCCTGCGGGAGGCTCCTGCATCAGTGCGGGCTGCTGGTGACTGGTAGCCGCATGCACGGCAGGCCGTAGTTGATCTGCTAGCAACGCAGCCGGACTGCCGGGCGAAATCCGGGCCGGTGTCCTGAATGCTCAATGTCCATCTGAGTGGATTTTCCTGTGCCCAGGTGATATAGATGCTGCCCTGGCGGGTGTATTTAATGGCGTTATATAACAGATTGATCAAAATACGCTGGACTTTTACGCGGTCACTCGTCACTTCCAGCTTTTCCGGCCCGTTTCCTTCAAGCAGCAAATTGTTGTGCTTGGCCATGGGTTGGGCATTTTCGAGCGTCTCCTGAATGAGCTTGGCTACGTCAAATTGCTGAATGTCCAGCTCATCCTGACCGGCTTCCACGTGTGCATAGTCGGTCAACTGCAGCAGCATTTCCCGAAGTGAGGAAAGGTTTCTGTTGAGCACTTCCATCAGTTCTTCACGCTCGCTATCCTTACGCGGCAGTTCAAGCATTTGCGAAGCCATCATCAACACACTGAATGTTGACCGCAGATCATGTGAGGTTTCGCGCAAGTGTTCGCCGCGCTGCTTACTCAGCTGTTGAAGCTGGTCTAATGCATATTCGAGACTCTGCATGCGTTCGGCAGCATTGTTTTGCATCAACTGGCTGTAATACAAAATGCTTCCCCGGATGGCCTGCGAGTATAAATTAAAGATTTCGCGATGAACCGTAAGCAACGTTTGCGGGTCCACACTTACATTATCATCGTGCTGAAAAGCATTGATCTCGTCGAGTAATGTTGCAAATAAATGCTCCACTTCACTCGTCAGATCTTGCAATGAATAACCCGCCTGCCAGCGATGCAGTCCGTGCTCACTGGCAATCCGGACCGGATCGGCCTCGGCCTCCTCATTTTTTAGCCTCGCAAGCAGAACCGCTAACAATACGGGAACCTGATCATTGAATTCTTCGCGGGAAAAGCTGCTTTTGCTGTTCATTGTTTGGTCCGTTTCGCACCGGATACGCCAATTAACAAGCATTGTTTCCAACCTTGCCTGAAAATAATGAATGAGCCTTTCCATTTCCTTGTCGGAAGCAGATTTCTTTTTTGTCATGGATATAGAGTGAATTGTTACGCGGCACGAAGTGTATTATTTCTGTTCCAGGCAGGAATTATTTACATTTTTTTTATTTTTGTAATGCCTTATTCAGCAATAATCAAGGCGTATTGTGCACTGGGTTTCGAGCGATATGATTACAATTTACATTGCAGATGATGATGAAGACGACAGGATGCTGCTTAGAGAAGCGCTGACAGCCGTTATTAAAGATGTCCGGATCGTGGAAACATGCAATGGAAATGAACTCCTTCAAAACCTGGATCAGAATGAATTTCTGGGGAATTCGGCGCTGATTTTGATGGATATGAATATGCCCAAACTGAACGGCCTCGAGGCGCTCTCGCGGATCAGGGCGAATGAACGGATGCAGCATGTTCCGGTTATCATGCTTTCCACAGCTTCGAGCCCCGACCTCATCAAAACGGCTTACCATTCTGGGATCAATGCTTACATGACCAAGCCTTTTTTGCCAGACGATTATGTGCAGATTGCGCAAGCGGTTAATGTTTGTTTTTTGAATAATCAGTTGCTGCCGCAGGAGCAAATGGTGGTAAGGGGTTCAAAAATGAAGAATGTCCTTATTGTGGAGGATAACGCCGATCATTCCAAACTGATCAAAATGGCGCTGTCCTCAACGCTTCCACATGCCAATGTAATCGGCATTTGTGATGAGGCTGGCACGTTGGATTATCTGGCAAACCAATGGCAGGATGAGCACCGCGCGCCTGAAATGATTTTGCTCGACCTCTATTTGCCGGACCGGAAAGACGGCCTTGATCTGCTCGACCGGATCAGAACATTTTTGTTCAGTAAAAATCTTTTTACCATTCCGATCATTATCGTGAGCCATTCCGACGACTCGGGCGACATTACTGATTGTTACCGGCAACGAGCCAATGCCTATATGGTAAAAGCACCCGACCTTGGTTCATGGATTAACCACTTCTCCAATCTCTGCCACTTCTGGACAAACACGATTGTGTTGCCAAAAGCCGCATAAGCATTTTAAAACTACTGAGAATATTTCGGCACAATTTTTATGATCAGCATTGCCTCTAAACGAAGCATTTCTGATCATGGAAAAGAAAAATCATACAGATACTGTTCCCGAAAATCACCTCGGCGATTCGCTTGATATCGAAAGCATTAAAGAATGCGAAACGACTGAGGATGCAATAATGCGCTTTGAAAAGGCCAAGCAGCGGCTTTTGAATGTGAACGACTGGCATCACGTTGCCGGAGAATTGCTGGCGCACTTTGCACTCACAGATCAATCCGGTGCGCCCATAACCGGCATTGCGCAGGAAGGCTTGCTCATCAAAGTTGACATTCCGGGCCCAGGAACGGAGGCTGCTGATGGCTTTGACTGGGTGGTTATTGAAAAAATCGAGTCAGAAAAAACCGGTAATGTGGAAAGCATCGCGGTGCGGGTAAGACCTACTTCGGCGCCGGGATCGGAAACAGATGAGACGGCACACTTTTACGCGCCGGATGCAACCAGCACATTCACCGTCAGCCGCGATCATCTGAAAATAACGGCGGGTGTTTACGACCGCAACCTGGAACCCAACCAGGAATCCACCAAACTTTGGGACAAGATCCGCAATGCGATTATTGGTTTTGCTGGTAAAAAAGGAGTTCTGCTGCGCAGTGGAAAGCCTTCGCGAATGGACTCATCGAAGCCTGAAAATCGGCATTGGTATAGTTTTTACTGTTTAGCAGTAACATTACGAATAACTTGAAAATGGGAAAAACAACAAACTACGAGTCCTGGCTGTCCACCGTGACGCTGGACAGAGAAGAGGATGTATATGATCTGTATAACTCGATCAGCAACTTTGAGGGCTCCGGCAAATTTTACACCTCCAAAGAAGTCACCAATGACGGATACGAATATCTGGTTAAGGCAGAAGGAAGCGCAGACGACCTGTTTTTAGAATCGGATGAGGCTAAGTTTGAGTTTCTTAAACTTTTGGCCAGCAATCATACTGATGCCGAAGACGGCGACATTCAAAAGTGGTATAAAATGAAAACAGAGCTCGGCAGAACGGACTAATCCGGACCAGCCTGAATGATAGCGAAAGAGCCGGTTGTGCAGCAATGCATGGCCGGCTTTTTTCATGTTTTTGCTAAAAATAAAATATAACTTTTCCGATGGAGGAAAATCTGATATTTTGGGCTAACTTTTTTGTTTCAGGGATCCACTTCCTATCTTCGCAAATGTACAGCCTCCACACTACGAAATACATAATGTTAACGTAATAGCACTGTTTATCAAAGATATACACATAAATTTACGGTATAATTTCAACATTCTACACATTCAGCTAGTAGTATTTTGAGGGGATATAAATGTATTTTTACGGCAAGAAAGTATTATTCAAAATACACAACCTGAGGGAGTAAACATCATATTGGATTTAATTATTCGAAGATAAAGCGGGTATATTAAGGAATAGTAATTAACCAACTAAACGTTCCTTAATATGAAATCGATTTTAACTATCGTGTTAATGTTTCTTATGTGCTCCTTTGTAGCTGCGCCGTCGGGCGGACCGTGCGGCGTCACCGATCCGACAATTGAATTAAACAGTGTTACACCGGATGGAGAAAATTGTATCGTCGATCTGACGGTTACATTTAAGATCTTCAAAAACAACGGAAATAAATTCACCTACATTCACTTCTGGCGCCCGGACGAATATCCAAGTCCTGCATATAAGAAAGGTCCCGATGCAGATGAGCTTGGTAAAGTGCTGGCCACCATTGCGATAGACACGGACGGCGAGGTGTCGCTGCTGTCGGAATACAAACCGGATGAAAGCATTGTCCCTTTATTTGACGGATTATCTGTTTCCGAGATCAATGAGGGAGACTCTAATTATGAAATCACGGTTGAGCACGTTCGGTTCGTAGTTCCCGGCGCTTGTACGGATGTGCCGCACCTTGAAGCAGATGTCTGGTCGACACAGGCGGCTGCGAAAAATTCGCCAGTTCATTGCGTTAATGCGCTGCCTGTTGAGCTTGCTAAGTTCCGGGGTGACAGAATGGGCGACGGAATCTCGCTTTCGTGGATAACGACGGAGGAAATTTCCAGCAATTATTTTGAGATAGAAAGAAGTGCAGACTTATCCGAATTTACAACATTGGGTAAAGTGCAGTCCAATGGCACCAGCAAGGTCACGCAACATTACAATTTCACTGACCATTCACCCCTTGCGGGCAACAATTATTACCGGCTGAAAATGGTTGACGTGGACGGCTCGTTCGAAAACTCAAAGATTATTAATGTAGAGAATCACGCTAAAAGCGTTGCTTTCGCGCTGCTGGGAAATCCGGTCATCAATCGAGAGATCAAATTCATTTTGTCCAATGCGAGCGCCTCAAACATTAACTTATATGACCTGACGGGCAGCAAACTCAATTTCTCGGTCACGAGCGTCGGCAATAATTACACCATTAAGCTAACAGAAAATGTAGCTTCCGGCCTTTACCTGCTTTCCCTGCGAGGCAATGGAGCGGCAGAAAACACGAAGAAAATCCTGATCCCCTGAGTGCCTTGCTTGATGCTATACATGCCAAAGGCTGCCTTTTCGGGCAGCCTTTATTTTTTTAAATGATTTGCTGATCAGTAACCTGGGTTCTGTGTCATGTTGGGGTTTCCTTCGGTTTCTCTTGCTGGGATTGGCCAGAGATAATCCTTTTGAGAGAAAGTGCGGGTTTCAACATTCACAGGTTTCTTTGTTTTGGGATTAACAGCTCCTTCTACAACACCATTCATGACTTTCTCTGCAATCTTCCACCGGCGGATATCAAACAAACGACTTCCTTCAAATGCGAGCTCGACACGTCTTTCACGCTGATAAAGTTCTCTGATTTTCGCTTCTGAATTGTAGACAGCCGCACTTGCATTTGGCATTTTTGCCCGGTTACGGATCTGATTTATGTATTTCAACACGTCTGGATCGCTCCATTTTCCGCTTTCCACCAATGCTTCCACATACATTAATAGCAGATCGGCATAACGATAGATCATGTAATCGAGCGAGCCGCCTTTGCCTTTATCAGCCAGATCCACATACTTCCTTAACCAGTAACCCGTTTTGGACGAGTAAATCGCGGCCAGACGGTTTGGATTGTTGGGTGAATCGTCCCAGGGATTGAGGTCTCCATAATAGGTTGAGCCAGGATAAGCAATCGTTGCGTCCATTCTCGGATCGCGGTTCGATTTGTAATTCGGGCTCTGCTTGTAAATTTCGGCGCTGTCTGCTCCCAGTTCGGTCAACGTTTTGCCTTGCCTGGTTTCGTATGCATTTACCAGCGAAGCAGTGGGGTTAAGACAAGCATTTCCGCCCAGATAGCCGGGTGCGCTTCTGTAAAAAGTGTCATTATTTCCAGCCTGCTTGATGAATATCCGCTCTTCATTGACCTGACCTTCGTAGTTAAACAATGTTACATAGTTAGGATGCAGTTTGTAAAGGTTCATGTCAATCACCTGCTTTGCGGCGGCTGCTGCTTCTGCATATTGCTTATTATTAAGCAATGCAACGGCTTTCATGGTGTAACAAGCGCCTTTTGTAATTCTTTTTACGTCGTTAATCGGATACGTTGTGGGCAAGTCCGCGGATGCAGCATTCAACTCAGCCACCACGAAGTCAACAATCTCCTGCCTTGTATTTTTTTTCAGATCCGTTTCGGTTGGCAGCACAACCGTGGTCACAATGGGGACTTCGCCATAGTACAAAAACAAATCCAGATGCAGCCAAGCGCGCAGTGCGCGTGCCTCGGCGAAATAACGTTTTTTCAGACCAGCCTCTATCAATGCTGTTCCTGCGTGTTCCAAAAAGCGGTTAGCACGCCGGATGGCAATGTAATTTTCTTCCCAAACCGGCTGCACAGCGAACCAGTCACCGCCCCGCATTTGCGAATTGGCATTGCCAAGCGCGATCGTATTGACTTCCCCAAAAAAGTTGGCATACCAAACTGCATTGTCAGTCATGCCTTCAAATGTGATCCGGGTGTTTCTTTTATACTGAAACTGTCCGGTTGGCACCTGCTCATAAATCGCATTAAGCGCGGCATTGATCTCGCCTTCCGTGTTCCAGAAATTTTCGTCCGTAGTTGCCGTCGGATGGTCTTTTGTCAGGAACTCCTCGTTGCAGGCGCTGAGAAAAAACAGGCTTATGAGTAATATATAGGTTCTTTTCATGATTAATCGAATTAGAATTTAACGTTCAAGCCCACTGTAAAGACTTTCATGATCGGATAGTTTGCTTCGTCACCGCGTGTTTCCGGATCGAAATGCTTCATTTTACTCAGCGTGATGGCGTTTTGCGTATTTACAAAAACCCGCAGCGCATTGATCCGCATTTTCTTTACAATGTCCGGGTGAAAATTATAGCCGAGCTGAATGTATTTGACCCTCAAAAACGCTGCATTGGTTAGCCAGTAATCGGCGGGCAGCACATTGTTACCAGGCGATGGCGCCAGTCTCGGATACATTGCGTCAGGATTTTCGGGTGTCCAGTAGTCCGTTTGAAACTGCATGGGTGTTCCACCGTTGAAATTGGAAGTAACATTAAGCGGAGTCTGATAGCGGCCTGAATAGTAAGCAAGGCTTCTTGTAAAACCATTCAGCTGTGTTTCGACCGAAAATCTTTTGTAAACAAAATTGAGGTTAGCAAAGTAACTGCCCTGCGGATTGGGGTTGCCGGATGTTACTTTATCTGCCTTATCAATGTTTTTGTCCCCGTTGATATCAATGTATTTAATGTCACCAATCTGCTGTCCGGGCAAGAGCGTTGCACCGCCGTCAATGTCCTTTTGCGTAAGCAAGCCGTCAGTTTTGTATAAATAATAACTGTTAACCGGATGGCCCACTTCGTTAATGTCAAGGCCATTGGTTCCAATGTAGGGGCCGCCGCGGAGTGAAAGAATTTTGTTTGAATAGTAAGAATAACCCACGCTCGCGCTCATTTCGAGATCCTTATTGATCGTTTTGGCATAATTAAGCATGAATTCCCAGCCCTTATTGGACACCGAACCGGAGTTGATCGGCAGCGTGGCGACGCCGGACGACAGCGACAATGGCGGCGCCAGCAGAATGTTATCCGTCGTTTTGCTAAACCAGTCGATCGTCAGACCAAGATTCTGAAACAGTCGGATATCGGTTCCTATGTCAAGCATTTTGACCGTTTCCCATGTGATTTCAGGGTTTCCAATGGATGTTTCTGTTCCGTTGCCACCATTGATCAGGCTTTGATATCGATAGAGTTCATTGACATCGTCATTTCGGCCATTGTTGCCCATTAAGCCATAGGAAGCTCTTAGTTTAAAGCTGGTGATGAACTTCGCATCTTTCAAAAATTCTTCATTATGCACATTCCAGCCCAAGGCAACGGAAGGGAATGTGCCCCACTTATGACCCGGACCGAATTTAGAGGAACCGTCCGTTCTCACCGTGCTTTCGAGCAAATATTTGTTATTGAAAACATAGTTGAATTTGACAAAATAGGAAGCCAGGTTCGCCTGATCGAAGTTCGAAATGAAATTCGCCTCGCGAGAGATCCCGCCTATCGCGTAAATGAAATGCTTGCCATAGGTCTGCGAAAATTCAAGATTGGACGAGAGATAATTGTAAGTGCTCCTGCCCACGGTCGATCCTTTCGAGTTCCCGTATGTAAACACCAGATTACCAGTATAATAATCCAGGAAATTATAAGAATTCCGGTTGTCGAGATAGCCGTTTGAATTGACCCGATACAAATATTGCCCGCGCAGTTTAAGCTCGGGTGTAATCTGCCAGGAAGGCTGAAAATTGATGTTGATCTGATCCGCCTTATTCTGCGCATAACCGCCTTTTTCCAGCTCCGCCATGGGGTTCATCATTTCGCCAAAATTCCCGTAGGCCTGATAACCATCGTCTGTTAGCGGATATTTCGGGACAATGTTGGGTGGTGTCGTGTAAACGAGGTGAAGCGAATTGCCAAACCTCACAAGTTCAGAGCGGTTTCGGCTTCTGGTTGCCACCAGGTCCAGCAACATGGAGACGTTTTTGGTAAGCGTCACGCCTGTGTTGGCACGAAACGAAAATCTTTCAAAATCACGCTTCGGCGTCAGTCCGTCCTGATATAAATAGTTACCGCTTACGGCAAACCGCGCCAGCTCGTTGCCGCCCGAGATGCTCACAGAATGACTTTGAATGACCGGATTCTTCTTAAGTATTAGTTTTGACCAGTTGGTGTTCGGATAATTCACCGGATCATCGCCTGCAATCGTTTTTTGAATGGTCTCTTCGCTGTATGGTTCCAGACTGCCAATGTTGGCATAAGCTTCATTAACCATTGTCATATATTTGGGTGCATCCACAAATTTGGGCAGGTAAGTCGCATTTTGAACGCCTCCATAACCGTCGTAAGTGACCGCCAACTTGCCTGGAATTCCTCTTTTAGTCGTAACCAGGATGACGCCGTTCGCAGCCCGGGCACCATAAATCGATGCTGCGGCTGCATCCTTTAATACTGTAATGCTTTCCACAGTCGTTGGATCAACAGAATTAATGTCAAAGGGAACGCCGTCCACCAAAACGAGTGGAGATGTGCCGCCGATCGTTGAAATTCCGCGGATCAGAATGTTGGAGCGGTCCTCTCCTGCCATCCCACTTCCCTGCATAACCGTAAGCCCGGTGACGCCGCCTTGCAGTGCTTGCGACAATTGCGTGATCGGCTTGTTGGCAACGGCTGCTTTTACGTCGAGTTTCCCAATGGAATTGGCCAGGTTACGCGCCTTCTGTTCAGAATAACCGGTGACTACAACCTCATTAAGCGCGGTATTCTGCTCTGCAAGCGAAACAACCAGGTTTTTTGTGCCCAAACAACCACTTCTTTGGCATCCAGCCCGATGAATGTAAAAACGAGCACTTCGCCATTTCGTACCAAAATCTCGAAGTTTCCATTTACATCGCTGGTCACACCGCGGTCTGTATTCTTGACTTGCACCGTCACGCCGGGCAAGGAAACGGGTGGTTCTTTACTGTCGAACACCTGCCCTTTTACCATAAAACTACTGTCTGGCAATGCTCTCGACGTGTTTTGAACTGGTTTTTCCAAAGGTTTCAAAAGTGAGTTCTTGGCCGGATTCCGTTTCAGCAGGATCGTGTTTCGGCTGGACAATTTGTAAGTAATCCCAAGCGGCTCCAACATTTCATTCAAGACAGATTCTAGCCGCGATTTGTCATATTGAAATGAGACTTTACGGTCTGCATTGATGATCTGGTGACTGTAAACGAACTTCACATTAACCTGTTTTTCGATCCTTTCCAGCACCTGATCGAGGCTGATTTCTTTAACGGTAATTGATATACGTTCGTTTAAAATATTTTGCTTGTCCGGGGCCTTAGCAAGCACGGTTCCGGCTAAAATGAGGATTAGCGTCATTTGCCTGGTTAAATTCCTCGCCAGGCGGGACAAGGTCAAGACGGTTTGTCGACGTTTTTGCATAAGTTAATCAGGTTTTATGTTTTGGAATTAGTGAGTTGTATCGCAGCCGTCGGAAAAAATCGAAATCGCACCCTGATGCATTTCGAACTTAGCGTCAATTACTTCGCAGATCATTTGCAGCTTTTCACGGATGGGCTCGTCGCCAAGTTTGGCTGTAATGTTGCAGTTGGAAGTGACTTGCCTGTCGAAATTGATATGCACGCCATACGCCTGCTCCAAAGCGAGGAAAACATCTTTCACAGGTGTCTTTTTGAATGTAAAATATTGAGATTCAATAGGCAGGCCAATCAAAACAGGCGTTGCAACATCCTTTTGTGAAAGTTCAGATTTCTCCGGGTCTAGTGTTGCCAGTTGGTTGGGATTCAACGTGATATGCCTCGACTCGGCTTTATTCAGCATGGCAATTTCGACCACACCCGTCTTAACCACCAGCTGCACCTGTTTTTCTGCCGCATTAGCCTTGATGCTGAAACTTGTTCCGGTGACTCTGGTCAGCATTTCGCCGGCGTAAATGAAAAAGGGCTGATCGGGATTTTTCTGAACTTCAAAAAAAGCTTCCCCAACCATGACCACCTCACGCTTATCCATTGCAAAAGTGGCTGGATAACTTATTTTGGCCGCTTTCTTTAATATCACAGCGCTTCCATCCGGCAAAGTCACCAGCTTAACCGCTTCATCCTGATTGATCACTTCGATTATTTTGGAACGATCAGACTGCATAAGCACGGCATTGTAAGGCGTTTCGGAATGCCGCTTCAAATAATATCCGCCAAATCCCAGCATTAACAGCAACACTGCCGCCGCCTGCAACCAGCTTCTTCGCCACCAAATATTTTTTTGGCTTTCCTGACCAATGTATCCCAGCAGGTTAGCCTTCCGGGAAGCAAGTTCAGCGTCAGAAATGTCGTCGACATCGCCGCGCACCGTGAGCAGTATTTCTCTGGCTTGCTCCATGTTTTCGGCCTGGGCAGGCGTGTTTTCAAGCACGGAAAGCCAAAATGCCTCACGCTCGCCCTTGTAAACCCATTTGCGAAAATCCGGATCGTCGAGCCAGTCTTTCACCTCGAAGTTCTTATAATTATTCATGGAATTGTTAAATAGTGGACTTCTGCTACGATGAGTGAGCCGCTATTGTTCCATACCCATGGACTATTGAGAAATTTGAAAAAAATTTTAACGGAAAGATTTCTCAGCTAATGTAGTCGATAAACATGGCGAGCAGAATCGTCTTATACTTCCAATATTCCCGCAATTTGAGAAGCCCGTAATGCAGATAATTGGCGACTGCCTGCTTCTGTAATCCCATGATCCCGGCAATTTCCTCATTGCTCAGATTTTCATAATATTTCAGATAAAGGGCTTCCCGCTGCCTTTTGGGCAACATTTCAATGCCGGTTTCGAGCCGGCTGCTGGTAAGGGCGTCGGTTTCATCGGCGATCCAGGTGAGTTCAGGCGAGCCGTCATAGGAAGCAAATTCGTCGCCGGTCGGCAAGTTCGAAAAACGGGCTTGCCGTTTGAGCCGAGCAATTAAATTGTTTCGGAGAGACTGAAAAAGATAAGCCTTAATAGAAATAATGTGGCTCAGTTTTCCACGCTTTTCCCAGATTTCGAGGAATAGATCCTGGATACAATCTTTGATCAGATCCTTATCCGTGGCGAAGCGTGTTCCGTAATGATAGAGGGGATTAAAATTGAGATCCACGAGCTCACCAAAGGCAGCCATATCGCCGGCACAGATCTGCAACCAGCGTTCAGTCAAATAAGGATCATTTATGTAGGCTGCTTGTTTCACACAAATCCGGGACAAAACTTCCAATTATTCAGGAAAAACTCACTTCACATTATGCAAAATTTTCTTGTAATGAGAATGTAAATAAGCATAACGCACTGGCACAACTGTCCTGCCGTGTCTTGTATAAGTAACTAATATCCACATCAACCCACAATCAACTATTGCAACTTAGTTGCAAACCGCATACATTTGCAACCAAGTTGCAGAAGCTTAATGTTATTAAATCAAAACCTATGAAATTAAAAAAACACCTGGCATTTGGTCTCTTGTGTGGAATGACCGTTTTGTTTGTTCAATGCAAAGACTCCGGCGACGACTTGGAGCCTGATGATGAAAATGAGCTGATCACTTCGGTGACGCTTACTTTTAAAGAAGCAGGCACGGGCACGACCACTTCATTCAGCTTTAAGGACGCGGACGGCGACGGGGGCAATGCGGCTACGCAATTTGATACGGTTTCGCTGAAAGCCAACACGGAATACACCATGTCGATCGCGCTTTTGGATGAGAGCAAAACGCCGACCGAAGACATTACGGACGAGGTTGCGGAAGAATCGGATGAACATTTGCTCATTTACACACCAACGCCTGCTTCACTGCTTACTTACACTTATGGTGATAAGGATGTCAACAATTTCCCGATCGGATTGACTGGAACTGCCAAAGCAGGCGCTGCGGGAATTGGAAAGTTGAAAGTGCAGCTTCGCCATCAGCCAGGAGCGAAAAATGGCACGCCGACACCCGGAAGCGACGACGTAAACCTAGACTTCAACCTAAAAATAAAATAGAAACAAAGGAACTTCCCCCCGGTTTCAACCGGGAGATACTCAGAATCTCAACCGTCACTTTTGCGTAAAAAGTTTGATCGTATAATCCAGTAACGCCGTATCCCCGGATTTGCCATGCCCCGGAATAACGAACTGCATATCCGGATGTTTCACTTTCAACTTGGTCACCGTCGCCGACCAATCCTTCACATTGGCATCTTCCAAATTACCTTTTGAGGCGTCAACTGACTTAATCAGACAGCCGCCGAAAAGCACTTTATCCGCTGGAAAATATCCCACAACATTGTCTCTTGTGTGGCCTTCACCAAAGAATTCTACGTCAACCGGCTTGTCGCCTACTTTCAAATCCAGCTTGTTATCAAATCCGTTTTGCGGAACCTGATAGTTTTTTGCCTTAGCCGCAGCAATCGTCCGGTTTTCAGGCGTAGGAAGGAATTCCGCGGCGGTGAAACTCTTGCAAACCACCCAGACAATCGGCGTGAAAGTGTGTGGGCACAATGGCGATCACCTTACATTGCAAACTGTCCCGGACCCAATTCAGCAATGCCGCGGATGATGAATCGTCGGCCGGTGTGTCGAAAATAATGGCTTCGTTTTTATCAAAAACGATCATTCCATTGCAATCAACCTTACCGTAATCTTGTGTTTGCAAAAAAGTCGTATGCTGGTAAACGTTGTCTTTGACCTTTTTCAAAATGAGGCCATCGGAGGTTAAACTTTTGTCGGCAATCTTGGCCGATTTGCACCCGAAGATGAATAAAACAAAGCAAATGAACAGGAGTGATCTCATGGATGAGTTGTGGTAAAAGGTTGTGAGCAGCCGGTTAAACATAACCGACCGGCAATTTATATTTTTTGCCATTTACTTGTCCACGGGCGCACAGAAATCATTCAGTCTGGTCAAACCACTGCAATCGGCTTAAATTATAATAGATGCTGACTATTGAATCATAGAATTAATCGATTGTGATTATACATTTCAATCACATAACTTCGCCTTCCTGCATAGTTAGTCGTTGCAGACTCGTATCGAATTTAATATAAACTTATACATATGGAAGACGGATCAAATGACATCAGCAAGTGTCCATTTCACAATGGAACTTTGAAACAAAGTGTTGCTGGCGATGGCACCAGAAATCGTGACTGGTGGCCAAATCAATTGAAGCTGAGCATTTTGCGTCAGCATTCATCGAAATCAAACCCATTGGGCGAAGATTTTGATTATGCCGAAGCTTTGCAAAAGCCTTGACCTGGAAGCCGTGAAGCAAGATCTTCACGCACTGATGACAGATTCACAAGACTGGTGGCCAGCGGATTTCGGCCATTATGGTCCTTTATTTATCCGCATGGCCTGGCATAGCGCGGGCACTTACCGCGTGTTTGACGGCCGCGGAGGTGGCGGATCGGGGCAGCAGCGTTTTGCTCCGTTAAACAGCTGGCCGGACAATGTGAGCCTTGATAAGGCGCGCAGATTGCTTTGGCCAATCAAACAAAAATACGGCCGTAACATTTCTTGGGCTGATTTAATGATCCTGACCGGAAATGTGGCTTTGAGATCGATGGGCTTCAAAACCTTTGGATTTGCAGGCGGACGCGCCGATGTGTGGGAGCCGGATGAAGACGTTTACTGGGGTTCGGAAACAACCTGGTTAGGCAATGACCACCGTTATGCGGACGGCACGCCCGGCGTTGCTGATAATGGTGTTCTGGTTTCAGATGAAAATCCGAATGGCCATATGCACCAGTCGCGCAATTTGGAGAAACCGCTTGCTGCGGCGCATATGGGCCTTATTTATGTAAATCCGGAAGGACCAGACGGTAATCCTGACCCTATTGCTGCTGCCAGGGACATTCGAGATACATTTGGCCGCATGGCGATGAACGACGAAGAAACCGTTGCATTGATCGCGGGCGGACACAGCTTTGGAAAAACGCACGGCGCAGCTCCTTCTGAGCACGTTGGCAAAGAACCGGAAGCTGCTGATCTCGAATCACAGGGTTTTGGATGGAGCAACAGTTATGGTTCTGGAAAAGGTGCGGACACCATTACGAGCGGACTTGAAGTAACCTGGACCACGACGCCGACACAATGGAGCAACAACTTTTTTGAAAACCTGCTTGGCTTTGAATGGGAATTGACCAAAAGTCCGGGCGGTGCGCACCAATGGGTTGCTACGAACGCTGGAAGCATTATTCCTGATGCTTATGACGATTCGAAAAAGCATGCTCCTACCATGCTTACAACGGATTTAGCACTGAGATCTGACCCGGCTTACGAAAAAATTTCGCGTCATTTCCTGGAAAACCCGGATGCATTTGCAGATGCTTTTGCTCGCGCCTGGTTTAAGCTGACACACCGTGATATGGGCCCGCGCGCCCGCTATCTGGGACCGGATGTTCCTGAGGAAGTGTTGATCTGGCAAGATCCTATCCCGGCTGTTGACCATGCATTGATCGACGAAAGTGATATTGCTTCCCTGAAAGCAAATATATTGGGATTAGGGCTTAGCGTTTCTGAGCTTGTTTCTACTGCCTGGGCTTCTGCCAGCACATTCCGTGGTTCGGATAAGCGCGGTGGTGCGAATGGTGCCCGCGTTCGCCTGGCTCCTCAAAAAGATTGGCAGGTTAACAATCCTGTTCAGTTGAATAAGGTTTTAAATGTTCTGGAAGGCATTCAGGAAACGTTTAATGGCTCACAATCGACAGGCAAGAAAGTGTCGCTAGCCGATTTGATCGTCTTGGCAGGTTGCGCTGGTGTGGAAAAAGCTGCGAAAGATGCAGGACATTTCATCGCCGTTCCTTTCACCCCTGGCCGTATGGACGCTTCTCAGGAAGAAACGGACATCGAATCTGTTGGATATTTGGAACCGATTGCTGACGGTTTCCCGGAATTACCGCAATGTTAAACCATCGGTTTCTACGGAAGCATTGTTAATAGACAAAGCACAATTGCTAACGCTTACCGGACCTGAATTGACCGTTCTGGTTGGTGGTTTGCGCGTTTTGAATGCGAACTTCGACGGTTCGAAGCACGGCGTATTTACGCAGTCTCCTGGCAAATTGACCAATGAATTCTTTGTAAATCTGCTGGATATGAACACTGCGTGGAAAGCGATGTCGGAAGACAAAGAGTTGTATTTGGGAAGCGACCGCGGAACTGGTCAGCCAAAGTGGACGGCAACGCGCGCAGACTTAGTATTTGGCTCAAATGCTGAATTAAGAGCGCTTGCCGAAGTCTATGCAAGCTCAGATGCGCAAGAAAAATTTGTGAAAGATTTCGTTGCCGCATGGGATAAAGTAATGAACCTGGATCGTTTTGATCTGGCGTAATAATAATGATTAATTAATAAAAGGCCATTCCGGATTCGGGATGGCCTTTTTGCTGTTAAGTTTACCCGGAAGGCTGACGCAGAACTCTTTTCTGAGAATGTTCTTGACAAATTTTTGAGGTGACAGGCCCAGATAATGTTTAAAATCTTTGGTCAAATGGCTCTGATCATGATAACCAAACTTTTCGACCAAAGTAAGCCAATCCACCTGATTGCCTTCAAGCTGCTGAATGCTTTCGATTACTTGTTTGAAGCGCAAAAACCGGAGCAATTCCTTGGGTGAGTAACCCATATATTTTTTGAAACGAAGCTGCACTGTCCGTTCGGACAAATCGGCATCGTGAGCAATGGCCTTCACTGGTTGTACGAGCGGATTCTCAAAATAAGGAATGCCGGCCATTAATGGCGAAGTTGCCTCATCGGCGTCATGAATAAAGGCCAAAGCATGCGATTTCATCAGGCTAATGCGATCATTAAGATTCGTTAGATCTTTGAGCGACTGCCACAATGTTTCAAACCCCGTAATGTTGAGCAGCAGATCCGGGTCAATAAGTCGCTCCTCACCTATTTCATCCATTGGAACCTGCATTAGCCGGTAAAATCCATTGGGGTTAAAGACGGCAACGATCATATCCGTTCCCGGCAACACCTCGTAATTGAGCATTCTCCTCAGCGGACCAATCGCGGAAACGCGTTCCATTCGCAAGCCGTTAAAATCCTCATCCGCAAAGGAAGCCCGTATGGGCGGTCCAAAATTAAAGATCAGCATCATTTCCAGATTGGGTGACAAATGCTGAATTTTTGGTTCAAAATCCGCCGGTGCCTGAACACAGTAGAAGTATTTTACTGCATCAAGCACCTGATCAGTGACTTCAATGTGGGTTTCAAATAGTTCGGATCGCATGATATGGGCTGGTAGCGAAATAAAATTACAGAGTTTCAATAATTATATTCGCAACGTTTGTTCACAAACTTGTGTCAGTCATTTGTTACCATTTGTAAACCAAAACGCTGCCACATGAAACATGCCTTTACGCTTATCTTCATCCTGATTTCAGTCCGCAATGTTCATGCACAGCAGACAGAATATGCCGTTCAACTCAGTTCAGGGCTTTTCAAATATGGCGGTGAGTCTGCCGTGAGCAACTCTTATTTATTTATAAGTGATATAGAGCCGCACTATAATGTGAATTCACCCTTTGGCAAAAAAAGCGGATTGTCCTATGGTTTGGGTTTGCAGGCACAACACGTTACGAAGAAACGTTTCTTGTGGGAGTTCAGGCTCGGATATGACAGGCTTACTGCGACTACGAAAATAGACAATTACACAGCGATGGGTGGTAATCTGGTTGTCACAAAAATCGATAATGGCAAGGCAAGGCTTAGCACCAACTCAGCAAGGGTAAATCCATATTTTGGATATCGTATAAATGCTGGGACCGTGCATGTCGACCTGAATGCAGGACTGAATTTGGCCTATATCCTTAAAAGCAGCAGTTACGTGACTTTCGATAATCAAAACGATGTATTTGCTCGAAGATCGGACTTCACGAGAGTTAATACGAAAATGGATTTCGGTCCGACGGCTGGCGTGGCTGTTTCGCACAAACGGCTGTCTTTAACCGCTGATTACTTCCATGGCCTCATTAATTATCAACGCATGATGGATGGCGCAAACCCCAAGGTTTATTCCAGATATCTGCGCTTCGGCATTGGTTACAGGATATTTTTACATTATCAAATGACGCGTAAATGCAAAAAGGCTCCTGCTTCGAAGTGAAACAGGAGCCTTTCTTATGACTTAATGTTAGATTTTATCTGTTTTGAGCAGATGTATAATACAGATCCAACTTCACACCAGGATCGCTGTTCCTTTGATTTCCGATCACCAAACGAGAAGCACTTTTGGTGAATTCTGTGTCAACACCGGGTTGCGTAACAAACTGCTCACTTGACGTGTTGAATGGTGAGGTTCTTAGAATAATCCCAGGCGCATTGTCCGGGTTTATGTTTAGAAGCGTTGAAATGAACCCAGTGACGTCAAAACGATAATATGATGTGTTATTGACCAAATCGACGAAATATTCAGCCGGACGCACAGCAGTGCCATCAATGTTTGAAAGTTGAAGCGGAAAACCGTTTTGGCCAAGATAGTATTGATTGTTTTTGTCAACTAAATAGGCGTATAGCACCGGAGGAGCAGGAAGATATTTCGTAACGGTGCTCTTGATTGGTGAGATCGTCAGAAAGGCCCTGTTTACAACCGTGTATGGGTTTGCACGAATGTCATTAACTGTTGGAAAATCAATTCTTGTCATTACGCCAGGGCCCGCCTGTATGAAAGACATATTCGCTGTCTGGGAAGAAGGAAGCGAGATTCTCTTGTTAGCCGGAATCTTTGCCAACTGCGTGCCGGTGTAATCTGTAATGATCCTGTTATAAGCGAGGTTGCTATTTATAACAGTTGAGTCCTTTCTGAGTCCATCATTTTCTAAAAGGTGGTAATGCAGCTGGACAGAAGTGTTTTCGTCAAGTAATTTGAATCCAACCAAAGGCCCGTTATCACTAGCGCCAGGCACCAATGCAAAACCCTTCACCAGATCAATCCACTCCGTGTTATTTGACAGCTGATTGATTTTAGCCTTTTCAAATATCTGCTTTCCAAGATTATCCGAAAGCTTGATTTTAAGCATCTTGCTGGTTCTTGGCGTAGGCACAAACTTCACTTTCCCAAGCGGATTGGCTTCATATGGAACCGTGTAAGTGTTATAGTAAGAGCTTTTAATTGTCAGATCAGCTAGCGAACGGTGAACAGAAATGTTCATCGCTACCGTCGTGTCATTATGCGTGTAGTCATCATAACGCAACGAAAGCGTTAACGAATCATAGACAGCCAGTTCAGGGATAACAATCGCGCTGCTAATTGTGGGTTGAAAGTAAGCTGACGACTGAAACTTGCCAAAGATAGGATCAATGTATCGTCCTACTAGAAGTCGGGCCGGGCCACCGGTCATTACCGAATCGGTTCCAACAGTTGATAGGGAAACTGTATTCGTATCCGTAAAAACAACGCCAAAATCGTCAACATTAGGCTGGACGATCGCCTCAATTTGATCTCCGGATGGGTCACAGCCAAAAATGGAAGCAGTTATGCCAAATAATATAAGTAATCTAAAAACCGTTGCCGATCTTTTAAGAAAATACCAGTTGAATTTCATTTAGTGCAAGAACAGTAAAAAGTGCAAAATTATCATATGTAATCTTAATTACAACACGAATCAGACAAATGGAACAAATTTAAACCGAGATCTGCGTGTTGCAACAAAACGGCTGAGCCGAACGTAAGGGTTAAAAATGGCTTTAAGATAACGGCGGTTACAGTCAGCCAACCTTTGAACTTACTTACGCCGTTCGCCGTCAAAAAGTGGCAAACATTATAAATTAACGTAAAAAGCAGACGATGTATTTTAACAAGGATGAGCCGCAGCTTCAACAACAATCCCCATATTATCAGCGTTGAAAAGCAAGTGGATGGGGCAAAGTTTTAGACAAAAAATTACATATAATTTTACTTAGCAATATCAAGATGTTATGTTTGCAAAAATTTTCAGATTGCGCTAGCTCATTATTACCAAAATCATTTTATCATTTTTCTCTCGTATCAATTAGTCAAACCATATTTTTTACATGTTTAATATCTTAAAAAAGACTTCGTTAGCCCTTCTGCTTGCCTCAACCGCGCTCGTTCAGTTTAGTTGCAATGATGATGATACCGAAGCGGATAAACTCGGAAACTGGTATAGAACAGGCATTCCAAGTTTCGGTGGATCTGCCAGGGCACGCGCAGTAAGTTTTGTAATCGGAAATAAAGGATATATCGGAACAGGTCTTACAAACGAGACTGTTCAAAGGGTTAAAGATTTCTGGTCATTTGACGCGACAACCAAGATATGGTCACAGGTTGCGCCATTTGAAGGAACAGGAAGAAATGATGCTGTTGCTTTTGTTGTAAACGGAAAAGCGTATGTAGGCACTGGTTTTGACGGTGTAACCTCAGTAGATGGCGGATATAAAAAGGATTTTTATCAATATGATCCTGCTACCAACAAGTGGACTAAAAAGGCAGACTTCGCAGGCGGAACTCGTCAATATGCAACTTCATTCGTAGCTGACAACCGTGCTTATGTTGGTCTTGGATGGAACGGCAGTGGTTATTACCAGGATTTTTATGAGTACAATCCTACAACTGACAAATGGACGGAGATTGCAACCTTTACAGGTGGAAAACGCAGAGGTGCATTGTCATTTACAGTAGGAGGCAAATCCTATGTTGGTTTTGGTCAAAACAACTCCAATGTTGAGGTGAAAGACCTTTACAGCTTTGATCCTGCCGGAAATAGCGGTACAGGTGCATGGACCAGAATGGAGTCCAACACGGATGATAAATTCGGTGGTCGTGTTTTTTGCCGTGCCATTGGTTATTAATGAAAAAGCATATGTAGTTGGTGGTCTTAACAAGTCAGATACTTGGGAGTACACTCCGTCAAGCAACACTTGGACAGAAGTTACTAGCTTCGAACCTGGTTCAAGAAGTTATGCGGTTGGATTTTCAATTGGCAATGTAGGATATCTTGGAACTGGAACCGGATCTGGTTCAACTATCCTAGACGACTTCTGGGCATTCGATCCTACTGCGGTTGTGAATGCTGACGACAACCAATAATTCGTGAGTAACAAAAAGAAACTCACTATAATAATCGGCATACTGGCCTTTGCTGCTGCCGCCTTTATCTTTCTTTCTAAAAGGGATATGGGCGCAGATGGCAAAGGCCTTCGCCGTTTTAAGGTGGAATCCGTTAAGGCTGGTTCAGGCTGGGGATATCGCATTTCGGAGAATGGTACACCTATTATCGAGCAGCTTAATGTGCCGGGAATTGCCGGAAATAATGGCTTCCAAGATGAGCAATCGGCAATAAAGACGGGTGAGCTTGTGCAGCAGAAATTAGAGAATGGAATCTTCCCTCCTTCTGTTTCTACCAGCGAACTGGATAGCTTGGGCGTTAAATATTAGCGCAAACATTATTTGGTTGGCTTCTTATCCGTGCGGAATTGATAAGTGCCCATTACGGGATAATGATCTGAATATTTAACTGTATTGAACGTTTTAAAGTCATCGATACGGATCCTGTCGGCGCTGAAAAACTGATGATCAATCCTGATAAAATAGGGCAAGTGATTAAAGGTGAATCCAAATCCCTCTCCTTTCTCTTCAAAACCATTTGTCAGCAGCGCGCGCATTTTTGCATAAACATAGCCATAAGGAATTTCGTTAAAGTCCCCGCACACAATGACCGGATAAGGTGAAGCCTTAATCCACGCGCCAAGCGCATCCATCTCATGTGACCGGCGCTCGAATCCATTCCGCATGCGTGCGAAAGTCATTTTCCCTTCTCTTTTCACCCCATCCATTTTCTTCTGGCTAACGAGGGCACCGAGCTTCAATGTCATTGAATACAAATGCACGGCAATGACACGCACTGTGTCACCTTTAATGTTGATATCTGCACGGACAAGGCCGTTTTGAGCTTCAAAAATAGTGTCTTGCGTCGAGACAATCGGATATTTGGAAAGGATAGCAACGCCCCAGGAATTACCATGCCGCTCCTTTTTCGGGCGACTGTAAAACTTCTGGAATTTGTAACCATCCTGCGTAAATGCACCATTGAAGTTGAACGGATCTTCGTGGGCACTGTAATATTCAGAAAGGCACATGATATCGGGATCAGATTCCTTAAACCAGCTTTTCATATCCGCAATGCTTTGCCGACCTTCCTTGGTCCACCAGTTTTCATAGCGCTGAAAGCTGTGCACATTGTAATTTAGCACGGAAAAGGTCCGTTCCGTTTTGAGATCGGTGGGCTCATTGCCGAAAGCGTATGTTCTGGATAAGAAAGCCCCTGCAAATAAAACCATTGCGAGCGGGAGCAACGACTTTTTTTTGTCAACAATAAGCCAGATCGGAATGCTGATAAGATGGATAACCAGCACAACAGGGAAAGACATCATCATGAATCCGGCGACCCACCCTTTCAGCGGAATCCAGAGTATGAGTATGTAAATCAGCAGGGTATAAAAAGTAAAACACTTATACAGGAACCACAATAACTTTTCTAACCCTTTCATGAAGCTAAATATCGCATTTTTTAACAAAAATAGCAGAAGGATATCAATTTAGAAGACGTCTCCATAACTTGTACAAATGATAAAATATTTTTACCTTTGCAAATAATTCTATTTTGATCGATTGATTGAGGGGGTCTTAAATCCCCTTTTTTATTTGCAGTAAGCCGTACATGACGATAAAAGAACAGTTGGAAGCTTTGCTGGAACCCTTTTTACAGGATAGCAACTGTTTCCTTGTAGACATAATCATTAAACCTTCCAAGGTAAGTCAAAAAATATCAATTCTTGTTGACAGTGACGAAGGGATTACAATCCAACAATGTACTTCCATCAGCAGGAGATTGGCTAAGCAGCTGGAAGAGCTGGAAGTATTTGCTGACGCCTACACACTTGAAGTTTCGTCGCCTGGTTTGGACCAACCTTTGCTTTTGCACAGGCAATATCTCAAAAACCTGGGCAGAAATTTAAAGGTCACTTTGAAAACAGGAGAGGTAATTTCAGGAACGCTGCTCGAGGCAAGTGAAGAAATTGTAAAATTGAAGTTGCCTGCACCTAAGAAGAAAACGAAAACACCTGTCGACGAGTCTGAACTGATCCGCGACATTCCGTTTGAAGACATATCAAAGGCTTTAATAGAAATTTCATTTAAATAAAGTTACAGTCAGATTCATATTTCTGATTTGTAATCAATTATATAATATGTATAACTTAGTATCAGCAATTATCTATAACATAAGCAATGGATAGCGGAATATTAATTGAGTCATTCGCGGAGTTCGCAAGCTCGAAAAACATCGATCGTCCAACGATGATCAGTGTTTTGGAGGAAGTGTTTCGTACTATGATTCGCAAAAAATACGGCACCGACGATAATTTTGATGTAATTATTAACCCCGAAAGTGGTGACCTTGAAATGTGGCGGACACGCGAAATCGTGGACGACAACTCCGAGGACATTTGGGATTATAACAAGATTCCGCTGGCAGAAGCCCGCAAAATCCAGAGTGACTTTGAAGTTGGTGAAGAGGTTGCAGAAGAAGTTAAGCTCGTAGAATTCGGACGCAGACTTGTTCAGACCGCTCGCCAGACATTGATCCAAAAGATCAAGGACATGGAAAAAGAAATCATGTTCGAGAAATACAAGGATCAGGTGGGTGAAATGATCACCGGCGAGGTTTATCAGACATTAAGACACGAGGTTATCATTGTAGATGGTGAAGGCAACGAACTTTCCTTGCCAAGAACCGAGCAAATCTCAAAAGATCGTTTCCGCAAAGGTGAATCGGTTAAGTCGGTGATCCACAAAGTAGAGATGAACAATGGGTCTCCAAAGATTACGCTTTCAAGAACTTCACCTGTTTTTCTTGAAAGATTGTTTGAAGTTGAGATTCCGGAGATATATGATGGAATTATTTCAGTAAGACGTGTTGTTCGTGAACCAGGGGAACGTGCAAAAGTTGCCGTTGAGTCTTACGACGACCGCATTGATCCGGTTGGAGCTTGTGTGGGTATGAAGGGTTCAAGGATTCATTCTATCGTTCGTGAACTTGGAAATGAAAACATCGATGTTATCAATTATACAGATAACCTTGAATTGTTGATTAGCAGGGCGCTTAGTCCGGCAAAAGTGAGCTCAATGCAAATTGACCGCGATGCCAAACGCGTTTCTGTTTTCCTAAAACCAGATCAGGTTTCACTTGCAATTGGTAAAGGCGGTCAGAACATCAAGCTGGCCGGCAAACTGGTTGGAATGGAAATAGATGTGTTCAGAGACATTGAAGAGCAAAATGACGAAGACGTTGATTTGACTGAATTCTCTGATGAAATTGACGAATGGATTATCAGTGAGTTGCACAAAATCGGTTTAGATACAGCCAAAAGCGTGCTCGCACTTAATAAAGAAGAACTTGTAAGAAGAACCGACCTTGAAGAAGCAACGGTTGAAGAAGTTCTTGACATTCTTCGCAAAGAGTTTGAATAATTTACAATAACCGGCAGGTTTAATCCAGGGGTTAGATCTGCCAAATGCAAAACTTTTTTCTACAAATTGCTAATATGGCAGAAGATAAAATGATGCGCCTTAGCCAAGTGGCACGGATCCTGAACGTAGGAATTACTACGATCGTGGATCATCTGTCTGCCAAAGGGTATAAGGTGGAGAGTAACCCGAATACAAAAATTAATTCTGATCAGATTGATTTTCTTTCAAAAGACTTCAAATCTGATGATCTGAGATCATCCCTTTCCTTTAAACCTGTTCAAAGCGAAGCGCCGGTAGAAATCAAGGAAGAAAAAGTAAAAAGTGATGTAGACGGAATCCTTTACTTCAGAAATAATCCTTCGAAAACCGAAGAGAAAACTGTTGTGGAAGAAGCTCCGGCCCCTCAGCCTGCTTTTGAAAACCGTCTGCCTGGGATTAAGGTGGTCGGTGAAAATCAGATTTAGACGCAAAAAGAACTGCTCCTGCACCGGCTCCTGTTGCTGAAAAGCCGCAACCGGAAAAGCCGAAAGAAGCAGTTGCTGAAAATAAAGAAGTGGCTGCTCCACCTGTGGAAGCAAAACCGCAGCAAACACCAGAGCCCGTTTCGGAAACCAAAGCACCTGCCCAGCCACAACCTGAGCCAGTCGCTGAGAAAAAGGAACAACCTGTTGTTGCTGAACAGCCAAAAGTTGAACAGCCTCAGGAAGTAAAAGCTGCCGAAGCACCAAAACCTGCTGCTGAACCAATAGCTGAGCAAAAACCTGAAACACCAGCACCAGTTGCTGCTGCACCAGCTGTGGAAACACCTGCTGAAACTGCAACGCCAGCTGCAAAACAAGAAGCTGAACCGGCAGCCCCGGCAGCGGAAGAAGCTGGCGAATCTAATTTGATTGAAGCAAAAGGAGAACAATTACGCGGATTGCGTGTAATTGGAAAAATTGAGCTTCCATCTGATAAAGCCAAGAAAAAAGATCCAGTTGCGTCTTCAAGCGATACGGCTGCTGACAAAAAGCGCCGCAGAAAACGGAAGAGAATTCGTGACGGCGTAGTTGTTGCAGGTGAAAATCGTCCGGCGGCAGCTCCATCTGATCCGAATGCACCAAGACCTAAGGAAGCGAATGTGCCTCCTGCTGGAAACCGGACAGGAAATCGTCCAAACACACCGGGAACACCATCAGCTCCTGGCACAACCGGAACAGCACCTGGAAATACGGCTAACCGCGCAGGCGGTCCTAACCGTCCGAACACAAACAGCAATAACAATCGCCGCGGAGTTAAGCGCGAGGAAGTTTCCGATAAGGAAGTTTCTGACAATATTAAGGCCACAATGGCACGTATGGGCGGTGGTAACACCCGAAATGTTGGTCGTGGAGGAAAAGGAACACGTCGCAGAGATCGTGGAGATCAAAACGATCCAAATGGTCTGGATTCAGACGAAACAAAAGTATTGCGCGTAACGGAGTTCGTTTCTGCAAACGATTTGGCTTCACTAATGGACGTTACAGTTCAGGAAGTAATTTCAGTTTGTATGAGCATGGGCATGTTCGTTTCGATCAACCAGCGCCTGGACGCAGAAGCGATCACTTTTATTGCCGATGAATTTGGCTTTGAAGTTGCATTCATTTCTGCCAGAGAAGTACAGAATGATGTGCAGGAGGAAGTTGACGAAGAAGGATCTCTTATTGAAAGAGCGCCGATTGTTACAATCATGGGTCACGTTGACCATGGTAAAACTTCGCTTCTGGATTATATCCGTCAGGAAAATGTCGCCAGCGGTGAAGCGGGTGGAATTACCCAGCACATTGGAGCATATAGCGTAAAAACCAAAACAGGAAAACAAGTAACATTCCTGGATACACCGGGTCACGAAGCATTTACAGCGATGCGTGCCCGTGGTGCTAATGTTACCGACGTTGTTATCATCGTGATTGCAGCGGATGATAGTGTAATGCCTCAAACGCGTGAAGCAATCAACCACGCACAAGTGGCTGGTGCGCCAATCGTATTTGCATTCAGTAAAGTTGATAAAGCAGGTGCCAACACGGAGAAAATTCGCGAAGAGCTTGCTAACATGAACCTTTTGGTTGAAGAATGGGGTGGTAAATATCAAACTCAGGAAATCTCTTCCAAGTCTGGTTTGGGTATCGATGAGCTGCTTGAAAAAGTATTGCTTGAAGCTGAATTGCTAGAATTGAAAGCGAATCCAAATCGTCGTGCAGCAGGAGCAGTTGTAGAAGCGTCACTTGATAAAGGACGCGGATATGTAACAACAATCCTCGTACAAACCGGAACATTGAAAGTAGGAGACGTTATTCTTGCTGGCTCACACTACGGTAAGGTAAAAGCAATGACCGACTATTTGGGTAAAAAGCTCAAAACTGCGGGACCATCTATGCCAGTTCAGTTGCTTGGTATCAATGGGGCTCCGCAAGCGGGTGATCGCTTCAATGTATTCGAAAACGAGCGTGACGCCCGTGACATTGCAACCAAACGTGAGCAGATTCAGCGTGAACAATCTATCCGGACTCGTAAGCATATTACGCTTGAAGAGATTGGACGTCGTAAGGCGATCGGAAGCTTCCGCGAGTTGAACCTGATTGTTAAAGGTGACGTGGATGGATCGGTTGAAGCACTTTCGGATTCATTATTGCAACTTTCAACATCAGAAGTTCAGGTTAACATTATCCACAAAGCAGTGGGTCAGATCTCTGAATCGGACGTTAACCTTGCGATTGCATCGGATGCGATTGTAATAGGATTCCAGGTTCGTCCTTCTTCGAATGCTAAGAAAATGGCAGAACAGGATCAAATTGAAATCCGTCATTACTCGGTCATTTATCAGGCCATTGACGAGATTAAGGATGCGATGACTGGAATGCTTGCACCTTCAATCGAGGAAATCATTACTGGTAATATCGAGATTCGTGAGGTGTTCAAAATTAGCCGGATTGGAACAATTGCAGGTTGCTATGTGACAGACGGTTATGTGAAACGTAATAACAAGATTCGTGTGATCCGTGATGGTATCGTATTACTGACCGGAGAAATCGACTCGCTGAAACGTTACAAAGACGACGTTCAGGAAGTTAAGAACGGGTATGAATGTGGTTTGAGCATTAAAAACTTTAACGACATTGAAGTGGGTGACATCATCGAAAGCTTCGAGCTTCGCGAGGTGAAACGAACACTTTAAGCATATAGGTTACTAAAAAGCCCGCTTCAAATGTTTGAAGCGGGCTTTTTATGCATTTTGTTTGACAAACTAATGTCAACCCTCAGAATCCTGAGTTTGATAATGATAAGCTTTTTTAGATGGAATGCGATAAAGCAAAATCAAGCCGACAACAAATATGACCAGCAGCGCGAGAATGCTGTTACGCATGCTTCCGGTTAGATTTTCAACCGTTCCGTAAATAAATGTTCCCAGCACAATGGCCAGCTTTTCTGTAACATCATAGAAACTAAAATAGGAAGCCGTATCCGGAATATTTTCAGGAATAAGTTTTGAATACGTGGAACGCGAAAGTGACTGAATGCCGCCCATCACCATCCCCACAGCGCAAGCCACAAAATAGAATTCCATCGCCTCGGTTGTGTAATAAGCCGCCGTGCAAATTCCAATCCAGATCGCAACGCCAACCATTAATGCAAAAATGTTTCCAATCTTGCCGGATAACCATGCAAATGTGAATGATCCGATAATGCCGACAATCTGGATCAGCAGCACCGTAACGATCAGACTTTGTGAGGGAAGCCTCAATTCCGTTGCACCAAAAATTGTCGCGACATACATGACAGTCCGCAAGCCCATCGTGTAAATGAAAAAAGCACTCAGGAATTTGGCTAAAAAGGGCTGTTGTCTGAGATTAAAGAACACTTTTTTCAGCTCTGCAAAGCCATTGAAGATCCAATTGCCTGTCCTTTCCCTGTAAACTTTTGTCACAGGCAAATACCGAAATGGGATTTGCGCAAACAAGATCCACCACACACCGACGGTAAAAAACGAAATCCTCGCAGGAAGTGCCTTATCAGTAATTCCATAAAATCCGGGAGCCAGGATCATACTTAAATTAAACAGCAGCAAAAGAACGCTTCCCAGATAACCCAAGGAAAATCCTCTTGCACTATAAGTGTCAAATTTATCTTCGGTGGCAATGTCGGGGAGATAGGAATCGTAAAAAACGATGCTTCCACTCCACCCCACCAGGCTTAGTCCGAATAAAAAGACGGAGGCTACAAGTGTGTCTTTTGTAAAAAAATACAGCAGCATGCAGCTTATAGAACCCAGATAACAGAAGAATTGCATAAAGCGCTTTTTCTTTCCGGTGAAATCTGCAATGGCCGTGCACAACGGAATAAGCAGTGCAGTAACTAAAAACGAGGCGGACACTGTGTAAGAAAAAAGCACCGAACTTTTGATCTGATAACCCAGAAAATTAGTTTCTGCGGTTCCGGAAACGCTATGGGCAGTTGCACTGAAATAAACGGGGAAAATGCTCGATACGATGACAAGGGCGTGGACAGAATTGGCCCAATCGTACATACACCAAGCATTGATAATAGAAGGATTGTTTTTCTTCATTCAAATTGAATTTGGCACAAAATAAGAAAAGCGGCAGATTATATCCGCCGCTTTCCAAAACAATATGCATATTATACCTATTTGATCACCGGCTCAAAAACCATGATCGTCTCTTGCTCCACGCCTGAAACCGGCATTTTACTCTTCAACCGAAGCTTGCTGTTCGTAAGCTCTTCGACCCCGAATTCTCCTGAGAAACCTGAAATCTTAATGTCAAGCGTTTTATTTTCATTGATCAAATACCATGTCCCGCCGTTAATGACTTGCTTGGTGCGTTGATCAATTGCTTTGGTCACATTATTTTGAAGAAACTGAATGTCCATCACTTCTTTGATGCCCTGCGTTTGTGTATTGAGCTGGTTAAGCGGAATCACTTTGCCGGTCAGGTCGGTAACTGTTGACATGCGCCACGGATAATTGATCAGAATTTTATCTTTTTCCGAAGGTTCCGGTGTCGGCGTCTCTTTTTCTCCTTATCGCAGCTCATGAGCAGCATGGCAAACAAAATGGGTGCAAAAAGCAGTATTCGTCTCATATGTGTTTATATGTTATGTTCCAGGGAATTTTGTTTCTTACTTTGTCATTGATAAGGTAAATCTTCCGATTCCCGGAAAAGTCAAATTATCCAACATTGCAAAAGTAACGAATTTGTCCGGTCAATTCTTATGGTCCACTTTACCAATACGCCGATCAAGAGCCTTTCCAGCATTATCATTTATCTACTGGCCGTTTGCACGCCTGTTTTCGGGCAGGATTGTCAGCCAGGTTATATTCTAAATCCGGTTACTGCAAACAACACGATTGAATGGAGCAAATTTCCTGAATTTTCGCTGCCATTTACCATTGTATATAATGCAACGCGCTTTGGAGACACGCAATCGCAGCCTTTGAAGCATGGTTTTAGCCACCTCGCTTCTTTCAGCGGGCGTGAACCGGGATCACTCAATAAATCGCAAAGAGCGCTGATATGGTATGGCGTCGCAACCGCAGTTGAAAATCAGCCTTGGGCGGATAACACACTCCGCAGCCCGTGGGGAAATGATACGGTTGCTTACCGCAATTATTGGGACAATTACGCTGAAACAGCAAGAGGCTATGACATTGTGTGCCTGGACATTGAGCGGATGCAACGCGAGGACCGGGATATTTTAGCCCTGAAATCAAACACAAAAATTGCCCAAAATTACCGAAGCCTGCCGGATGCAGAATTTGTTTCCACTTACAAAAGAGACATGAGATGGTGGTATACTGAAGCAATTAACCGACTCCGAATGAAAGGCATTACGGTGCCTATGTCCAGTTACAGCGATGTCCCCGTGCGCAACAGCTGGCTTAACATTACCGCCAATAGCTGGCAGGATTGGTCAACTAACCCCGAAAGAACACATTACTTAATGCAGGGAAATGATGGACAAGTGGGTGGCAGCTTCTATAATGCGCAGGATTTCCTTACGCCTTCCCCATACTTTTATTACGGATATGACAACCCGATTGGCAAGGATTATCTTTCTTATTTGCTTTTCAACATCGAAGCCAACCGCGCTTGGAGTGACAAACCGATTATTCCATTTGTGTGGATGCGCATTCATGACAGTTATGATCCCAATACGCCCCTCATTGCGCCTTTCGTAGCCGAAGCCACCGCGATTTTTCCCTTCTTTTCCGGAGCAAAAGGCCTTTGGCTCTGGGAAAATCCGTTTCCGGGTAACCGCCAGGAAAACTATGCTCCTTATGAGCGCTTTATTTACGGACTTTATCGCCTATCAATGTTTAGAGATATGTTTGACGGGGATTATGATCTGGTAATTCCGCAATCTGCTCGCGATAATATGGAACTGCAAAGCCCTGTGTGGCGCGGCATTGTAAAAGGAAGTGAAATTCTGATTGCCGCTCAAAATCCGTATGCTGACGAAAATGCTGAAACCGACGTTTTTGTGTCGCATCAGAAATGGTCGAGAAGCATAAAATTAAAAGGTCGGGAAGTTTTTCTCTGCAAATTTGATCTTAACGATACGGTCAATTCGACGGAGCCGCAACTTTCTGACGCTTATGTTTATGCCAATCCAGCCGATTTCGAATTGAAAGTTGCTTTGAATGGTGCCAATGGAGTAACTGATGTGGATTTTTCATTACTAAATACCAAAGGTCAGGTCGTTTTGCAAAAGCGTTTGAAAGCCATTGCGGGCCAAACGAAAGAAATCATTTCCCTTCCCGACTTGCTGCTGGCATGTATTTTGCCCGCTTTGCCAGCGAGAAAAAAACGATCACTAAAAAAGTGGTCATCAATCAATAGCCTTATTTCATTACTATGAATCGCCTCAGCCAACAGACCAGCCCATATTTATTACAACATGCACACAATCCAGTTGACTGGTTTCCCTGGGGCGAGGAGGCTTTAAGCAAAGCAAAGGCAGAAAACAAGCCGATTCTGGTCAGCATTGGCTATTCAGCTTGTCACTGGTGCCACGTAATGGAGCGTGAATGCTTTGAAAAAGAGCCGATTGCAGCGGTGATGAACGAACATTTCATCTGCATAAAAGTGGACCGCGAAGAACGCCCTGATGTAGATGCCGTTTACATGGATGCGGTGCAGGCCATGGGCGTGCGCGGTGGCTGGCCTTTAAATGTGTTTTTACTTCCGGATGCGCGGCCGTTTTATGGCGTAACCTATTTACCGCCTCATAATTGGGTTCAGCTTCTGAAAAGCATTGACAATGCATTTACCAAACATTATGATGAACTGGTCGGCTCGGCAGAAGGATTTTTACAAAATATGATCGTCTCCGACACGGAGAAATACGGATTAACAAATGGTGCAGGCGATTACAACATTGCGGAGCTGCACACCATGCTTGAACACCTGCAAAGGAATTTTGATACGCACAAGGGCGGCATGGACCGGGCGCCAAAGTTTCCTATGCCTTCTATTTACAAGTTTCTGCTGCGTTATTATGATGCCACACAAAATCCTGAGGCATTGGTTCAATTGGAATTATCGCTTAACCGCATTGCATTAGGCGGGATTTATGACCACGTAGGCGGAGGCTGGGCAAGATATTCTGTTGATGATGAATGGTTTATTCCCCATTTTGAAAAAATGCTTTATGATAACGGCCAGTTGCTCAGCATTTATGCGGAAGCTTATTCGCTGACTAAAAATCCGTTATACGCTGATCGCATCATCCAGACCATTGATTGGCTCAAAAAGGAAATGCTTAATCCGGAAGGTGGCTTTTATGCTGCGCTGGATGCAGATAGCGAAGGCGTTGAAGGCAAATTTTACATCTGGACTAAATCGGAACTTGAATCGATATTAGGCGACGATTTCCAATGGTTTGCAAAACTTTACAACATTTCAGAACAGGGCAACTGGGAAGAAGGTCATAATCACCTGCATTTGGTGCAAACTGTTGAACAAACGGCAAGAAACCTGCAAATTGACATTCCGGACCTTGAAATAAAATACAAAGAAGCGCTGAAAAAACTGGCAGAAAAGCGTGCTGAAAAAGTGCGGCCGGGATTGGATGACAAAACGCTTTCTTCGTGGAATGGACTGGTGATTAAAGGGTTAGTGGATTGTTACCGCGCGCTCGGAAAAGAGTATATCAGAGAAATGGCCGTTGCAGCCGGAACATTTATCAAGGACAAAATGAGCAGTGGCAACCAACTGATGCACAGCTATAAAAACGGTCACGCAAGTGTTACCGGATTTCTGGAAGATTATGCTGCGGTCATTGAAGCTTATCTTGCACTTTATCAAATTACATTTGACGAAGCGTGGATTAATCTTGCAAAAAACCTTACGGATTACACCATTCAAAACTTCTATGATCAGAAAGAAGGACTTTTTCACTTCACCGACCTGCATGGCGAAACCTTAATCGCCCGCAAAAAAGAGCTTTTTGACAATGTTGTCCCCTCGTCAAATTCCATCATGGCGCATAACTTGTACATTTTGGGAATGATGCTTGATTATGAAGAATATAGCAAGATCTCGAATCTGATGCTTGCGAAGATGAACAAGATCTTACTCGCCGATGTGCAATGGGTAACCAACTGGGCTGCATTGTATTGCATGCGTGTTACGCCCACAGCCGAAATCATCATTGTAGGCGCGGATGCTGATGAGATGCGCGAGGACTTCGACCGTTTTTTTGTCCCCAACAAGCTGGTTATGGGCACTATTGATCGTTCGGAACTGCCTTTACTGCTCGGCAGGACGGATATTAACGGGCAAACCGCCATTTACATTTGCTATGACAAAACGTGCCAGCTGCCCGTAACGCAAGTTGAAGATGCGCTCAACCAGCTGGCGATGGGGATTTAGAGCAAAGGGTAATATTGTTCTGAAATGACGCGCATATGATGAATGGGATGTCCAAGAATAACAAAACCCAATGCAAGCGCAGAAATTTCTGTTTGATAAGCAATTCCGGAACGCAACATCATTGCCTCATTCATATGGTTGAAAAGGAGAATTGTCGATTGCCGGACTTGGTTAAATTCTTCCATCAAATCCACAATCGTGCGGTCATTTGCATTGGTGTTTGCCGCCAAAAGCTCCTGGTCATATCCGGGCAATGAAGTTCTGTCGTTTCTCGAAAAACGCATTGCACGGTAAGACATGATGCGCTCATTATCGATCACGTGCTGCAAAATATCCTTTACGCTCCATTTCCCTGCGGCATAAGCGCGGTCCTGTAGTGCAACGAGCTTTTTCAGTTTCAGAATAAATATTTTCAGGAGCATATTTTTCAAAAGCTTCGAAAATGTCAATGTCTTCGACGAGATTAATGTAACGGTCAAAAAACGGAGGCATCGGATTGATTGCAGATCTTTTCATGCGGATGGCTAAGTCAGATTTGTTTTTATTTGATAAAAGCCCGTGTTGGTTTGGCAACATTTAAGCTGGTCCGTAAGTTAAAAAAAATCGCTGTACGCATTATAGTAAGGGTTGAAAGACAGTTTTTTATGCAACACTTGCTTAAATGGATCCAACTTGATTACATTTGGATATAAATCCTCTTTGAATTGAAAAGACTTCTACCGATAGGTCTATTGGCACTGCTGCTCTACAACACGTTTGGGCTGACATTTGCCGTGCTTTTCTTCGAGAGCGATTATCAGACTTTGTCGGGAACCAATGTTGATTCCAAATCAAAATTGGTCAAAATGCACTTGCCTTCTTTGCCTTATGGAGGCGATCTGGAAATTACACAAACCCCGCAAGGCCTTATCCGTCAAGACAATAACTTCTATAATCCCACCGAGGTCCTCCATGAAAATGACACGCTTTATGTGACTTTGGAAGAGAATCAGGCTGCACGAGATCACTTTTTTGAATTAGCAAATGCAATGGAGGTGCTCAGTTCGCCTGACGCCGAAAGCTCCCAAAACCCTTATGGTAAGGCCATTAAGCTCCTAAGTGGTCTGCTTAAAAATTACGTTCCGATTTCTGACGGCATAACCTTTCCAACAAGTTCTTTTATTGAAGAAAACGAGCGCTTAACAAGCGTTCCCTTCCAAAATATCTATTCGGCCATCTTCATGCAGCTTCCAAATCCTCCCCGGAACGCTGCTGACCTTCGCTTATCCTGCTATATAGTAAGCGATTAAATCAAATTTTTCAAAATCAGAATAGAAACGGCCTCATCTCGACAGGAGCAGGCTAACATTGTTATTCCTCAAGAAACAAATGCTGAAATCTTTACAAAAAGTGAAGCGGGCTTTTGCCTTGCTTTTGCTGATCATTGCTTGCGCAGGCCAGTCTGCTTTCGCGCAAATGCCAAATGACGCAATTTATATGTCTAAAAATACGGCTTGCCTAGCGCTGTCGTATGGCCACAGTTCATGGGACAAATATTGGGAAAACTCACTCAAACGTGAAAATCTCAACATTGGAACCCATACAACGCAAAGTGCAATGGCTATGCTTGCCGTTGGTGTTACCAAAAATTTGAATGTAATCGTTGGCGTTCCTTACGTATGGACACAAACGAGCGCTGGAAATCTAAAATGGCAAAACGGATTTCAAGACGCTTCCCTATGGCTTAAATATCGATTTGTCAATACAAATGGTTTTTCGCTGCATGCAATCGGCGGCGCCTCCATTCCAATGGGCAACTACATTCCGGATTTCCTTCCTATGTCAATCGGAATTCAATGTAAAACAGCGACTGCGCGTCTTTTGGCCAGATATCGCCACACAAGCGGCATTTACCTGAGCGCATCCGGAAGCTACATTTTCAGAAGCAACATTAAGATCGATCGTGATTCTTATTTGTCAGACGGCGCTTTGCACAGCACCAATAAAGTGATGGTTCCCAACGCTTATGACGCATCTGCAAGACTGGGTTACCTGAAACGGGCAATTCAGGCGGAAGTTTTCGCTGAATATGGCGCTTGTGATGGCGGAGACAACATTCGCCGTAATGATATGCCATTTCCTACAAACAATATGAAGACCACGCTCGCTGGTGTTTACGCAAAATTTCAGCCTAAAAACCTAGGAGTGAATGCCCGTGCAGCTTACGTGCTCGACGGCACCAATGTAGGACAAAGCACTTCTTTTTCAGTCGGCGTATTGTATCAATTCAGATACATTAAAGCGGACAAAAACCCAAATATGCATCAATAGTCATGAAATACTTAAAAAAACGCAGTCAGCTGATTGCTTATACATTATTTGTTACAATGCTCGCTGCTTCTTGCAGCAAGACAGTGGATGAGCCAACCGCTGCTATCAACACACCTTCCAGCCTTGATGCGGGAGCAGGCAACTGGAAACCATTTGTCCTGTCGTCTTCCAGTGAAGTTGCAGTTGCGGAGCCCACTGCGGCCAGTTCAGCAGAATATAAGGCTGAAATCGCCAAATTGAAGGAAACTGTTTCAAAAGTGACACCCCAGCAAAAAGAACTGGTCAATTACTGGGGCGCAGGCGCTGCATTTCGGTGGAATGAAATCGGTCGCGAATTAGCCGCGCGTTACAATACACCGCCGGCTTCCAACCAAGACGGAAAATATCCGGTGCCCGATCCTGCAAATCCACTCGCAGATCCGAAGTTCCCGTTCGCAAATCCGCCTTATACGGCACGTGCGCTGGCTTATTTGAGCGTTGCACAATATGATGCGCTTGTAAGTGCATGGAATTATAAGTTCAAATTCAACCGCAAAGCACCTTCTAAAACAGACGAATCTATCCAAACGGCGCTTCCGGTTACAGACCTTCCATCCTATCCGTCAGAAGATGCGGTTGTGGCAGAAGCTTCATTTCTAGTTTTGAAAGCAATGTTTCCGGGAGAAGTGCCTTTTTTGGAACAAAAATTAGCAGAGCATAAAAACAGCCGCCTATGGGCTGGAATGAATGTGGAAAGTGACATTGCTGCCGGTGCAGAACTTGGCAAAGCGGTTGGAGCGAAAGTGATGGCCCGTGCGAAAACAGACGGCATGGGAACGGCAAATAATCAGGCAAAAACGGCCGAAATGATTGCTAATGCCAAAGCAATCGGCACAAGCGAGGTTTGGGTAAGTCAGGAAGTTCCGGCACGCCCACCGATGTTGCCGACATACGGATTTGTAACGCCATGGAATTTTGATAAAGCAATGGTTCCGACCATGCGCCCGGGCCCTCCACCAGCCATTGGCAGCCCGGAATATCTCGAAAACATCAATGAGTTATTGGAGGTTGCAAAAAAGCAAACGCGCGATCAGGCACGCATCGCGAGCTTCTGGTCTGACGGAGTGGGCAGTTACACGCCTCCAGGCCACTGGCACAGACGGGCTGCTGACCTTTGTCACAAAAATGCTTTCAGTGAAGTGCGGACAGCGCGGACGCTGGCACTTTTGGGAACAACATTGCAGGATGCTGGCATTTGCTGCTGGGATGCGAAATACTATTATTACTATCCACGCCCGAATCAGATGAATAAGAAGATCAAAACGTCGGTTGGGTTGCCTAATTTCCCTTCCTACACGTCTGGTCACTCAACATTCTCCGGTGCAGCAGCGGAATTGCTGGCCTACATTTTCCCTGAGGAAAAACAAAAGATTGATGAAATGGCGCAGGAAGCCTCCGTTTCCCGCATTTATGGGTTGATACATTATCGCTTCGACTGTGAGGCAGGTTTGGAATCGGGCCACAAAGTTGGTGAAACCGCAGTGGCAAGAGCAAAAGCCGATGGCGCTAACTAAGGTTTTAAATTAAAAGCAAAAGCCCCGTGCAAATCATTTGTACGGGGCTTTTGCTTTTTAAGCCAGGTTTGTAATGTCAAAAGGCAATTTCCTAAGCCGCTTGCCCGTCGCTGCGAAAACTGCATTGCCTAGTGCGGGGGCAATCGGCGGCAGTCCCGGCTCTCCTACTCCGCCCGGTGCGGCACCGCTGTCAATGATGTGAATTTCCATTGCAGGCGTTTCATTGAGTCGCATGATGTTGTATTGATGAAAATTCGTCTGGTCGCTCACGCCGTTGGTGAATGTAATGCCATCTTTGATTGCGGCAGTAAGTCCCATCACAATGTTGCCCTCCGTCTGCGCCTTCACATTATCAGGATTCACGTAATGTCCGCAATCAATCACCGACACAACTTTATCAATTTTAACGCCTTGATCTTTTTTGGAAACTGTAATACAACAAGCTGATATGCTGTTAAATGAGCTAAAAATAGCAAGTCCTTTTCCAGATCCTTCGGGCAGTTTCTCTTCCCAATTGGCTTTCTCGGCCAGTGTTTCCAGCACTGTTTTAAAGCGGTCATCCGTTAAGATTTCCATTCTGGCTTTCAGCGGATCTTTTTTGGCAAGATGCGCCAGCTCGTCAACGAAACATTCTTGTCCCCAGCCAAAGTTAGAAGCATAAACAGAACGCCACCAAACCACCGGAATGTCCGTTTTTACATTCGTCCAGCTCACTTTGGAAGCGCCGTCAAAACGATATTTGTTATTTTCCGTCGCAAGTTCGCCGCTTAACCAGGAGTCTGCTTCCGTGTCTTTTAATTGACCAAAAACCTGACCAGCAATGGATTCACCGATCGCGTGATGATGGAAACCGGTGATCTTTCCGTTTTCTACAAAACCCTGCATATGACTCAACATTCCGGGCCGGTAAGGTCCTTGTGAAATGTCGTCTTCACGCGTCCAGACCACCTTAACGGGCTTTTTGATCGCCTTGGAAATGTGGCATGCTTCCAGCACAAAATCGTGATAAGCTTTTCTTCCAAATGCGCCTCCCAGCAATGTAACATTGATTTTGACCTGCTCGGGTTTGAGTTTTAAATAACCGCAAATGTCCCGCATCGCCCAGTCTGGCCCTTGCACCGGTGCCCAAACTTCGACCGTTCCATCTTCCTTCACGTGCGCAACCGCATTTTCGGGTTCAATGGGCGCATGCGCCAAAAATGGCGTTTCGTAGTTCGATTCTATCTTTTCTTTGGCAGCTGCATATTTTACTGAAAAATCACCTTTTTCCTCCGCATTAATGCCGTCTTTTTTAGCAGCATCATAAGTGGCGGCGAAGTAATTGGCTGTATTCACTTTTTGTTCCAGATCGCCATTGTCCCATTTAACGATCAAAGCTTTTTTGCCTTTTAAAGCCGCCCAATAATTGGTTGCGACAACCGCCACAGCTTCGGAAGTCCGGTGCGGCATCGGCCTTTCGGTTTTGATCACTTGCAGCACGCCTTTGACCTTTTTAGCTTCCGAATCTTCAATAGAAACGATTTTGCCATGCAACATAGGCGAATGTAAAATGCTGGCATATACCATTCCAGGCACATCGACGTCAATGCCGTAAACCGCCTTTCCATTCACACGCTCCGGAACGTCCAGCCTTTTGTTGTATTTACCAATGAGCTTAAAATCCTTGGCATCTTTCAGCTTCGGGTCTTTCGGAATTTCCAGCTTAGACGCTTCATCGGCCAGCTCGCCGTAAGTAAGGCTTTTGCCACTTGCCTTATGAATGATTTTAGCATCTTCCGCATGACATTCGGAAACAGGCACATTCCATCTTTTTGCAGCAGTCGCCGTCAGCATTTCACGGGCTGCGGCGCCGGCTTTACGGATTGGTAACCATAATTCGCGAACAGAACTGCTTCCTCCAGACGTTCTGGCTTCCATATTTACCCATGCCGTCACTTTGAATGATCAGCACTTTTTCGAGGCTTACTTCCAGCTCTTCCGCCAAAAGTGAAGGCACTGCCTGCGTTGATCCCTGGCCCATATCGGGTCGTGGGTTAACCAATGTAATGTTGCCATTGGTGTCGATAATGATGAAAGGATTGATTTCCAATCGAAGCACGGCCGGTGTGATTTTCTTCAAAGAAGCGTCCCGCGTAAATCCGGAAATGCCCAGCGCGAGCCCGAATGTCGTTATGCCGGAAACTTTCAGAAAGTCGCGGCGAGAGGTTTGTATATTTTTCAATGTGTTTGAAGCTAAGGTTTGACCGAGATTATCATTAACGCTTTCCAATGCCAGTCGCAGAAACTTTTCATTTCGTCTGCCGCGCGGTGGATCGCTTTGCGAATGCGGTCATAAGTCCCGCAACGGCACAAATTCCCGCTCATAGCCGAGTCAATTTCGGCATCACTCGGGTTAGGGTTACTTTTAAGCAATGCAGTAGCGCTCATGATCTGCCCCGATTGACAATAGCCGCATTGCGGAACCTGCTCTTCTATCCAGGCTTTTTGAATGATGCTCAACTTTCCGTCACCAACGCCTTCAATGGTTGTGATCTTATCATTTTTGCCAACTGCTGAAATCGGCAACTGGCACGAACGCGTTGGTTCGCCATTCAAATGCACCGTGCAGGCACCGCATAAGGCCAATCCGCAGCCGAACTTTGTCCCTTTTAAGCCCGCAAAGTCTCTTACGACCCATAGCAAAGGCATGTCCGGCTCCACGTCGACCTTCACTTTTTTTCCGTTCAGTAATAAATTATAGAGTGCCATATTTATACGTTATTATTGTCTGTCCTCAAAATCACAATGTAAATTACGAAATTCGCCATTTTCCCCAATTAATATTTCGCGAAGCGTTCATTACACTTGATGAATGGAGCCGCTGGTTATGCATAGTGAAAAAACAGCGCTATTTTTACCCAATCCTACCTATTTAGTAACCAATGATTACAAACGACGCTGTTGTACTGGGCATATTAATGCTGATTTTAGCTTTGATTTTTTACACGGCCTCCATCGACAGCTGGAAACGCTTTTACGCAGTCGTTCCCCCGCTGCTGCTTTGCTATTTTATCCCCGGTTTACTCAATTCATTTGGCATTGTAAATGGAAGCACGTCCCAACTTTATCCGGTTGTTTCCAAATATTTCCTCCCCGCCTGTCTTGTCTTTTTCACCATCGGCATGGACTGGCGCTCGCTGAGCCGGTTAGGACCCAAAGCGCTCATTGCCATGCTTGTAGGAACGCTCGGCATTATGATCGGCGGACCATTTGCATTGTGGGTTGTAGGTTCTATCAGTCCTGAAACTGTTCGTGGGGAAGGTGCGGATGCCGTTTGGCGGGGATTGGCAACCATTGCCGGAAGCTGGATTGGCGGCGGCGCTAACCAGACTGCTTTGAGAGAAGTTTTCAAGCCTAGCGATGCTTTGTTTTCGCAAATGGTGGCCGTGGATGTGTTGATTGCAGAGCTTTGGATGGCTTTTTTGATTTATGGAGCAGGAATTGCTTCGCGCCTTGACCATTTTTTGGGTGCTGATAACAGGCCGATTGAGGAAATTAAAGTTCAGCTCGATGCGCAGCATGAAGCCAATGTAAAAGTGCCTCACGTGCGCGATTACATTTTTCTGGCTGGCGCGGGCTTTGGTGCCACCGGGCTTGCACATTTTCTGGCGGACATGATCACACCTTATCTTGCCAAAAATTATCCTTCTCTCGAAAAATACAGCCTGACCTCAACATTCTTTTGGGTGGTGACGATCGCCACATTTATTGGCATTGCATTGTCCATGACGCCAATCAGGAGGCTGGAACACGTCGGTGCTTCCAAATTGGGTTCAGTGTTTTTGTATGTTTTGGTAGCCACGATCGGCATGCAAATGGACTTAGGCGCTGTGGCTGACAATCCCGGACTGTTTGCGATAGGGTTAATCTGGATTCTGACGCACGCCGTGATTCTGATCATTGTATGCAAATGGCTCAAAATTCCGTTCTTTTTTCTGGCAGTCGGGAGTCAGGCCGATGTTTGGCGGTTCGGCCTCAGGCTTCGGTTGTAGCCGCAGCTTTTCATCCTTCTTTGGCCACAGTGGGCGTTTTACTTTGCTATATTAGGATACGCAATCGGCACCTACGGCGGTTACCTCACCGCGCTGATGATGCAATGGGTTAGCGAAGGTTAACGAAATCAGACTCTTAAAATGGAAAACGAAAGCAAACTTGATAAAATCGTCGAAGCCCGCATGAAACTGAAAGCACGCTTTGAGGATCAAATGGCTAAGACGCCGTCTGTTTCAGACACACGTCCAATGGGTTCGGGCGAAATAAACCGGCATGGCATGCCCAAGTTGCCTGTCGGGCAGATCAAAACTGTAAAATGGCCCGTGCTGGATCTGGGTTTTAAACCTGATATTTCTCACCAGAAATGGAAACTGGTCATTGACGGCGAAGTCGAATCGCCTGTAACATTAACCTGGGACGATTTCATGGCTTTGCCTCAGACCGAAGACGTCAGCGATTTTCATTGCGTGACGACCTGGTCGCGGATGGATGTGCCGTGGGTTGGCGTGAAGCTGGCGGATCTGGCAGCATTGGTCATGCCCGAGAATCAAACGCCACGCACATTCTTTGCCATGGTTATGACAAATACACGACCAACATTTCTTTGACAGAAGCATTAAAAGAGGATGTCCTGCTTCTGCACACGGCCGATAATGAGGCCCGTAGAACGGGATCACGGGGGTCCGGTGCGTATGATCACACCTCAGCTTTACGCTTGGAAAGGAAGTAAATGGATCAGCAGGATTGAGTTTTTATCTTACAACAAACTCGGTTTTTGGGAATTGAGAGGTTATTCAAATACAGCTTATCCTTGGAGAAATGACCGTTACAGCTGATCATTTATAAATCCAGAACCAACCCGTCGTAAGCCAGATGCACATTGGAGGGAAGCTCTTTTTCAATGTCCGCATGTTTCCCAAGCTTGTGGCTCATATGGACGAGACAAGCTTGCGGCACATCGAGCTTTTTAATTAAATCCAGCGCCTGAGACAAAGTAAAATGCGAAAGATGCGGCTCTTTCTGAAGCGTGTCCAGAACAAGCACTTTGGAGCCTTTTATTTTCTGCTGCTCTTTTTCAGAAATGAAATTGGCATCGGTAATGTAGGTAAAATCGCCTATCCGGTAACCGTAAACCGGCAATTTGTGATGCATCACTTCAATGGGTGTAAATTGCACACCCTGCACATCAAAAGGCTCATTTTCAATGTCATGAAGTTCAAAATGCGGGACACCAGGATATCTGTTCTCTGAAAATGCATAGGCAAATTCGTTCTGAATTTGTTGCAAAACAGACGCTCTTCCATAAAGCGGAATGTCGCGTTGCTGGCGGTGGTTAAATGCACGGATATCGTCTAATCCGGCGGTGTGGTCCTTATGCTGGTGTGTAAAAATAGCTGCGTCCAAATCCTTCACATTGGCGCGAAGCATTTGCTGACGGAAATCAGGACCGGTGTCTATTACAAAAGATTTTCCTTGGGTCTGGATCCAAACGGAAGTCCTTAAACGCTTATCACGTGGGTCGTCAGATTGGCAAACGGCACATTCACAGGCAATAACCGGTATTCCCTGTGATGTGCCGGTCCCTAAAAATGTAATCCTCATCAGGTTTATTCTGTCAAATGCGCAACCACCTCAACCAAACGGTCAAAATTCAACGGTTTCATCAGCGCATCATCAAATCCTGCTTGTTTAAAGTCTTCTTCTGAATAATTTTTAGCATTGCCTGTAATCGCTACGATCGGCGTTTTCGCCTTTTTCTCGTTTGGCAATTTGCGGATGCTTCTGGCACATTCCATTCCGTCCATCACTGGCATATTGATATCGAGCAGGATAATGTCGAAATCTTCTTTTTCCAAAAGTTGCAAAACTTGTTCTCCATTCTTAACGGAAGTGATCTCGTAATGTTGGAATTCCAAAATCTTCCTTGCCAGGTTTTGAATAACTGAGCTGTCTTCGGCAATGAGTACGCGCTTTGTGTATGACATACGATGGGTCAGGTGTTGTGTGAATAATTTGCCAGGTCAATTTAGGGATATTTCACCCGAAAGTCGCAACCCGGCTCGGTGCGAAGATTCAAAATTATCATAAAAAGTAAATAAACATCCTATACTTTTCAAAGCACAGTTTCGGGTGTAAGTTTGTGGTCCGAATAAAATTTACGATCCGATATGTTCAAAAATAAAGTAATGCGATATAGCACAATTGCGATGGTTATCGCGATTTTAGCCTATTTTATAATAGAAAATTTTTCTGGTTCAGGGTTAAATGGCAATGCTGATGATCAGTTTGCGAACAATCCGGAAAAGTATAAAACGACGATTTTGGCAGAGCGCGAAGCCAAAGATGAGCAGTTCAAAACAACGGAAGACTCGCCCATTGCGGACAAGGAAGCATTTCACGGTCTGCATTACTTTCAGCCTGATCTCACTTACCGGATCACAGCCAACATTACGCCTTACACCAATGATGATAAAGAGGTGATTGTGAAATATACAGACGGCACTTCCGAAAAATATGAGAAATATGGTTACGCACATTTCAAGATCGGCGACCAGGAAGAAAAACTGCTTTTACTCAAAAACGAAAGCGTGATTTCTGTTTTGTTCAAAGATGCGACGAGCGGAAAACAAACCTATGGTGGCGGCCGTTACCTGGATTATCCCGTGTCTGAGATCAAAAACAATGTGATCGTTCTTGATTTTAATAAGGCTTATAATCCCTATTGCGTTTATCAGGAGTCGTATGCCTGCCCTGTTCCGCCTGCCGAAAATACATTATCCGTCGCCATTCCGGCTGGTGAGCAGCTCGAATCTGCCGTACATTGATAAGCTGGCAGTAACATTTTATTTTTTTGTAAAAAAGCGATTAGTATCGCAACCTTCTCGGCGTCGTTCGACTTAAATCCTTAATTTTGTAGTTCAGGCTTCGAGGAGCCTTTTACATATTTTAAAGCATTCGCATGAAGATCTCTTATAAGTGGCTTAAAGAATTAGTAGAAATAACAGAATCTCCCGACCAGACCGGCAAGATATTGACAGGCACGGGATTGGAGGTCGAAAGCATTGAAGAGATTGAATCTATAAAAGGCGGATTGCAGGGTGTGGTGATTGGTGAAGTGCTTACTTGTGAAAAACACCCGGAAGCTGATCGTTTGAAACTCACAACAGTCGACGTTGGCGCTGAAAATCCTCTATCCATAGTTTGCGGTGCGCCTAATGTTGCCGCTGGCCAAAAAGTGCTCGTTGCCCGACAGTCGGCACAACATTATACCCGACCGGAAGTGAGCAGCCATTGGTTTTAAAAAAATCAAAAATTCGTGGTGCGCTTTCAGAAGGAATGATCTGTGCGGAAGACGAACTTGGCATAGGAACTTCACACGACGGAATCCTGGTTTTGGAAACCGATTTGCCAAACGGATCACCCGCAAGCGAATATTTCGGCATTACATCAGATTATTTGATAGAAATCGGGCTTACGCCTAACCGCGCTGATGCAGCTTCGCATTATGGCGTTGCGCGTGATTTAAAGGCATTTTTCAACCGCCCTATTCACTTGCCTTCGGTTGAAAATTTCAAAATTGACAACCAAAATCTGCCGGTTCAGGTTGAAGTTCGCAACACCGAAGCTTGCCCCAGATATACAGGACTTACCATTTCAGGCATTCAGGTCGGCGAATCTCCGGATTGGATCAAGCAGCGACTTGCGACGATCGGAATCCGGTCGATTAACAACATTGTGGACATTACCAATTATATATGTCACGAGTTGGGCCAGCCGATGCATGCTTTTGATGCTGATAAAATCATTGGCGATAAGGTTATTGTGACAACGGTCACAGCCGGGACAACATTTGTAACATTGGATGGCGTTGAAAGAAAGCTTTCGGATTCTGATCTGATGATCTGTAACGAAGGAGCGAACGGCAGTCCGGAACCCATGTGCATTGCGGGCGTTTTTGGTGGTCTCACGTCGGGTGTTACCAACGACACAACTTCAATCTTCCTGGAATCCGCTTATTTCTCCCCAATCTGGGTTCGGAAAACAGCGCAGCGTTTCGCATTAAAAACCGATTCTTCTTTCCGCTTTGAACGTGGGACGGATCCTAATATGCCTTTGTATGCACTCAAAAGGGCTGCATTATTGATCAAAGAAATTGCAGGAGGAAGCATTTCGTCTGACATTACAGACATTTACGAAGCACCAATCGCTGATTTTGAGGTGACTATGCGTTACAGCAACATTGATAGGCTGATTGGGAAATCCCTTGAAAAAACGCAGATCCGCAACATTCTGAAACGGACTTGACATTCAAATTAAGAACGAAACGGAAACGGGCTTTACAGCCATCGTCCCACCTTACCGCGTGGATGTGCAGCGGGAGGCAGATGTGATCGAAGAGATTTTGAGAATTTACGGTTTCGGGCAAGTGGAGCTTTCGGATCATTTGAGCTCGGACTTCATTTCTGATTTCCCTGTAAATGATCCTGAGAAACTGACATTGCGCGTTGCAGAGCTGCTGGTTGCAAATGGCTTCAACGAGATGATCAACAATTCGCTTACCAAACCGGAATATCACGTGTCTTTGGAAAGCAGCGTTGGAGGCAATCCTGTGAAAATCCTCAACTATTTGAGTGAAGACTTGTCAGTAATGCGCCAAACATTGATTTTCTCGGGATTGGAAGTGGTTTCTTACAATAGCAATCGCCGTCAGAAGGATTTGAAACTGTTTGAATTTGGCAAAACTTATAATGAGGTCAACGGAAAATATGTTGAGAAAGAACGTCTTTCAGTTTTTGTAACAGGCAACATTCAGCAGGAAAGCTGGTTTGAGAAATCAAGAGAAGCCGTTTTCCATGATATGGCGGGCTTCGTAATGCAGGTTTTAACGTCTGTAAAAATCAAGGATCTGGAAAAACAAGATGCCGATCCGGTCATTTTCAAATACGGCACAACGCTGACGCTTAATCGCAAGCCGGTCGTTTCATTTGGCCAATTGACAACAGCAATTACCAAAAAGCTGGACATTAAAGCAGCCGTTTTATATGCTGATTTCGACTGGGATTACATTTTGAAACAATACGATGCATTTGTCCAATATAAAGAAGTGTCCAAATTTCCAGAAGTGCGCAGGGATTTGTCGCTTGTTGTAAACAAGAAAATTACATTTGAAGAACTTCGGCAGACTGCATATAAAACAGAAAGACAATTGCTGCGTTCGGTTAATGTCTTCGACGTTTACGAAGGAGCGAATCTGGAAGGCAAAAAATCTTATTCGGTAAGCTTTATTTTGCAGGATGACCAGCAAACGCTGACAGACAAAGTCATTGATAAAACAATGCAGCGCCTGATCAGGTGCGTATGAAAGAGAATTTGAAGCCGTGATCAGAAAATGAAATAAATGAATTTTGCTTTGACTGAATATTAAGGTCTGGAAATGGAAAGGAGCATCGAGCGCATTATTGAACACAAGTTGTCTGACCTGAGAAAACTCAAAGTTTCTGATCAACACAAAAGAGAAACTAAGCTGGTCAATATCAGAGCTGCAGCGTGAAAATGCTGAGCTGCGCGCATCGAATATCCAACTCAAGGAAGAAGCAAAAGAAATAGAAGAAAAAATACACTAGTTTGGAAAAAGACTTTAATAAGTCTAAAAGTTTCGCTAAAATTGTCACTAGTAAACTGACACCAACAAGCGGAATAGCCGAACTGAAAGACTCAGTTGAACGATATATACAAGAGATCGATAAGTGCATTGAATTGCTTGAAGATACCTTATGAAAAAAAAATAGCATACCCAATCCGGACGTTTCTGTCTTTATAAAACTGCTGGACAGGGGTTTCAAACTGAGTGTTCCAGCAGATCAGGAGAAATTCTACAGGGATGGGTATGAGGTGTTCTTGCAACGCGTGCAGCAGCATAAATTAAAGGGAAAAGTATACGGTGACATTGAAGCAATTGCCCTCACCTCCATCGAATGCCTTGTTGCATTGCAAAGGAATCAGGAGCAAATGGATAATCTGGTAGCGTCATTTAAAAAGCAGAGTTGAAAAGCTTGATGAAACAATTACCAGTGCTATAGAAGGCTAAAAGCGCAACACCACATAACCTTTATTTTATACGGATTCCTCTTTATAATCTTTCAATCCTTCCAATTTCGGCATTTTCACGCTGGTGTAGTAGGTAAAACCAACTATATATAACCATTACTGAAATGTCAAACTCATTAGTTTTCATTGTCCTCCTGTCGGACATCATCGCCGTAGGTGTGGGGATTTTCGCAGGAAAGTACATCTTTCAGCGATCTTTTGATCAGAAAGAAAAAGAAGCGCAGGAACGCGCAGCCGAAATTCTCCGAAATGCTGAAAGTGCCGCTGAAAACATAAAGAAAGACCGTATTCTCGAAGCCAAAGAAAAATATTTGAGGCTTAAAACTGAATTTGAAGAAGATGCCAACAAAAAACGCGTCATTCTTCAGACCAACGAGCAGAAATTAAAACAACGCGAGCAGAGCCTGAATCAAACGATTGAGAACAACAAGCGCCGCGAAAATGAGTTGGAAGCACTGAAAACCAACTTGAATCAGCAACTTGAAATCGCTGCAAAACGCCGCGAGGAAGCTGAAAAATCATTGCAGCAGCAAGTGACCCAGCTTGAAAAAATTGCTAACCTCACCGCAGACCAGGCTCGTGAGCAACTGGTTGACGCATTGAAAGCAGAGGCTGATACAAGAGCCGGCTCTTATGTGAAAAGTGCGATGGAAGAAGCCCGCCTTACCGCCACAAAAGAAGCTAAGAAAATCGTTATCGAAACCATTCAACGCACCGCTGCGGAACATGCGATTGAGAACTGTGTTTCTGTTTTCAACATTGAAAACGATGATATTAAAGGAAAAATCATCGGCCGCGAAGGACGGAACATTCGTGCATTGGAAGCTGCAACAGGCGTAGAGATTATTGTTGATGACACCCCGGAAGCCATTGTAATCTCTGGATTTGATCCGGTAAGACGTGAAATCGCAAGACTTTCTCTGCACCGTCTGGTTCAGGACGGAAGGATCCACCCAGCGAGAATTGAAGAAGTTGTTGCCAAAACACGCAAGAACATTGACGATGAAATCGTGGAAATTGGTGAACGAACTGTGATTGACATGGGCATTCACGGACTTCATCCGGAACTGGTGAAAATGATCGGTCGCATGCGTTTCCGTTCATCTTACGGTCAAAACCTGCTGGCAGCATTCACGCGAGGTTGCTAAGCTTTGTGCGACTATGGCATCGGAGTTGGGATTGAATACGAAATTGGCAAAAAGAGCAGGTCTGCTGCATGATATTGGTAAAGTTTGGCCTGAGGAATCAGACCTTCCGCACGCAATATTAGGAATGGAACTTGCTAAGAAATACAAGGAGAACCCGGAAGTTTGCAACGCCATCGGTGCTCACCATGACGAGATCGAAATGACGAGCATTCTTTCTCCGATTATCCAGGTTTGCGACGCGATATCAGGCTCACGCCCAGGTGCCCGCCGCGAAATGATGGAGTCTTACATTCAAAGACTTCGTGATCTTGAAAACATGGCATTATCATTCGACGGTGTTGAAAAATGCTACGCGATCCAGGCTGGCCGCGAGTTGCGCGTGATCATTGACGCAGACAATGTTTCGGATGAAAAAGCAGGAATGCTTTCTTTTGACATTTCTCAGAAAATCGAAAAGGAAATGCAATATCCGGGACAAATAAAAATTACCGTAATCCGTGAAATGCGTTCTGTGGCGTATGCGCGTTAATCAGTTTAAAATACATGAATTACTCACTTCTCACGAGTTCAGAGCTGCTGGATATCCAGACGCTCGGTGAACTGAAAAATGCAGGTTACCAGTCACGTTCTATTAAACAGGAACTACGTGATAATCTGATCGTTAAGATAAAAAACAAAGAAAACATCTTCCCCGGCATCTGGGGTTATGAGGAGACGGTAATTCCTGATGTGGAGCGTGCGATACTTTCCATGCACAACATTAACTTTCTGGGGCTGCGCGGGCAAGCAAAAACGCGTATTGCCAGAATGATGATCGGATTGCTGGATGAATATATTCCTTACATCAAGGATTCGGAGTTGCACGATGATCCTTTGGCGCCATTGTCACGTTTCTCGAAAGATGCGGTTGAAGAATATGGTGACCAAACTGAAATTGCTTGGTTGCATCGCGATGAGCGCTATACAGAGAAACTGGCTACGCCTGACGTTTCCGTTGCTGACCTTATCGGCGACGTGGATCCTATCAAAGCGGCTACACTGAAATTGCCTTATTCCGATGAGCGGGTAATCCATTTCGGCCTTATTCCACGTTCGCACCGCGGGATTTTCGTGATCAACGAGCTTCCCGATTTACAGGCGAGGATTCAGGTTGCATTATTTAATATTTTGCAAGAAGGCGACATTCAGATCCGTGGGTTCAAGCTGCGTTTTGCCGCTTGACATTCAGTTTGTTTTCACTGCCAACCCGGAGGATTACACAAACCGCGGAAGCATTGTAACACCATTGAAAGACCGGATAGAAAGTCAGATTGTGACGCATTATCCGAAAACAATAGAAACCGGCAAGAAAATCACTGAGCAAGAAGCAGTTGTTAAGACAGAGCAAGTTGGCCTGATCAGGGTAAATGAGCTTGCGAAAACGCTCATTGAGCAAATTGCATTTGAAGCACGTGAAAGCGAATATGTGGATAGCAAAAGCGGTGTTTCGGCACGTTTGACGATTTCTGCTTACGAAAGTTTGTTAAGCACTGCCGAAAGAAGAGCACTTATCAACGGCGAGGAAAGCACTTACGTCCGCATTTCTGACTTGTATGGTGTTGTTTCGGCCATTTGCGGCAAAGTGGAGCTCGTTTATGAAGGCGAGGTTGAAGGACCCGTTATCGTTGCGCAAAATTTGATTGGAAAAGCCATTCGTACACAATTCCTTAACTTCTTTCCGGATCCGGAAAAGAGCAAAAAAAGCAAGATCAATCCATATGCGAAAGTGATTGAATGGTTTGGCTCAGGCAATGAAATGGAAATGCCGGGCGATATGACCGACCGTGAATACATGGCGCGTCTTAAAACCATCGACGGACTGGATGATTTCGTGGATATGCTGAGTGCTTATTCAAGCGCGGAGGAGAAGCTTTTCATGATGGAATTCGCATTACACGGCATGGCTGAATTCTCATTAATCGGGAAAATGTCATTGGATCAGGGAATGAAGTTCCAGGATCTGGTGAGCAGCATGTTTTCCGGACCAGGAGAAGACGACTATGACTTCGATGAAGATGATGATCGAAAACCATTTTGATATAAAACAAAAAATGCCCGGCAAACACCGGGCATTTTTTATGAATATAATTTGCGATTAAAGCGGAGCGCCTTCATCTACAACATTCGGCTCACTAGTGTCGATCAGCGCATCTGGCTCATTGTTCACTTTGGCACGAACTTTCGATTCCAGTTCATCCATTAATTCCGGATTATCCTTAATAAGCGCTTTCACAGCGTCACGGCCTTGTCCAAGACGGTTGCCATCATAGCTAAACCAGGAACCGGCCTTCTTAACGATCTCCAATTCAACGGCAAGGTCGATGATCTCTCCTACTTTGGAAATTCCTTCACCGTACATGATATCAAATTCCACAACCTTGAAAGGCGGTGCAACTTTGTTCTTAACAACCTTCACACGAGTGCGGTTACCCAAAATCTGGTCAGCGCTTTCTTTGATCTGACCCACGCGGCGAATGTCCAAACGCACCGAAGCATAGTATTTCAAAGCGTTACCACCCGTTGTTGTCTCAGGGTTACCGAACATAACACCGATTTTTTCACGCAGCTGGTTGATGAATATACAGCAGCATCCGGTTTTGTTAATTACACCTGTCAATTTCCGCAATGCCTGCGACATCAAACGAGCCTGTAAACCCATTTTGCTGTCTCCCATTTCGCCTTCTAGTTCAGCGCGGGGAACAAGTGCTGCAACGGAGTCAATTACAATGATATCAACAGCACCGCTGCTGATCAAATGCTCGGCAATTTCCAATGCCTGCTCACCGCTGTCCGGCTGCGAAATCAGCAAATTACTTGTATCAATGCCTAATTTCTCAGCATATGATCTGTCGAAAGCATGCTCAGCGTCAATGAACGCCGCAAGTCCGCCTTTTTTCTGTGCCTCGGCAATGCAATGCATTGATAGTGTGGTCTTACCGGAAGATTCCGGTCCGTAGATTTCTACAACACGACCACGCGGCACGCCGCCTACGCCAAGCGCCAGGTCAAGCCCAAGAGAACCCGTAGAAATAACAGGAATGTCCAAAACCTTGCTGTCGCTCAAGCGCATTACTGTGCCCTTACCGTAGGTCTTGTCCAGCTTTTCCAGGGTAGTTTGTAAAGCTTTTAGTTTGTTGTCTTTATCTGTGGTTGGTTGTGCCATAAAACAGGTTACAATTATTTAGTTTGTTCATAAAAAAGCGGCCTTTGCTTCACAAAAACCGCTTGAAAATTGGTCTTTTTAGTTGTGTAAAAATACCGAATTTCACTCAAAATTCCAACGGCTTTTTCTTATAAAAATATAATTTCAAACTTAATAAATGCAGATAATATCAAGAGGATTTTACAAATTCCGTGATCGGATTATTCACCGTCACATGTGAGTTAACTATCGGTTGCTTGCATTGACGAACGGTAAATAAATACCGTTCAATTTGCATATTTTTGCAGCAAAGATCTGTTTTACAGATTGGTTGCATGCTCGCTAATTACATTGTTTTGTGCTAAGAAAAATTCTGCTTGCCATTTTAGTCCTTTGTGTCATTCTTGGCGTTATATATCGCGATTTGCTGAGTTACGGTTGGATGCAGGCATCCGGACAAGTCAAAATCCTGATGAATGTGGAGGACGTGGAAGATGTGATGAAAGACCTGACATTCCCGGATTCATTGAAGGCGAGGATCGCGTTGATCGAGGAAATCAAAAAATTCGGCGTCGATTCGTTGGGCTTAACACCTTCCAAAAACTACACAACATTCTATAATCAGCACGGAAAGCCGCTTATTTGGCTTATAACAGCATCCGACCGATATAAAATTGCGCCTTACAAATGGCATTTTCCTATAATCGGCAGCTTCCCTTACAAAGGCTTTTTTGATTCTACGCGCGCCGTTCGCGAAGAACAGGCATTGATCAAACAAGGTCTGGACACGGACATTGGCGAAGTGTCGGCGTGGTCAACATTGGGTTACCTGAAAGACCCGATCCTGTCCAGCATGCTCAAAAGAAAGGTGGGCAGCCTTGCCAACCTGATCCTGCACGAACTGACGCATGGAACACTTTTTGTGAAAAGCAATCTCGAACTGAATGAAAACCTCGCGAGTTTTATAGGCGACCAGGGCGCAATCCGGTTTTTGAAATACAAGTATGGTCTGGACTCACCGGAATTACGTACATACGAATATTCAAAAAAGTACAACGACGCCTATTCGGGGCACATGCTCCGGGGCATTGCGCGGTTGGACAGCCTTTACGGGACATTTGGGCCAAGCCCAGTTGCTAATGCACACCGGGATTCGTTGAAGAACACATTGATTACGAACATACTTGATGACGCGGACACACTGCTTTCGGGAAAGCGTACGTTAACAAACAAAAATCGGCAGACGGCGAGTCGCTGGCCGGATGGAAAGATGCCGAATAACGCATATTTCATTAGTTATGAGACTTACAGATCTAAGCAAGACACATTTAAAATCGAGTTTGAGCAAAAATTTGGAGGAAATATTAAGAAATATCTGGCTTGGCTGAAAGAAAAATATCCCTCTCTATAATTACAGTTTTAGCATGAAGAGATCGTACATCGTTATTGCAGGCTTACTCATTTTCAGCATTTTACTCTCGTTTCGGCAATATGAACAGCTTGCTCAAAACAGGGTCATTCCAAATAAAAGCTTCGGCCCGGGCGAGCGGGTGGAATATCGGGTGCATTATGGCTTTATAAATGCGGCTGAGGCCAAAGTTGAAGTTGGCAAGTCGGTTTCCATGATCAACAACAGGCCTTGTTACCGGGTCAACGTATCTGGCCGCACGGTCGGTGCTTTTGACCTGATTTCCCGCGTTCGCGATACGTGGCGTTCTTACATTGACACGACCGCGATTCTGCCGCATATGTTTGAGCGTCAGATACAAGAGAACAAATATCGCAAGGAAGAGCGCGTCATGTTCAACCACAACCGCGATCAGGCTGTTTCGAGCGTGAAAGATGAAACGAAGACATTCAATGTCCCGAATAACATTCACGACATCATCAGCGGCTATTTTTACTTGCGGACAATTAATTTTGAGAAAGTCGCAGAAGGGGAAGTCATAGAAGTGCCGACATTTTTTGATGGCGAGGTTTACAAACTACGTGTTCGTTATGTTGGAAAAGATGTGATTAAAACCAAATACGGAAAGACAAAGGTTCTAAGGATCAACCCATTAATTCCAGACAACAAATTTTTCAAAGGCGAAGGTGCGATGCGTTTATGGGTTTCTGATGACGCTAATAAAATTCCTGTAAAAGCAGAAGTTGAGTTAAAGATCGGCTCTTTGGAAATGGATCTGAAATCTTACAAGGGACTCAAAAAGGATTTGGTCTGGTTTTGAAAAAACGCTTCCGCCAGTTTTGAATCTGCCTGAACGGAAACCAGAGTTCGTTCTTGCTAATGGTGTAAAAAGCGGTTGGGTTGCTTCCAAAACCGTTATAGTAATGAGCAATTGATTCAACCTGCGGACTTTCGAAGTCAAAAATGACTGCATTTCCACTGTCAATCCTCCGGAAATAATTGTCCAGCAAGAATGTCCGGGCGTTACCAATTCTTCCCTTTCGATCAGCCGCATTGAAAAGATAAATTGTCCTTCCTGAAAATTTGATCAAAAGAATTCCTGCATGGATTTGCCCATCGCAAGAAGCGTAAAGAATCTCCGCCTGATCGCGGGCGTGCGATGCTGCAACGATTGCTTTTAATCGCTCATAGGCATTAGGATCCACGCCTCCCGGGATACGTTCCGTTTGGTTTTCTTTGAATAATCTGATGAGGAACTCAGGATCAGCACTTTTCTGCACTTGCCATTGCAATGTGATGCTTCGCTTCAAATTCGCTTTCTTGTCTTTCGAATAATGTGCCTTCAACGCGGGATAATCGCCATTCACTTGCAACCAATACGTTTGGTGTTTTACAAATGTCAGGTCTGAAAAAACGTTGGTGAATTGAGAAATCCGGACTGAATTTTCGGGATTGAAGTGATAAGCTGAGATGTAGGAAAAGCTTCCTGAAAGGAATTCGATGAATGATCTCAGTTGCAAATCTGATATCGGCCGGATTGAGAATATGCCAAGATATTGACAAAAAAACGGTTGGTAGATGATGGAGAAACCCATTTTCCGCCGAATTGGCAGCGGCATCACAATTTGAGCATTTTCTAAATCTGGCCAGACAAGCGCTTTCCAACTTTCGCAAACAATGTCCAGATAATAAGTTTGTGCGTAAATGACACATTGAAGGGATTTTCTAATGTGTTCGTTCCAATTTGCGTCACGGATTTGTGCGCGTTCGATCAGGAGTGGAGTCATGGGATTTGGTTTGAAAGATGATCAAACCATTAGACGCCGAATTTTATTTAAAGTAACTGCGCAGCTTTTGTAAAGTTTCTTCCACGTCGGGCGTTTCGCCCATCAGCAGGTTAATGCTTTGAATCGAGTGGATTACAGTGCTGTGATCACGGCCTCCAAAATGATAACCAATCGATTTCAACGGCAGATCCGTGTATTCTTTTGCCAGAAACATCGCCAGTTGTCTTGGATAAACGACTTCTTTCTTCCGGCTTTTACTTTTTAAATCTGCAATGGTAACCTGAAAATAATCCGCTATGGTCTCCTGAATCGTGTCGATGGTAACTTCCTTATCCTCATTCATTACGATGTTCCGCAATGTGTTTTTGGCCAGCTCCACATCAATTTCCCGACGGGTAAGAGATGCCTGCGCCATCAGCGAAACGATCACACCTTCCAATTCCCTTACATTTGAATTGACGCTGTGCGCAATGTATTCAATCACATCATAATCAATCGAAATCCCTTCTGACTGGATCTTTTTCTGAATAATGGCGATCCGCGTTTCGAAGTCAGGAGTTTGCAAATCAGCCGTTAAACCCCATTTAAAGCGAGATAACAACCTGTCCTGTAAGCCTTGCAGCTCACGCGGCGGGCGGTCACTCGTCATAATGATCTGCTTCCCAAGCTGGTGCAGATGATTAAAAATATGAAAGAATGTGTCCTGCGTTTTCTCTTTTTCCAAGACAAGAACTGAACGTCATCAATCGCCAGCACGTCCACCTTCATATAAAAGTCGGTGAAATCCTGCAGCGTGTTATTTTTAATGGAATTGATAAATTGATTGGTAAACTTTTCGGAAGAGACATACAGCACCAGCTTGTTTTCAAAGTGGTTCATAATGTAATTTCCAATGGCCTGCACCAGGTGCGTTTTGCCCAGTCCTACCCCGCCGTACATCATTAACGGGTTGAAAGACGTCAATCCCGGGCGCTGGGCCACTGCAAACCCGGCAGAACGCGCAAGGCGGTTACAATCGCCTTCAATAAAATTGTCAAATGAGTAATTCGGATTCAGGTAAGTGTCCAGATTCATCGAATCGTGGTCCTTATCGCGGTGATTGGACCCAAGCCGCGGATCGGTGACAAAGTTGTCGGGCTTGGAATAATTGGGTGATTTGGGTGTGGAAACGTTCATTGTAAGCGGCTGATGCTTATCATTTCCCGTGTCCACGATAATGGAATATTCCAAAAGTCCGTCGCGACCGATCGCGTAATCCAATGCTTTTCTAAGCAAATTCACGTAATTATCTTCCAGCCATTCGTAGAAAAACTGGCTCGGAACCTGGATCGTAAGCACTTTACCGTAAAGTTTCAAAGGTCGGATCGGTTCGAACCACGTCTTGAAACTTTCATCGGGAATGTGCTGCTGAATAACTCTCAGGCAGGCATTCCAGATCTGGTCTACTTCTCTATGTGTGCTAACTCTTTCCAATGTATAATTTACGGAATTCAGGATGTCAGAATTTAAAAGGACGGCAAAGATATAAAAATACCTGATCTCTGCTTGTTAAAACCAGGGTTCAATTTAATATCAATGCGGACGATCTGCAAACGCGTAAACAAAAAGAATTCAGCAAAATGCAAAGATTGCCAAGCGGCTGATGCAACGCAGTTACTGATAAATTGGGCTCAAATTTGTAGCTTTGTTAACGAGCAAATTACGCTGTAACTCACATAATCCGTTCGAGATGTCCGCCCATTTATTCTCCGATTTCAGCGCTGCCGGCAAAGACGACTGGGAACAACAGGCTGAAAAAGAATTGAAAGGCAAGCTTAAAGCGCTGTCGGACTGGACGATTGGCGAAAACTTGCACATCGAACCTTATGCAACGCAAGACGATGTGGATTCGGAGCGCATGTTACAAATGCAGGCTTGCCAGAAAAAAACACCCGGCTGGCTTAATGTTCCAAAAGTCACTTTTCAAGATCCGCGCACAACCAACGCGACTCTAAAACATGTGCTAAATAATGGTGCTGATGGCGTCATTTTAGAGCTCGGTGACACAGACATTAAGCATTGTGAATTTCCGAAATTACTGAACGGAATTAAACTTAGTGACACTGCAATTTATTTCAGGTCAGCGGAAAACGTGGAAAATCTCTTCCAGGAAATATCCAAAAACGCAAAATACTATCTCAAAGGCGGCATAGCGCTTGACCCCATTGCGCAATGGATGCGAAGTGGACAGCCGGTGGCACCAAATATTGCAGCAATCGGATCGGTGCTGGCGCAGACGAAAAATATGCGCGAGTTTCGGCCCTATATGATTGAGGGACATTTGTATCACAACAATGGTGCAGATGTGGTCCAGGAACTGGCATATATGCTCGGTGCGGCCGTTGAATGCATGGATATGCTTACTAATTCAGGAGTCACGCCTTTGACCGCATTTAACCGAATCCTTTTTTCAGTTTCCATAGGAACCGAGTTTCTCACTGAAATTGCAAAACTCAGAGCATTGCGCTTTTTGCTGAAGAAGATTTCCGACAGTTATCAGCTGCCCTTCGAACTTTGCACGCCGTTTATCCACGCGCAGACTTCCTCATTTCATGACGCTGACACCGCACCACACACCAACATGATCCGCTCAGCGTCGGAAGCCATGAGCGCTGTAATTGGTGGATGCAATGCATTGACAGTGCTGTCTTACGATCAACTTTTTAATGAAACGAATGCATTTTCTGATCGAATTGCGCGAAATGTATCATCTGTGTTATTCCATGAAAGTGGATTGGGGCATGTTGCAGATCCCGCCGGCGGATCTTATTTATTAGAGAAAATATCATTGCAAATTGCCGATCAAGCCTGGGCATTATTTCTCGAAATTGAAGATAAAGGAGGGCTTATGAAGTGTATTGAAACCGGTTTTATTGATAGAGCAATGAAAGTTTCTCTCAACAAAAAGTTGTTGTCTCTTAACACTGATAGAATAATTGTTGGCGTAAATAAATTTACCGAGGCAAAGGAAAAACCCGCGTTGACGAGCCGGAATTCGCTTAACACAAATATTTTTAACTTTTCGGATTTGAATTTGGCAAACTTGTATCAGCATTCCAGCATAATCACTGAAACGATATGAGGCCAGATTTTCGCAATATTGAACACCAGAAAACCGCTAATGGTCAGCCGGAAGTTAAGCCTGTTAAACCCGTGCAGACTTCCGAAGGCATCAGGCTGAAACCAACATTAACCAAGGAAGATCTTAAGGGCGCTGAACATTTAAACTTCGGGGCGGGCATTGCGCCATTTCTGCGCGGCCCTTATGCGAGCATGTATTTAGAGCGGCCATGGACAATCAGGCAATATGCGGGATTTTCAACTGCTGCTGATTCGAATGCTTTTTACAAAAGAAATTTGGCAGCGGGCCAAAAGGGACTTTCCGTCGCTTTCGATTTGGCGACACACCGCGGATATGACTCCGACCATCCGAGGGTTACGGGAGATGTAGGAAAAGCGGGCGTCGCCATTGATACGGTTGAAGATATGAAGATGCTTTTCAGCCAGATTCCGCTCGATCAAATGTCCGTTTCCATGACCATGAACGGAGCCGTTATTCCGATCATGGCATTCTTTATTGTGGCTGCGGACGAACAGGGCATTCAGCCAGGTCTGCTTTCAGGCACCATTCAAAATGATATTTTGAAGGAATTCATGGTGCGCAACACATACATTTATCCACCTGCTCCATCCATGCGGATTGTAGGCGATATTTTCGCTTACACGTCCCATTTTATGCCGAAGTTCAATTCCATCAGCATCAGCGGTTATCATATGCACGAAGCGGGCGCGCCAGCACACATTGAGCTCGCTTACACACTCGCAGACGGACTCGAATACATTCGAACGGGCTTGGCAGCGGGGATAGCCATTGATGACTTTGCGCCGAGACTTTCGTTTTTCTGGGGAATTGGCATGAACCACTTTATGGAGATTGCAAAAATGCGCGCGGGAAGATTGCTCTGGGCAAAAATTGTCAATCAATTTGGGCTGAAGAGCGAAAAATCGCTTGCATTGCGCACACATTGTCAAACAAGCGGTTACAGTCTGACGGAACAGGACCCTTATAACAATGTTGCCCGGACAACGATCGAGGCTATGGCTGCTGTTATGGGTCACACGCAATCCCTGCATACCAATTCTCTCGACGAGGCCATGGCGTTACCAACTGATTTCTCCGCACGCATTGCCAGGAATACGCAGCTGTTCATCCAATATGAAACTGATCTCTGCAAAGCAATTGACCCCTGGGGCGGCTCTTATTATGTTGAATATTTGACAAAAGAACTGGTTGAAAAAGCATGGCAGCTGATTGAGGAAGTCGAAAATCTGGGTGGCATGACCAAGGCGATTGAAACCGGCCTTCCCAAGATGCGGATTGAAGAAGCGGCTGCTAAAAAACAAGCGCGCATTGATTCCGGAAAAGATGTAATTGTCGGTGTTAACCGCTTTAAAACCGAGGAGAAAGACACATTTGATATTCTTGAAATTGATAACCAAAGTGTTCGGGACGCACAAATTGCTTCGTTACAACAAATAAAACGGGATAGAAATCCTGTGGAAGTTGCCAATGCATTGGAAGCAATCACAATCGCTTGCAGAGAAAAAGGTGGCAAAGAAATGTCTCAAAACTTGCTGGCACTGGCGATTGACGCGGCGCGCAAAAGGGCTACATTAGGTGAAATTTCAGATGCGATGGAAAAAGAATTTGGCCGTTACAAATCCACGATCCGCTCCGTTTCGGGCGTATATCAGGCGGAGGCTTCGGATGACGAGAACTTCCGCATTGCGCTGGAATTGTCCAACCAGTTTGCAGAAATGGAAGGACGGCGAGCCAGAATATTAGTAGCCAAAATGGGCCAGGACGGCCATGACCGCGGCGCGAAAGTCATTGCTACGAGCTTCGCTGACCTCGGTTTTGATGTTGACATTGGTCCGCTTTTTCAAACGCCACAGGAAGTTGCCAAGCAGGCTGCGGAAAACGATGTTCACGTCATTGGCGCTTCCAGCCTAGCTGCGGGCCACAAAACATTGATTCCTGAATTGATCGGAGCGCTTAAAGACATTGGTCGTGAAGACATTATGGTTATTGCGGGCGGAGTGATTCCAGCGCAGGATTACGCGTTTCTGTATGAAAAAGGGGTGAAAGGCATTTTCGGACCCGGAACAATCATTTCCGTTGCTGCGCAGAAAATATTGAAGGATTTAATGCAGTCTTGACCTAATTTTAATCAACCCGGCCAAAAACGAGTGAAGTGCAGTTCCCACCAAAACCAAAAGAGTTCGAAAGCGCATAATGAACGTCCGTTTTGGGCATAAATGCGCTTACGGGCCTTCCTTTGTCTGAATTCATGGGCGTTTTAACGTGCAGACTCGCATACGCTTCTGAATGGACAATGCTCAGAATACTGAAAATCGCTTCCACCGCCCCGGCGGCTCCTAATGTATGTCCGGTGTAAGATTTAGTTGAGTTGAAAAGAGGAATTTGCCCGAATAATGCAGCCATGCCGGTCAGTTCCACTTCGTCATTGTTGGCAGTTCCTGTGCCGTGCGCATTGATGTAGTCAATCTTGTCATAACCGATTCCAGCAACTTCCACTGCCTCGCGCATGGAACGGATCGCGCCGGTGGCTTCCTCAGACATTGCCGATGGATGGTGCGCGTCATTTGCATTTCCATAGCCCGCAACCTCGGCGTAAATTCTTTTATCACCAACCAAATCCGCCTCTTCCAGCACCAGATAGGCCGCGCCTTCACCCAGATTCAAGCCATCCCGATTTTCATCGAAAGGCCTGCAAGGCAAGCTGGAAAGGATTTTGAGGGAATTGAAGCCATTAACCGTGTATTTGGCCAGACTATCCACGCCGCCAACAATGGCCCGCTTCGCCCTCCCCGACCTGATCAGCCTTGCGCCTAGCATAATGGCATTTGCGGATGATGAACAAGCCGTGTTAATGGTGTCCGAAAAACCTCTCAGGCCGTATTTTTCTGATAATTGGATTGTATGCGCTGCACAATTGTAGGCTTCGAGATATTCGGAGCCGCGGGTTTTTAAATTGGCATCTTCATAAAGCTGATCCGTAAGACACATGCCGCCTACTGTGCTGGCTGAAATAAATGCAGTGTCAAATGCCGAAAGTTGCTGTGGTGTAAGGCTGGCATCCGCAATGGCTTCGGCAAATGCCTTGCTAGCGAGCAGACTGGTGCGCGTGTAACCCTTGCTATCCCGCAAACCGAGCATTTCCTTTAATGCTTCATTGCTCGCGGCCGCTTCTCCAAAAGGCAGTTCTGAGGCATATCGTGACTCAAAATGTGCAGCTTGCGAAATCCCCGTCTTCGCATTGCGAAGGCTGTTGTGATTTTCCGACAGATTCTCTCCAATGGCAGAAATAATGCCCATTCCAGTCACCAACACCCTTTTCATGCTCAAACTGTCTTTGTATTGGCCAGAATATATGCAGCCATGTGGTTTACATCAACAAGGATTTTTCTTCCTTCTGCCGGATTAGTGATCTTAATGCCGTATTCTCTTTCAAGTAGCACAACCAATTCAAGCGAATCGATGGAATCAAGTCCCAGATCACCACCAAAAAGCGGTTCGTCGTCCTTAATGTCTTGTGGATTTATATCCAATAAATTCAAATATTGTACGATCTGACCTTTGATGACGGGTTTTAAACTTTCTATATCCATGATTTTCTTTTGGTCGCCTTTTTAATCCGGCCGGATGATTTGTTATTCAAAACTAAATAATTCTTTCCATCCTTAGCTTAAAATAAGTGCCAAGTTGACAAAACAGAATAAATATGCCGAGGAAGGCAAACACGTTTTTGAGTTCATCCCAGCTTCCTCCTTTCAAAAAAAGCACGTAAAAACCTTCCAAACACCAATGTAAAGGTGAAAAATTACTCGCAAACAGCATGAAGCCCGGCATCACAAATGTCGGGACCAGGATTCCGCCGATCGCTCCGAAAATAATAATAGAGATCGCTCCAAAACCATTAGCCTGCTGCTCTGTGCGTGCATATGCGCCAATCATTAAGGCATAACTCACGGCCGCCACGCTGCTGATGAGCACAACGGCTGCGAATGCGAATAAATTGGAAGGGATCGTCAGCTTAGGCAACCCCAGTTCCGGCAGGATCCAGATGCCCATTGAAAATGTGACGGCAACTTGTACAACTGCAACAACCACGTAAACCGCCATCTTGCTGAACATGACGAGCATGAATGTGGTCGGCATTGTCTTTAAGCGCAAGAAACTGCCATTGATACGCTCCTTAACAATGTTGCTTCCCAATGATACGACCATAAAAAACATGGCGAAAATGGTCCAGGCAGGCACATTATGCTGCGTGGAATTAGGGATTGCAGTCGAATTATTGCTGCTCGCGACGATCTGGTCAATTTTGACGCGGTTAGTGATCATTTTATCCTTCAACTTTTGCGATTCGCCGCCCAAGTCCATGGTGGCGTACATTCTGTCGATCATCAGCGAATTTTCGATCACGCTCATGTAAGACTGAATGATGCCCATGACCGAATAGCTGTAATTTTCCTGCAAAACCGGATCATTGTAAAACGATAATGTGGGCATTGAGACTTTTTCCAAAGCAGCCGTGTCCCGATCCAGCCCCAGATCATCCATTAATATGTTGCTGACATCTCTTGCATTACTTTCAAGGCCAGCAGAAAACGTTTTTGGAATATATAAGGCGATGAGCTTGCCTCTGGAAAGCAGCTCCGCTTTGAGCGATTTTTGCGGCACCGCATTCTGCGAATCAATCTTGAAAAGTCCTGATTTTGACAGCAATGAAACCAGTTTATCCCCTTCTTTACCAGCATCATGATTCACAACCAGCAGCGGGATCTGATTTTCATTCACCATTTTATAAGCGCTGTCCTGGATGATCGTAATGATAAAAACCAGCAAAAGCGGCATCAGAAACATGAGCGCCAGTCCGACCTTATCATTGATGAGGAGCAAATATTCTTTGCGTAATGATGAAAAAATCTTGAACATATCAATCCCTGTACGCCTCTCCTGTCAAATTGATAAATAGAGATTGCAGGCTGGAAACATTGTGCTTTACTTTCAAATCGTCCAAAGCTCCGTTCGCAATAACCCTGCCATGATCGATGAGCGCAATGTGTTTGCAGAATTCTTCGGCCTCGCTCATGTGGTGGGAAGTGTAGATAATGGTCGTTCCCGTCTCATTAATCTGTCGCAGATAACGAATAATGGCATTTCTGCTTTGCACATCGACGCCGACGGTGGGCTCGTCCAAAAACAAAATGTCAGGCTCATGAATAATGCCGATCGCCAAATTTACCCTGCGCTTCATGCCACCTGAAAAAGTGCTTACTTTCTTGTCAGCGAATTTAGCCAGTCCGAGAATGTCGAGTAAATGTTCACGGCGCGTTTCCAAATCTTTTTTTCCAAGATTATACATTGCGCCAAAGTAATCCAGATTTTGTCTCGGCGTCAGTTCCTGGTAAAAAGCATATTCTTGCGGAACAAACCCAATGCGGCTTTTCCGCTCCTGTTCTGAACTGATCTGACCGTTGTTATAAAAGTTAACGATTCCGGACGAAGGCGGGATAATGCCGCAAAGAATGGAGATAAGCGTGGTTTTGCCTGCTCCGTTAGGGCCAAGCAAACCAAAAACATCAGACGTTTCAATGGTAAGCGAAACATCCGAAAGACTGTTTTCCTGCGCTGTCTTATATTTTTTAAAAACGTTTCGGATCTCAATGCAAGCCGGTCCGGTCATCATATTGCAGTCATTTGCCAAGCCTAAGTCTGGAAAGCTTTTCAAATGCTTCTTTTTCCACAGCACGAATCTCAACCAGCATATCAGCTATTTCTTCAAAATCTTTTTGCTCAGTCAGGCGGCCTTTGTAAACACCTGCCATTTTTATAGCACTCGCGCGCCACATATCACCGGCTTTGGTAAAATCCTCAGAAATAACCGAAAGGCGGTCATCCTGCATGTAACCCGATGCTTCTTCCAAAAAAGCCCCGTATAAAAATCGAAATCCACCTCCGCCTGTGCCGATCTCTTCCTGCATCCGCACGATCTGGCCCAGATAAAGACTTGCTTTTTTCAGACCCAGTTTGTCACGCCATTTCCGGATATGCCCGGCCGTGTGCCTGATTCCATTTACGCCTGCAAAATTCCCAGGGATCTTGATCATATCTCGCACATTGCGGCGAATCCCGCTTGCAATCCCCTGCCGGATGACATCGTCCGTGATGGGCCTCACTTTTTCAGGAAAATAAATGTGACCTTTCGGGGCGAGCGGCCCTTGCGCAAAGCGAACGCGGCTCAATTCTGGCTTAGTTAAGCTGGTAACATCTTCCATCACCGGATCGCTGATCAGATAATTATCATTTTCCTGCCCAAAAACGATGAGATTATGCGCATTGAAATGGAAGCGATATTCTTTCGGGAAATAAGTCAGGTGAAAAACACCGACCTGGCAACCAACCGGAACGCCCTGCTTCACTTTTTGATCCAAAAAAGCCTCCGCAGCGGCGGGATTCGAGAATTTCTTGCGTGTAACGTCAACGCCCAAAGACCTGCAGGTGCGCTTGAAAATGGCGCCCGGCATGGTCCTGAATGAAATGGCGGGACCATTGTTAACCGTAAGAAATGGAATTTGTATGTAAAAAAGTCCGGAACCCATGCCAAAAGCAAGCGGCTCAGTCATAAAGTCCAGACCGTGATAACGTAATAAAGCGGTCGTAACCCCATTCTCACAATGCGCCGTCTGAACATGTCGGAATTCATCCGTATGGCTATCAATATTCACTGGATCAACCTTTAAAATTTTTTAATTCGTTCAGCGTAATGTCAAACGCGGCAGCATATTTTTGAAGCTTGCGGTCACTTAAACCTTTGAAAACAGCAGGTTTTAAATGTCTTTTGATAAAAAACGGAAAAAATCCGGTGTAACCCGAAAGCACTGGCAAATCCATCAGCCGCAGCTCCATATAATAATGAATAGGACTTTTTTCTCCGGTCAAAACCGCCTTCCGTGCATCCGCTATACGTTCATTTACATCGTCCCAGGCACTGTCCAATGCTTGCTTTTTGACTTCCCAGCCACGGCTTAATGCCGTTTCATATTTCCCGTCCGCATTTTTGACGTAACATACTTCCCTGGTGAACTGGTCCAGGGCGCCGGGATCTTGTGGTAAGTCTTCTTTTTTCATTGGATCAAATGCTTTTGAATCAGCAAACGGTCAATAAACAGAACATATATGAGAAACGGGAGCTTTCCGGAACGGCTAAAAGTATTTTCTCGCCTTTCTTCAAAACGCCGCTGTAAAACACCTCTTCAAGCATCATGTAAATCGAAGCGGAACCCACGTTTCCCTTGGTTACCAGATTGGTATACCACTTTTCTTTGGAAATCGGCATGCCATTTTCGATGCAAAAATCTTCTATTTTGTTTTCAAAAAAGTAACTGGACAAATGCGGCAGGAAGTAAGTTACCTCGTCCATGCTCATGCCTTTTTTGATGAGAATGTCTTTGAGTTTGGCAAAACCTAATTTAACAATTTTTTCTCCTAAAAGCTTCACATCCTGCTTAATACTGAAAACTGAATGCTCCTGAACTTCTTCATTAGTATAGTCTTTATAGCTTTTCAGGGAGCCGTCTTCCAGCTTGTCGGCGCCCATGTACATGCACGCTTCCTGCTCATTGGCATAGGAACAGCCTTCAACCCAATCTATCTTTAAAGAAATTCCTGTTTTGTTCGGTTCGGATTCGACCAGAAATGCGCCTGCGCCGTCTGACAACATCCATCTTAAAAAGTCCTTTTCAAATGCCAGATATGGATTGCGCTCCAATTTCAACAACTGCTGCACCTCATCCTCAAACTGATTTGCCCGCAAAACCGGCGAAAGCCGCTCCGAAGCGCAGGCAACAGCCTTTTCCTTTTCACCCAACTTTACAGACATATACGCATACTTGAATGCATGCATTCCCGCGCAGCATACGCCCGAAGGAGATACAACTTCAATCGAGGCGGTGTTTTTCAGATAACCGTGAACCATTGAACCGTGCGACGGCATAAGCTGATCCGGACTTGAAGTGGCACAGCTTGATAAGTCCACTTCCTTGATTTCTGACGCGTTATTTTTGAAAAGATTGGTTACTGCCAGCGATGCCATTTCGGCATTCGTGTGTGTGGCTGTCCCGTCCTTTTTCAGCGCATAATATCTGCTTTTTATTCCGTTATTCCGTAAAACGATTGCTTTTGATTTGGAAGGTTTTCCGTTGATGTAGCCTAAATACGCTTCCATATCTTCATTAGGAACGGGCTCATTGGGCAAGAACTTGGCAATTCTGGTAATATATGCTTCTGACATTATTATTTGGTTTCGACACCACAAAAGTATTGTTTTTTCTTCTCAATCGTATTTCCGGTAAACGGCACGATCAGCAAATTATATACGAACAGTATGACCGGCGCCACCATGAAAAGCGCGATCAGCAGATAATATTTAAATAAAGTTACCAACCTTTTTCGCTTCGCCGGCGTGGTTCCTTTTGTCTTGATCAAATTGGCCCAAATCCTGAAAAGCTTTTTTGCACGTTGTTCAATAAACAAAATGTCTGTCGGGATTTTAATCAATCCGGTCGCAAGAATCTCACTTTGGAGGCCTGAATAGTTGTTTTTTTCCCAGGCGGACTTTACAATTCCTCCAAACCGCGATCCGCTGTTAATGTCTTGCTGACTGACTCCTGGTAACGGAAAAAATCCCCATTTCTTGTCTTTCCGGCCGGTTAACATCCAATGTAAAATCGTGAATGCACTGATCAGATTAGACGTCCGGTCCATCAGCGGAATGTTACTGACGAGTTTTCCACCGGCATTAATAATGAGTTTTTTCACGCTTTCCTGCGAATTCAGCCACATATTCCGGCCGCCGATTATGGTTACGACCGGCGTTCCCCGCATGATTGTCTGAAATGCGGGATCTTTCAGAAGTGAAGTAATTGGCGGTGACGGTGACAGAAACCAGGGCTGATATCCCAACACGATCAGGTCGTAACGGTCAGTGGAAAACGCAATGGGTTTCAGTGGAATCGTGTCTTCCTGCACGCATTCCGGCATTTTGTCGAAGAATTCCTCTGTTGTCCAGGGAAAAACGTAAGGTGTTTGAGGGAAAATCAGATGCCGCTCAATGCTGGCCGGGTCAAAAGGAGATAGAAACTGGTCGATGATTTCATTCAACTGTCCTGTTTGTGAGTAATTAACGACTAGAATCTTTCCCATTTATCAAAAAAACCTATTTACTAAGTTCACTTTAAATCCGCCGCCCGCAAAACTTTGGAATCTTTTGCGTAGCTGGAGATGACTGCTTTTAAATCATTATCTAATTTACCATATCCTGAAATAACCGCCTGCTTATCTTCGTCAAGCTGCTTGTTGTATTTCAAAATTTTCGGTGCGTTTTCCTGGATTGTAAGCCTTAGGAAACGAAATTCCACATTTCCCGGATTGCTTTTTATTTCATCTTCCAGTAAAGCGCCACCTTCTTTAAATGTCTTCACTTTTCCTTTCGCTCCCTTTATGAAACCCGCTTTCTTCATAGTCAGCGCACCTTTGTAAGCTTTTGTACGCGAAGTTGATTTTTCTTTTTCCAGACCGGCGATGGCTTTATCAATCGTCGCTTCGTCTCCGCTGGATAAGGCTTTATAAAATGCCTGTCTATCAGCTTGCAGCATGATGAATGCTGAACAGGCGAAAAGTGCGAGGAATAAAATGCTTAATGTGTGTCTCATTGAACTGCCCGCTTTTTGCATTCAAGAATCGTATGGTAACTGTCGCCGATCAACGGATATGTTTCCACAATATCGAATCCGGCTTTTCGTGCCAGATCCTTCATAACCTCAATCCGATACATTTTACTGTTGCCATTGGCCATAATTGTAAAATAAAGCGACGTAGCAACGAGACTATAATGTGCAGCGGGATAGTTTTGGTTGTCGAAAAACGGTTCAAGAATGTATAATGTTGTGTTTTCCGAGGAAGCATTGCATGCATTTTCCAAAATTTGAATGATCTGATCTTTGGAAAAACAATCTAGAAACTGGCTCATCCAGATCACATCCGCACCTTCTGGAATCTTTTGCTCGGGATCAAGCAGGTTAATTGCGTGGAAATCAATGCGGTCTGTCAAACCTTTTTTCTGCAGCATTGGCTTTTGCAACTTTCAATTGAACGGGCAAATCCAAGATTTTTATCTTAACATCCGCGTCATGATTGCAGCAGGCGAACGACCATTTTCCTGTGTTTCCACCGACATCGAAAATCAGTTTTGGCTTTTTCTTGAAAACAATTTTCAATGCTTCCGGAAATGCATTGTCGGAATAATAATGGTCAAATTGAAACCAGGAAGTTTTTGCAGGCTCCGGCAAGATCGACAGACCTTCATAAATGGTTGGCCAGTTGCCCAATGTTTTCAGACCTTCCGGCTTCTCATTTGTAATGCTTTCGGTCATGCTTTTGGCGCCAAGATAGCAGACATCATTCATAAAATTGATGTTAACCCGCGTCATTTCATCCTTTAAAAGGAAGAAACCGATCTTACTGATTTTTACAATGTCATTTTCAATTTCAACCACTCCTAGAATTTCAGCCGCTTCGAGCAGCAATGTCACACCATATTCAGAAACGTCGGTTTTTTCAATGATCGTGTCGATACTAACACCTTTCCGGTTGTTGTTAATAAACTGCAAAATCCCCAGATCCCGCAGAGCGACAACCGCCTGAAAATACATGGGTCCGAACGCTATCTTTTGTGCTTCATATTTGGCGTCTACTGCCGATAATTCTTTTTTCATTCTACGCTTTAAGGTTCATTATTTGCCGTAGAGGCGGGTATCATTCTATCCTTGAACTTTCTTCGGTGCTTTTTCTTTTTAAGGTCCTCTTCGTACCAGATAATGTATCCGCCCATGGTCCCTTTCAGACGCTGAAAAAAGTTTTCTCTGTCCGAGAGTTTTACAAATCCTTCCTGCATGGCCGACTTGTAATCGATCTTTGGCTCATACAGATTCATCACTTTCAGCGTGTCGATAACGGTCGGCAATAATCCGATCGGCAATTCAAAACGCTTGATAAATCTGCGCATGTAGCTGGTTTGGATCGGGTCCGTTGCGAGTGCAAGTTTCGTAAAACCGAGGTCTTTTGCAAGGCGATACGAATAGTATACGTTTTCTGTGCTGTGCTGAGCACGTTCTTCTGTAATGAGATGTTCACGCGGAACACCCAGAGCCTCAGCATAGTTAGCCATCACTTTGCTCTCGACGTAAGGTGTCGCGACGGCTGCTCCGGAAAAAATGATGTTCTTGGTATAACCCATCGCATATAGATAATATGCCCAGTGAATGCGCATTTGCAGGATCATATCCCATTTTTGACCGTCGTGCGGAAAACCGGGCACGATCACTGCGTCATAAGGTTTGTTCCTTAAGGCCTTTTTGAAATGCTTTTTCGGCTGAGCGATAAAGCATTTTTCCGCAGCCTGAAAGCATTAAGGTGAGGCATGCCGATATGATTAAAGGTAAAATCCGCACGATGTGATTGATCTGTTAAAGAGTGAGCTGTGAAGCGTTCTCCGAAATGGGGAACAAATCACAGCTCACAAAAAAATATGCTATGGTATCGGTAATGATCTTTCTTCTAAAAATAAGCAATTCTATTTAATTATCAGGCTTTATAAGCTTTGCTCCATTTTTTGTAAAGCTTGGAGTCGATCTCCTGGTTGATTTTATAAACGCCTCCTGCCCAGTAATTACGGAATCCAAAACCGCCTGCTTTGCCTTCTACTTTTTCGGTGTGAAGGACTTTTTTCGTGTTCAGGTCGATGAATGTGACCCATACAGTCATTTTTTCAGCGGTTTTACTCAGGCTCTCCACAACATACACAACGCCTACTCCATCCTTTTCACTCAGTGCATATTTGGAAACCGATTTTTTAACCTGATCCTCGGTCAATGTTGCTTCTGTGTCGGTAATGTTATCCGCAACATTTGCTGATTTGTTAAATTTAACCATATCCTCCACTTTCGAGGCATACTGATCGTCTTTCAGATTAAATGCTTTTTGCAGCGAAAATTTTTTTGGTTCCATCTCGATCAGATTGTTCCAGCTCACCATATGCTGGTTCTGAATGGCAGTAGGATCCATAAAACCAATTTTCCCAACATATTTGGCCTGCGTAAAATCGAGGCCCAGGAAGACGAGCTTGGTTTTGCCATTGAAAAGATCCGCCATGGTGTTATCGGCAGAAGCAAACCCAGCATGCAAAAGGATCAACGCAACTAGTAACAACTTTTTCATAAAATGAGCTTATTAAAATGAAAGAATAGATTGTTGTTAAAGCTTTTTGTCCAAAAACGCGGCAAGTGATTTTCCAGCCTTTGCATAGGATTCAGCAATGCGGACGCCTGTATCGAAATCAAAACCACCAAATTGACCGCCTGGCACATTGCGCATATTGATTTGAGCAACCTTCGCCGATTTGTTTGCTGATTCTACCAGATCAACTTCGTAATCCACATATGCATTCTTGCGCATCACCCCGACATTGAAGCCTGGCTCGACAAATTTCGTATGAACGATCAGCGTGTATTGCGCATCCGGACGGGACTGAACGGCTTGCAAACCTTTATCCGCTAAACCTTTGTTAAATAATTCTTCAAATTTTGGTTCAAAGCGTGCTTTGCGGTCGTCCACCCAAGCCTTCTTCCACGTGTCCCCTTTTCCGGCTTCCTTGGCATTGTACTCAGCCGATTTCTTGTCGAGATATTCTTTTTCCGTAGCAAATTTCCCAACCCCGAATTCCGAATAATCGTATTCAATGTTAACTGTTTTCTGACCTGACAACACGCTGACGTCCCCGCTTTTCAGATCAACTCTTTGGGCAAACGAATCGCTTGCTCCGATTGCCGCAATGGTGATTGCGGCCGCATAAACGAACTTTTTCATGATAGTAATTTTATTTTTTTATGGTAATAGAGGGTTCAAATATAGATCAATTTTTCAGGTTTGCGTTTTTCCTGTTTGTATATTCGAAAGTTGAGTTCTTCAGCGGTTATGAACTGAAATGAGGGCGTCACGCGCAGCCGCGATTTGAATAATGAATGCAGTTTTTCACGAAAAAAAGTGGTCTGCAACTGCATAGGAAGCAAAATGGCAATGTCATCGTTACCAAACTCATTTTTTGAAACCACAACCTGATAAAGCTCTATTTCCTGGACCATATCGAGCACATCGAAAATCGCAGGCGGAAATATCGTGGTTCCCTTGAATTTGATCATTTGCTGTTTCCGGCCAACGACCGGCCCTAACCTCGGACTTTTACGACCGCACGCGCACGGTTCATAATATACATGGCACAAGTCGCCGGTGCGATAACGCAGTAACGGCATGCCCTCAACGCCCAGCGTGGTGATGACAACCTCTCCCATCCCACCCTCTTGCACCACGCGGTCATGCTCATCCACGACTTCAAGGATCAGCAGATCTTCATTCAAATGTCCGCCCCGGCCTTCTTGACATTCCGTAAAAGCAGCGCCCATTTCCGTGGAGGCGTAAGTCGAATACAACTGCACATTCCACTGCGAAGTGATCCGCTTGCCAAGTTCATTATAAGTGAAATCCGGGTTGCGAATGGGTTCGCCAATGCAAATGACCGACTTAATGCTCGAAGATGCGTAATCGATTCCGTTGGCAACGGCGTAATCGATCAGGCGGGGAATGAATGATGGAATGGCGATGATAACTGTTGGAGAAAAGCGCTGAATGGATTCCCATTGCAGAAACGGAGCACCCGGCCCCACGCGGATCATGCCGGCGCCGAGTTTTCTGGCACCCATCCAATAAGCCAATCCGGCCATAAAACGCTTATCAATCGTCGTCATAAGCTGATAAATGTCCAGCTCAGAACCGCCCGCGCAACGGAACGATTCCGACTCATTATCCGCAAGCCTTTCAATGTCAGAATCGGTCAGATAAAAAGCCACCGGGTCGCTTAATGTGCCTGAGGTCGTTACGTAATCAGCGATCCTGCTTTTAGGAACACACAGAAAATCATCATTAGCAGCCGCCAGATCGTCTTTTGTAGTAAATGGAAGCTTTGCAAGGTCGGCAACCGTGACAATGCTGTCGACATCGACGCCGTGTTTCCGGAAAACTTTTTGATAGTAAGGGGAATGCGCCGAAACATAAGCGAGCAAGTGTTTTAATTTTTGCTCCTGCGTCTCACGGATCATTTCAAAGGTCATTTGGAATCTGATTTAATGCTAACGATGGAAAAAACGAATTTCCGGCTTTCTACAATTTTATTTTCGATCGACCTTCGCTCACTGGCCGAGGAAACGTCTTTTGACAGTGCTGCTTCGTAATATTTGATGGCTTTCTTGAAGTTTTTATTCTTTTTGAAATAATCGCCTAAAAACAAATAAGTAAGGAAGCTTTCAGGATTGTTGGCAACGAAAGCAATTTCTTCTTGCTTGGAAAGCTCAAACGGAACGTCCATGAGCACATATTTCGTGATTTTTTGTCTCGTCGCCTTGAATGCTTCAAACTTCTTGTAATCATTGGAAGCCAAAAACGGGTCCGACCTGATTTTAAGCGAATCGTTGGACTGAAACTTACCATTATGCGCAAATACATCATTCAGATTATAATAAATGAATTCACCCAATTGGTAAGGCGGCGTTGAGATCCACATTTCCTTTTTTTCCGGTTTAAATAGAATGCCGTGATGCGCAATGAGCTGATTTAATGTTTTGGAATTGCCATAACCAACAAATTTGTCATCCAATCCCTTCTGATCACGTAAAATGGCGGCTGCTTTGTCCACATTCATTGGATATGAACGGGTTAGCAACTGATTCATGCGGTCGAACCGTGATTTAGAATCCGAGTCGTTAATGTTATCAATGTTCACCGAATCCTTAATAAAAGCATTTCCCTGATAATGATTGGCACAAACCAGATAGTCATTGTCGGACTCATAAACGTCCATTTTCAAGGGAGATTTTTCAATAATAGCCGCATCATCATCCGCCGCCGAACCGATCAGCAATGATTCCGAAACAAATGTTTCGCTCCGTTTTGCGATTTTGGTTGCTTCTTCAATGGTGCCTGCATATTGTAAAATTTCCCTGGCCAAAATCGAGATCGGCTCCTTGGCAGAGAACGGAATGTCTGATTTGGAAGCATTTAATGTGACGGTTATGCCTTTCTCGTTCATTCCCGAAACCACGCCCGTAAGGCCCGCCCATGCATAGGAGGCAAATTTGTAACCTTTATCAGGATTCATGAAAACGATTAATTTATCTTCCGCAAACGCATCGCCCATGTAGAAATCAAAATTGCGGGCAATCAGCAGCGTGGAATCGATTGTTAATGCATTATTTACTGCAAATGATGTGCAGCCAACCATATTCAGATCCGTGAGCGCGTGGCCAATGTCGTGGGCTGCGTGATAGTTGAGAATGCGGTAATATTTTGGCCCAATGTAGTTGAACTGCTCCGAAAATGACTGGGAAACGCCGTAAATCTCCTGCTGATTTTCCTTCGGAATATATTTATAAATGTCCCGGTTAAACCACCCTACAAAGCCTTTGAGCACTTGTAAAAAAAAGCTGCTCGGAATCAGTTCCTTGATCTGATTTACAAAATGGACTTCCTGTTTTTCCATCAATTCCTTTGCAAGAATGCCGTAAATCAGCCCCCGTTCGTAAGGTTTCCCTTCCAGATACATTTCCCAGATTCCCTGCTTATTCTTTTTTAACCAGCAATTTTCAACGGCATAATGATTTTCGCCGAGCTTCACACGTTTGTAACTTTCGGTAGTTTTATTACTTTCAAGTTCGGGAGCGGGCACGTGGATCCGCCAGAGGAAAATGCCAAACAGGATTCCAACGATCAGGAAAAATATGCCGACAACTTTCAGGACGGATCTTGTTATTTCACTTTTGGGCCACATAAGCAGGAGATTCGGGCAATGAAAATGGTGCGCCCGGTCGAATATCAAAATTAATAATAAATGGGCATCTGTTACATAAAAAGCATTTCGGAACATGCGTCACTCGGGCTCTGGCATATGACAGAAAGTTGGGAAACATTACAGCATTTAGTCAATCTGCCAGATTCTGCTTTGCAATCCATTGCTGAAAATCAACGAGATAAGCGCAAACAGGAATGGCTCGCCTGCCGGGTTTTGTTGCAGCAAATGCTCCCGGTGAAACCAATTATCGCTTATGACGAAAATCGCAAACCACATATTGAAAACGATGGTCACCAGATTTCCATGTCGCATTCAGGCGAATATGTAAGCGCGTATATTCATGAGAGTGAGTCCGTTGGCGTTGATTTGCAACTGATGAAGCCGTCTATTTCAAAAGGCTCTGACTATTTTCTCAATGCTTTGGAACAACAGTGGGTTAATTTGGAAGACAATTTGCTGCTGCATTTGATCTGGTGTGCCAAAGAAGCTGTTTTTAAATATGCCGGCGATGCTGATCTTGACCTGAAAAAACATATCATTACAAATCCGTTCGATAGCAACCAAAAAGGAAATATTGAGGTTTCTATTCAAAAGGAAAATATGCAGAAATCCGTCAAAGTGCAGTACGACACATTTGATGCATATATCCTCGCGTGGACCATTTGACATTCGATACAATAACCTGACCCTAATATGCCCCGATTGCTTACCATCCTCCTTTTCTTACTTACTTTCCAACTTTCTGCGCAGGTTCCGTCGCAGTCTTCAAGCGAAATTTTTCAAAACATTAAAAAACTGAGTGTCCTCGGCTCAGTCCTTTACATTGCCGCGCATCCGGATGATGAAAACACATTAATGTTGTCTTACTTGTCAAAAGATCAGCTGGTTAGAACGGGATATTTGTCCTTGACAAGAGGCGATGGCGGGCAGAATCTCATCGGCGCAGAACAGGGTTATAACATTGGCGTGATTCGTACACAAGAATTGTTGGCAGCACGCCGCATTGACGGAGCGCAGCAGTTTTTTTCAAGGGCTTATGATTTTGGTTTTTCCAAAACCCGCGATGAAACATTGAATTTTTGGGATAAAGACAAAGTCCTTGGCGATGTGATCTGGATGATCCGCAAGTTTCAGCCAGACGTCATCATTACCCGCTTTCCTCCCGATCCGCGCGCAGGCCACGGCCATCATCAGACTTCGGCATTTCTGGCCGAGCAGGGATTTGCACTTGCAGCCGATCCTAAATCTTATCCCGATCAATTGAAATTTGTTAAGCCATGGCAGGCTAAGAGGCTTGTCTGGAACACATATACGCCCGGTTTCACGAACAAGCAGCCCACGGAGGAGAAAAATCCGTTCATTTCAATAGAGATCGGCGGGTATAATCCGGTTCTGGGCACGTCTTACACGGAAATTGCAGCTGAAAGCCGCAGCCAGCATAAAAGCCAGGGTTTTGGAAGCGCTCCGCAACGGGGCGCACGCATTGATTATTTCTTGCATAAAGTTGGTGAGCCTGCTCAAAAAACCTTGTTCGATGGCATTGATGTGTCATGGAAACGGGTGAAGGGGAGTGAAAAGATTCAGACAATGGTTGCAAGTGCGATCAAAAATTTCTCGGTTAACAAGCCTTCTGCGTCCATTCCCGAGCTTTTAAAAATCAATGCTGAGCTTAACCGGCTGGATTCTGCAAACATTTATATCAAAGCAAAAAAAGACGAGGTCAGGGAGTTGATTCTGCAATGTGCGGGACTTTGGTTTGAAACCAATCCGGACGATTATTCGCAGGTGGCGGGAGACACGGCATCAGTGAAAATTGCTGTTGTAAAACGATCTGATTATCCTGTTAAGCTGGTTTCCCTGCATTGGACCGGCAAAGAAAAAGACAGCACGGTTAACCTTGCATTGGTTGATAATGAGCTGAATATGTTCTCAATTAAGCCTGTTTTGCCTGCAAATCTAAAAGTAACGCAACCTTATTGGCTCGAAAAGCCAATTGACAAAGGCTTGTTTCAAATTGACAATCAGCAGGATATAGGATTCCCGGAAAACAGACCTGAAACCGTAACCACATTCAGTTTTGAGATCGGCGGACAGCAATTTTCGTTTTCGCGGCCGTGGGTTTACAAAAGCACGGATCCGGCTGAAGGAGAAATTTACCGGCCATTCGAAATTCGTCCGGCAGTAACAACGACGATTACCGAGCCGGTTTTCATATTTCCTTCATTGGAACCAAAAAATGTAACCATTGTGGTGGAAGCGCAGCGGCAAAATGTAAAGGGTTCAGTGAAACCTGAGATGCCAGCGGGCTGGAAATCAGTGCCGGAGTCGGCCGAATTCAATCTGTCGGGTAAATATCAGCAGCAATATTTCTCTTTTGTGGTGACTCCCCCTGCGACCAACCAGGAAGCAAGGCTGAAAGCCGTTGCGACTGTGGATGGGAAAGTTTATGATAAATCAATCAAAACAATTGCTTATCAGCACATTCCCAGCCAAACGCTTTTCCCGAATTCAGAAGCGAAGCTGGCAAAAATCGATGTAAAAACGACCGTTAAGAACATTGGTTACATTGCCGGAGCCGGTGACGACGTTCCCACGGCATTAAGGCAGATGGATTGCCAGGTTACCATGTTGAATGAGGCCGGTTTGTCCAAAGATCTGGGTGTGTATGATGCGATTGTCGTTGGTGTAAGAGCTTATAACACAGAATCATATTTAGCCAATTATCAGGCCAAATTAATGGATTACGTGAAAAATGGTGGTAACAATGGTCGTTCAATATACGATTCCGGGCAGCCAAAAAGTAAAGCAAATCGGGCCTTATCCGATAGAACTTGGCCGTGACCGCGTGGCGGAGGAAGACGCAGAAATGCGTTTTTTGTTGCCCGAGCATCCATTGCTGAATTATCCGAACAAGATCACGCAAAAAGACTTTGACGGCTGGATTCAGGAGCGTGGATTATATTTTGCGCAGACCTGGGATAAGGCGAATTATCAGGCGTTGTTTTCAGCCAATGATAAGGACGAAACTTTGAAGGAAGGCAGCGTGCTTTATGCACAATATGGCAAAGGACATTACATTTATACGGGATTGTCCTTTTTCAGAGAGCTTCCGGCGGAGTGTTACCGGCGCATACAGGTTGTTTGCCAACATGATATCCGCCGGTAAAAAATAGCCGCTATTTGACGTTCTTTCTGCGGTTACGCTGGAAATCTTCCAGCACAAATCCACCCAATCCTTGCAGATTGCTGTAATAGGCACGTCCGTTATTGACTTGCGTGAAGTTCTGCACAAATTGTTTAAGATATGGATCGGTTGCAATCGTAAAGGTTGTAACCGGGATGTCCAATCTCCTACATTGCGCAGCCAATGTCAGCGTTTTGCTAATGATCTTGCGGTCTAGCCCGAAACTGTTCTTATAGTAACGGATTCCTTCTTTCAAACAAGTCGGTTTTCCGTCTGTAATCATGAAAATTTGCTTGTTGCGCGTTTTCTTACGGCGTAAAATGTCCATAGCAAGTTCCAGACCAGCAACCGTGTTGGTGTGATACGGACCTACTTCCAGATATGGCAAATCTTTGATCTGGATTTGCCAGGCATCATTTCCGAACACGATAATGTCCAGGGAATCTTTGGGATATTTGCTTCTGATCAGTTCTGCAAGCGCAAGCGCAACCTTTTTTGCAGGTGTAATGCGATCCTCTCCATACAAAATCATGGAGTGACTAATGTCGATCATTACCACAGTTGCCGTAGTGGTTTTTTGCTCACGTTCCACCACTTCCAGGTCATTTTCCATCAGCATAAAATCACCGATTCCGTGGTTAACCTGCGCATTTTTGATGGACTCGGTCATTGCGATCTGATCCAATGTATCGCCAAACTGAAACTGGCGCACATCACTGCTAAGCTCGTCCCCTACGCCCATATGCGGCGTGTGGTGGTTTCCGCCCGTTTTGGATCGTTTTAGTTTACCAAAAATTTCGTCCAAAGCACTTTTACGAATGCTTTTTTCTGCTTTTGGCGTCATCACGATCTTGCTTTCGCCTTCTTGCTGCTCTTCCTTAATGTATCCTTTCTTTTTAAGGTCGTCAAAGAAATCGCCGATTCCGTAAGAATCGTTGGTCAGATTATATTGGCGATCCAGCTCACTAAGCCATGACATTGCTTCTGTAACATCCCCGGAAGTCATGAGCAGCAATTGCTGAAAAATGTCAAACAGCTGGTCAAACTTGCTGTTCGCACCCTGTTCGGCTGGTATAAATTTAGAAAAACGATGTCCTCGCATAAATCGGGCTGAATTTTGACCTCTAAAGAGACGGCTACTTTCAAATTTAATCGAAAGTAGCCGTATAATAATGAATGTATTTGGTCTTACGCTTCTTCTGCGCAAAACTCTTCAAACGCCATTTGCAAATGTTGTGCGATCATTTCAGCTGAACGGCCTTCAATGTGGTGACGCTCGACAAAATGGATCAGTTCGCCATCTTTAAACAGCGCCACGGCAGGAAGAAGACGGAGGACCTGGGCAATGCGTACTCACGCGTTTTGGCCGCTGCTTCCCAGATCTGCACCAGCAAAAACAGTCGCCAGGTGATCAGGCTTAATTTCGCTGCGTTGCAAAGCTGCTCTTACACCCGGACGTGCCGGCGCCAGCTGCACAGCCACAAACCGAATTGATAACAACCAATGCTGTTCCTTTTGTTGTCTGCATGAAGCTATCAGACTTCCTCAGCAGTTGTCGAAATCCTGAAAACCAGCATTAACAAGTTCGGCTTTCATTGGAGCCACTAATTGTGGTGGATACATATTTCTAGATAATTAAAGTTATGAAAAATTATATTTTCTGGCAATTACATGAACCCAAAGTTCAAGCTTTGCTTCTTCCGACATCATTTCTGTTGTATAAGGCGGATCGAATGTTAATTCCAGGCTTACGTCATTCACACCTTCCACTTCGCGGATCTTCTGCTTGCGCAACCTTCGCCCGGCAACGTTCCTGCGGATGGGCACCAAGGCGATGTTAGTGTCATTGAAACAAACACATTGTTGACAGGGAATATTTTCAGATCGTGAATCAGGCCCAACTCGTACAACATCCACCGGAATCTCCGGATCGTAAACCGTTTTGATGGCCTTAACAACTTCTTCCCTTAGTTCTGCCTCTGACATTTTATTATATTTTTTACAAATCTGAATTAATTGGCTGCATTGAAAGACTTAGCCTGATATGCCACGCCGTAAGCTCTCATTTGTTTCAACATGGAAGCAAGTCCGTTTGATCTCGTCTGAGCAAGATGCTGGTGCAATCCGATGCGTTCCATAAAATAAAGGTCTGCGTTGGCAATTTCTTCTGGTGTGTGCCCGGACAAAACTTTTACAAGCATGCTAACTAGTCCGCGAACGATAATTGCGTCACTATCCGCTTCAAATTTCAGCAAATCGCCGTCCATGTAAGCATTCAGCCACACCCCTGACTGGCAACCGCCAATAATATCTTCCTCGGTCTTCTGTTGCTCTTCCAATGGAGGAAATGCTTTTGCCGAGATCGATAATGTACTCGTACTTGCTCTCCCAATCATCAAACAATTCAAAATCCGAAATTAGTTCGTCCTGTATCTCGTTTATGGTCATTGTATTTTTAATATTATGCAGCAGCTGTTCTGGTTTCTACCCAACTAATAATTGATTCAGCTGTATCCAGCCCTGCTTTTGAAACTTCTGCAACTGGATTTCCATCGTAACCCATTGACAAATGGAGGCGTGTCATAGGCTCCATTAAATGCGTTGAGAACCTTCTTGTCAAGTTTGGCCAATCGTTCTTTATACCAATCTACGTCCTTTCTTCCCTTGGTTTTATTTTCAAGCAATCCATCCAAAGCTACAAGTACACCCGTATAGGCAGCATGACCTGCTAACTTCACATATTTTTTATCCTGATAAAAACCATCCTCCTTCTTCGCTTTCTCTCTCAGAATCTCTCTCGCGTTATCAATGTAACGCTTTGCTTCTTGTACTGTACTTGACATAGGTGTATATAGATTTGGTTAAAAATTCGGAGGTTAATTTAAGGAAATTACCCAAGCATTCTTTTCACTTTATGAAGGCCCTGGATTAAAAGATCGATTTCTTCGGTTGTGTTGTAAACAGCAAATGACGCCCGGGTGGTTCCGGTAATGTTGAAGCGCCTCATCAATGGTTGTGTGCAATGGTGACCCGTCCTGAACCGCGATGCCTTGCTGGTCGAGCAACACGCCCATATCCTGGTGGTGAATGCCATCAATTACAAACGAAAGCACACTTACTTTTTCCTTCGCCTGACCGATAATTCTTAACCCGTCGATCTCTTTCACAGCTTCTGTTGCATAGGCAAGTAAATGCTGCTCATATGCTGCAATGTTAGATTTCCCCAAATTATCGACATTAATCCAACGCGGTATTTCGAAGCCACAACGTCGGCAATATTCGGCGTGCCTGCTTCAAATTTGTAAGGCAGCTCATTGTAAGTCGTTTTCTCAAAAGTCTTACCTCCTTGATCATTTCGCCGCCACCCCGGTAAGGAGGCATTGCGTCCAGCAATTCTTTTTTGCCATACAAAATCCCCATTCCCGTCGGGCCGTAAATTTTGTGTAAAAGACAAAGAATAAAAGTCGCAATCCAGATATCCTGCACATCCAAATGTAAATGCGAACTGGCCTGCGCGCCGTCCAGCAGCACTTTCGCACCCACTGCGTGCGCTTTTGCAATGATTTCTTTTACAGGATTAATGGTGCCCAGTGAGTTGGAAACATGCACGACGGACACAAATTTCGTGCGTTCTGTCAGCAGCTTCTCATATTCATCCATCAGCAATTCCCCCTCATCATTGATCGGAATCACTTTCAAAACGCATCCCTTTTCTTCACACAGCATTTGCCAGGGAACAATGTTCGAGTGATGCTCCATGGTTGAAATGATAACTTCGTCACCAGCTTTCAGGAAAGTCCTGCCGTAGCTGGATGCAACGAGGTTAATGCCGTCTGTGGTGCCGTAAGTGAAGATGATTTCCTCTGCCAGCGGCGCATTCAAAAATGCCTGCATACGACGTCTCGATTGCTCAAATGCAGATGTCGCTTTCTCAGCTAAATGGTGAATTCCCCTGTGAATGTTTGCATTACAATGCTCATAATAACCCGATAACGCATCCAAAACCAAACGCGGTTTCTGTGTTGTTGCTGCATTAGCCGAAAGTTGAAACCGAGCTGCTTTCCGTTCAGCAATTTCATTCAGGATTCGGAAAGTCATTTCTGATGGAAGCTATATCAAGATTGTTGCTCATTATGACGTCTATTTAAGAAAAAAACCCAACCCAAAAGAATGACAGGTTGGGTTGCAATAAGATGTTCCTGTTGCCAGGTTTATTTATTTTGAAGCAAGCTTCTGAGCAATAACATTTTCAAGATATTCACGAACTGACTCAATTTTAATTTGAGACACCACATCAGCACAGAACGCAAACATTAACAATGACATCGCCTCAGGCTGCGAAATTCCGCGTGAACGCATGTAAAACAGCGCCTCTTCATCGATTTGGCCGGTTGTAGTTCCATGCGAACATTTCACATCATCCGCGAAAATTTCAAGTTGCGGCTTGGTGTTCATTGTCGCTTCAGCTGACAACACAATGTTCTTGCACGATTGAAAAGCATTGGTTTTCTGAGCATCCGGGCGGACGAAGATCTTTCCGTTAAAAACACCCTTCGATTTATCTCTCAAAATTCCCTTGTAAAGCTCATTACTTTCGGAATTAGGCTTGCGGTGATCGGCAACTGTATGGTTATCAACGTGCTGCGTTCCATCCGGGAAATAAAGTCCGTACATATGCGCTTCGCAACGTTCGCCGTCCAGGATAATGTTCAGGTTGTTGCGGGTAAAACGACCATTAAGCGTCACTGTTCCTGCATAAAACTGCGAGCGGTCCAGCATGCGCACCTGAGTGGTCCCAACATGATATGCATTATCGCTTTCGTTCTGAACTTTGTAATATTCAACGCCTGCTTCTTCTCCGACAAATATTTCGGTAACAGAATTGGTAAAAGAGCGCGCATTGCCCAGCGTCCGGAATGCTTCGGCAAGCTTTACATGGGCGTTTTTGCCAACCGCAATGATATTTCTCGGCTGACTTCCCACATTTTCTTCTCTTGCATCGCTTACGAAACGCAGAATAACCGGATGTTCAACAGTTTGGTTATCAGGAATGTGAATAAAGATTCCATCTTGTGCAAATGCTGTGTTCAACGACGTAAATGCATCTTCGTCTTCACCAACCAATTCATTGAAAAACGAATTAACCAATGAAGGATTTTGCTTATAAGCCTCTGATAACGGGCTGATTATAATTTGATCCTGCGAAGAGATAATGCGCGAAAGCGTCGGATGATAATGTCCGTTTACAAAATAAACAATGTTCGCATCCTGAGCCGGGATTTTCAAATCTTCCAGATCCGCCAGCTCCAAAGAACTGTCTGCATTAAAATTATAAGAAACGCTGATCAGATCTTTTACATTAGAGTATTTCCATTCCTCGTTTTTAGGCGTTGGAAAACCCAATCTATCAAACTGAGCCAATGCTGCGCGTTTCTTCTGATGCAAAGCCGATGAGGCTTCACCATTCAGAACAGATTCACGTGCGTGAAAATCCGCGATCAGCTTGGTTTTTAAATCTATTGTTTCGGTACTCATTGATGTATTAATATGGTACTTTTAAATGGAAAGAACATGAAGACAAAACCGCCGCATGCTTAGCCAACAGCTTCAACTTCGGCTTTAATCCAGTCGTAGCCTTTTTTCTTCCAATTCCAAAGCCAGCTCTTTCGGACCGGATTTTACAATCCTGCCTTTATAAAGCACGTGAACGTAATCCGGAACAATGTAATCGAGCAAACGCTGATAATGCGTTACAACGATCGTCGCACGTTCAGGAGAGCGCAATGAATTAACACCTTCTGCCACAATGCGCAATGCATCGATGTCCAATCCGGAGTCAGTTTCGTCAAGAATCGCCAGTTTTGGTTCAAGAACCGCCATTTGAAAAATCTCGTTGCGTTTCTTTTCACCTCCCGAAAACCCTTCGTTCAATGCACGTTTCAGAAGCGAATCATTCATACTAACCAACTTAGCCTTTTCGCGAACCATTTTCAGGAACTGTGCAGCATCAAGCGGGTTTTCACCTCTATATTTACGAATTTCGTTAACAGCTGTTTTTAAGAAATTGATGGTTGTAACACCTGGAATTTCAACCGGATACTGGAAAGCCAAGAAGATGCCTTCCGCTGCTCTTTCTTCGGGAGCCATATCCAAAATATCTTTTCCGTCGAAATTCACCGAGCCGCCTGTAACTTCATATTCCTCTCTTCCAGCCAAAACGGACGCCAAAGTGCTTTTACCGGAACCATTAGGGCCCATAATCGCATGCACTTCACCTGGTTTCACTTCCAGGTTGATGCCTTTTAATATTTCCTTACCTTCAATTGAGGCACGCAAGTCATTAATAGAGAGCATAACTTATTTATACTTAAAATACAGTTCGTGGTAAATTTACCGCAAAAGTAACACGCTTTGAGCGTAAAAGAAAATTGCGGCAAACACCCGTAGTTATCAACTACATATAATCTACAACCTTTTTAAACGCCGTGTTGTTCCCCGAAATCATATATTTCTGATGCAAACAACCTGCCAGTTAATGAGTTGCCAAAGCGCATCTTTTTAATTGAAAAAGAAACATTTACTTTGCGCAGGATGCACTTCAAACATTCCATTATGACAACAGAAATAAAAGCGGGCACTGCCATCAGTGTTTCGTCTGAAACCGGGAAATTAAAAAGGCTGCTCATACACAGTCCGGATCGCGGGCTTGGGAAAGTTGTGCCCAGCAAGGCGCAGGACTGGCTTTTTGAAGACATTGTGCATTTGGACACGATGCGCCGCGGCGAATATGACTATTATGTAAAGCTGCTTTTGTATTTCCTCGATCCTGCAGAAAATCAAAGGAAAACTGGCTGATATCGACGGTGATCCGACGCGCTCATTTTTCATTCCGGGCTCCAAAGATTACTTCGCGTCTGAATGTGTTGTCGACGTGCAAAAGCTCCTTGGCGAAATCCTGGAAGACAGCGACGTGCGCGTCAAACTGACGGCTGCGATCTGTGGCATTGAGCGCTGTTCTTATCAGGTTCAGCAGGAATTGAATGAATATGATCCGCACGAACTGGCCAAAATATTCATTTCCGGCTCCGTATTCGGACAAGCGCATGCTTTTCGCACCATTGCCCAATCTGATTTTCATGCGAGACATTGGCATTGTGATCAATGACCATATTCTGCTGAATAAACCTGCAAAAAATGCTCGTACGCGCGAATCCATCCCTCGCGCAATTCGTTTTCTTTTACCATCCGATGTTTTCGAATGTTAAAGAGCGGATTATTGAAATCCCTGAAAATGAGCGGCATTTTTTATTGCCCGATGATGAAAAAGCAAGTGATCATCACCGTTCGCACGCTCGAAGGCGGTGATGTAATGATGGTGGCACCGAACCATTTGGTGATTGGATGCAGTGAGCGCACTTCGCTTTACGCGGCGCAGCAAGTGATGAAATTGCTTTTTGAAAAAAATGTTGTGTCTAAAATCACCATTGTCAAAATCCCGAAAAAAAGGGACTATATGCACATTGACACGATTTTTACGCAGGTTAAGAAGAATGTCTGGGTGCTGCTGGGTTCGCTGGCAAGGCTGGGTGACGAAGCTAAAAAGAAAGATCTGCTGCATTTTTTTGCTCCGCAGGACACTAACAAGGAATTCCGGATTTTGCAGTTTGATAAAGAAAAGGCGGAGCCTCTTGAAATTGAAAACCTTGAAGATCTGCTCACATCGATCAGTGTCGATGATCTCGGCGTGACAGAACCGGTGAAGTTTATTTATTCCGGCGATAATGAATTTCCATACGGCGAGCGCGAGCAATGGACGGATTCTTGCAATTTGCTTGCTTTAAAAGATGCCGTTGTCGTGGGTTATGACAGAAATGACCGGACGCTGGACGCATTTAGAAAGCAAGGTTATCAGGTAATCAGTGCGCAAAACCTCTTGCAAAAATTCGAAGACAACGAGCTTTCACCGGACACATTGACGGACACATTCATAACGCTTCCTTCGGCTGAACTCTCCCGTGCACGCGGCGGCTCACATTGCATGAGCATGCCCATTTTACGCGAATTTTAATATTGTATTCGCCGTGTTTCAATTGTAAATTGCAGTAGACATTAAATTCAACTCCTATGCGCGTCATCACTTCATCCGTCCAAACGCAGCCACAATCCACCTCGCGGATCATGATGATCAGACCGGTGAAATTTGGCTTTAATAATGAAACCGCTGAAAGCAACGAATTTCAGCAGGAATCCTTTGCACAAAACACGAGAGAAACCGCCGGACAAGTTGCCAGGGAAGAGTTTGACCTGATGATCGATCAGTTGACGAAAGCGGGAATTGATTTGCACATTTTCGATGATAATGAAGAAGTTCAGCGACCTGATGCCGTTTTTCCGAATAATTGGGTCTCATTTCACCAAAGTGGAAAAGTGGTCCTTTATCCTATGATGGCAGAAAACCGCCGCACCGAGCGACGCCCCGACATTATCGAACGCCTGAGCGAAAATTTCAAGATCGAAGAGATCATTGACCTCACCTATTTTGAAAAAGAGGATAAATTTTTGGAAGGAACCGGCAGCATGGTCCTCGACAGAAGATATAAAATCGCTTATGCGTGCCTTTCACCACGGACGCATCCGGAAGTTTTGGATGCATTTGCAGATGCGCTGGGTTATGAAGTTGTGGCTTTTAATGCTTCTGATGAAAACGACAAACCTGTTTATCACACCAATGTTATTATGTGCATTGGGGATATTTTCGCAGTAATTTGTCTGGAAGCCATCAAAAATCCTGATGAGCGTCAAATGGTGCGGGCAGCATTGGAAGAAACCAATAAATACATTATTGAAATTTCACTGGACCAGGTGCGCCATTTTGCTGGAAATATGCTGATGGTTAGAAACACCAAAATGGAGAAGTTCCTGATTATGTCCACGCAGGCATATGACTCACTGACGGATCAGCAGCATAAGATTTTGTCCGATTATGCGCGCATTCTGCATACGGACCTGGGTGTAATCGAAGGCAATGGCGGCGGGTCGGCGCGGTGCATGATGACGGAAATACATCTGCCCAGAAAGTGATTAAAACAAAAATGCTCCCAAGGAAGGAGCATTTTTGTAATTCGTAACCCTAATAAAACAATTAATCCCTGATATCGGCTTTCGCTTTCGCGATTTTCTCTTTTGTCTCAGCTTTGAAACTGTCCCACTTATCAGCAGTTTCATTTTGAACATTTTTCCAGGAAGCTTTCAGCTCATCTTTTTCCTCGTTCAATTCCTGTTTGCGTTCTCTCCATTTCGCTTTCTCTTTGTCAGTCGCTTTCTCCATTTTGGCGTCAGCTTCTTCTATTTTTGTATCAAGCTTGGCAACTGCTTCATCGATTTCAGTTTTCAAAGATTCTTTATCCTCTTTCACTTTTGATTCAAAATCGTCACCTGCTTCTTTAATGTCTGCTTTTGCTTCCGCAACATTATCATCCATGTCGTCTTTTGCCTCTTCAACCGTCTCGTTTGCAGAGTCCTTGGTTTTTTCAGAACAGCTGGTTAGGGTCAGCATTCCCATGGTCAACATTGTAGCAACCATCAAAGTGATCTTCTTCATAATTGGGGGTGTTTTAATTTTTAGTGTAATACGTGATTGAATCCCTTGATCAAATCTTTACAAAAAACTTGCCAGACCACTATACGCCGTATATGCATGACTTTGTAGAAAATTATGGGCAACGTCTTATCAAACATGTCGTCGGCATTGCTTTTTTGTTCAACGGTTCCTGAACTTCATAAGGAACTAATAAGTTATGGGTGGTAAATCCCTTGACTCAAATCCTTTTGATGTTCAGATTTGTATTTTATTAATAGCATCCCACCCATTTATGTCGAAATACTACATTCCTAGCCTTTTATTAAGCGTTGCCATTTTCAATAATCCAGGAAAAGCCATTGCACAAAGCGATTCGCTAACCGCCCGGAATCTGGAAGAAGTTACTGTGAGCGCGTTTGAATCCAAAACGGATCCGCTCACGACGACGGCCACGGTTGCTTTACTCAATTCGAGAACATTAGAGCGATTTTCCACCACAACCTGGGCGAATGCGATCAACACAGTGCCCGGCGTTAAAATGGAAGAACGTTCGCCAGGAAGTTACCGCTTTTCGGTGCGCGGAAGCCTAATACGCTCTCCATTTGGTGTGCGCAATGTCAAGTTTTACTGGAACGGAATCCCATTTACAGATGCAAGCGGCAACACGCCCTTGAACTCGCTGGATTATGGCGCTGTGCAAAATATGGAGATCATCAAAGGTCCTGGAAGCAGCATTTACGGAGCGGGAACGGGTGGCGTTGTGTTGTTACAAAGTCGTACGGACAACAGTTTTGCCAATCGTGTTGAGCAAAGTGTGAGTTTTGGTAAATATGGTTTTCAAAGCAGAAATTCCACGATCCAGGTCGGAGATATTTCTATTCAATATGGTCATAGTGAGCAAGATGGTTACCGTAACCACAGCCAGATGGCCAGAGACGCAATCCGTTTCACATCTTCATCGAAATTAGGCGAAAAAGGCAATTTGTCTATCCTGGGAATGTATTCTGATCTTTATTATGAAACACCGGGCGGCATTAACTTGGCGCAATATCAAAACAATCCGAAGCTGGCCAGACAATCTACACCGACTGTCCCCGGAAGCGAGGCGCAGCAGGCGGCTATTTACACGAAGCTGGCATTGATCGGTGGAAACTATACATTGCAGCTTTCTGATAACTGGACACAATCCAACGCATTGTATCTGACATTCACGGATTTCGCAAATCCATTTATTTCCAATTATGAAAAGCGCGATGAAAATGGCATTGGCGGAAGAAACATCTGGCAAAACCGTTCGCAGATCGGCGAAGTGCGCACAAACTGGACGACAGGCTTTGAATGGCAATATGGAAAATCCGCCCAGCGCAATTATGACAACATTGGCGGAAGGCCGGACAAACAGCAAACGGTTGAAGACATCCGCACAACGGCGCTTACAGTTTTCAGTCAGTTGGAGGCAGTTGTTTTTACAGACCTTACATTGAGTGCAGGCGCGAGCTATAACACGTTAAAATATAAATACGAACGCTTTTTCGCATTGCCTTACAGCAAGGAAGAGCGGAAATTCGACGGCATTTTTATCCCAAGATTTGCTGCTAATAAGGTTATAGCCAAAAACTGGGCAGTTGTGGCATCTTACAGCGGTGGTTATTCGCCTCCGACATTGCAGGAAGTGCGGCCGTCAGCAGGCGGTTTCCGCAGCGACCTCGAAGCTGAAAAAGGAATGAACACAGAAGTAGGCATCAGAAAAACAGGAAAGGTTTTGACCGGCGAAATCAGCGTTTATCATTTCGGATTGCGGGAAACCATTGTGCGCAGGACCAATGAAGCAGGCGCCGAGTTTTTTATAAATGCTGGAAAAACAAAGCAAAACGGTCTGGAATGGACGGTTGCTTATGAAATCCTTTCCGATCCAAGGCTGCCGGTTATGCTGAAATTGTGGAACACAGGAACTGCGACGAAATATACATTTGAAAACTTACAACAGGCAGAGGTTGATCTGAGCGGCAAGCGCATTCCCGGCATTCCGAAATTCTCGCAAACTTCGGGATTGGATGCACTTTTTAAATATGGTTTCTCGGCATTTGTAACTTATCAGCACGGCAGTTCGTTTTATTTGAATGATGCCAACACGGTTAAAAACACACCTTATAACCAGTGGATTGCGCGCGTGAGCTGGAAAAAGAGCTGGGGAAATCATTTGTACAGCGAATTGTCCGCTTCCGCAGAAAAGGTTAATGCCGGAATTTACAGTCTGGGATATGACCTGAATGCATTTGGCAACCGTTATTACAACAGCGCGCCAAAGGACAACTTGTGGGCGGGTGTGAAAATTGGCTGGGAGTGGCAGAAAAATTCTAAATAATGCATTTATACCTTCATATTCCCTTTTGCAGACAAGCTTGCCATTATTGCGACTTTCATTTCAGCACCAATATTTCCAACAAAAGGGCTATCGTTAATGCGATAGCCCAGGAAATTATCCTTCGAAAAAATTACCTGCCCACTGCGCCCATTGAAACGATTTACTTTGGCGGCGGCACGCCTTCCATGCTTGAAGCAGCCGAGCTCGACCTGCTGCTGAACACAATTCACACCCATTTTCAAGTGTTACCCAAGGCAGAAGTTACACTCGAAGCGAATCCGGACGATCTGAATCGTGACAAACTGCAGCAATTTTACAATGTCGGCATCAATAGATTAAGCATTGGCATCCAGTCATTTCACGAACCGCATTTGCAATTTCTGAATCGCATTCATTCAGCTTTCGAAGCCGAACAAAGCGTCCGCATTGCCCAGGAAATTGGCATTACTAACATTTCGATTGATCTGATTTATGCCATTCCGTCACCGGACCACAGCATTCTGGTGGCTGATATGCAAAAAGCCTTTGCACTCGACATTACGCACATATCCGCTTATTGCCTCACCATTGAACCGCAAACTGCTTTCGGAAGCTGGCTTAAAAAGAAAAAGATCAAGCCCATTGACGAGGAATATGCAGCGCAGCAGTTTGAAATTCTGATCAAGTCGCTGGCAGCGCATGGTTATGAGCAATATGAGATACTCGAATTTCGCCCGAAACGGCTTTTATAGCATGCATAACAGCTCCTACTGGAAGCAAAGGCCCTATTTGGGTGTGGGACCAAGCGCACATTCTTACAATGGAACGAGCAGGGAATACAACATTTCAAACAATGCGCGCTATCTGGAAGCCATTCAAAAGCAAACAATTCCTGCCACTTACGAGCTGCTGACCATTGCCGATCAGACGAACGAATATCTGCTAACCGGGCTGCGCACCAAATGGGGAGTCAGCAAAACAAAACTGGAAACATTATCGGATGGCGCATTCTTAAAACTGAACGCAAACGAATTGCAACATTTGAAGGAGAAAAACTGGATCCGGGATGACAACGAATGTTGGTATTTGACGGAATCAGGGAAGCTTTTTGCGGATCGGATCGCCAGCGATCTTTTTATTGAATGATGCTGAGAATTTAGTTACCGGACGAGTATTTTCAACCCGCCCGGCGCAATATCGAAGTGATGGCTTATGAAACCAGCTCAGCGTTCAATGTAATTTCCGCGTTCAGCAATTGTGAAATCGGGCATTCTTTCTTCGCCTTGTCAGCGATTTCTGCAAATTGATCAGCAGAAACACCAGGCACTGTCGCTTTCAGATCGATCGCGCTTTTTGTCACTTGTCCTTTTGCAGGATCCAATGTAACCGTTGCTGTTGCGTTCAACTCGTCAGCTGTAAAACCGGCTGCATTCAGCTCAAAGCTAAGTTTCATTGCAAAACAGCTCGCGTGAGCCGCTGCGATAAGCTCTTCTGGATTCGTTCCTTTTCCCTCAGCAAAACGGGTGTTGAAGGAATATTGTGTATTTTCCAACACAGTGCTTTGTGTGCTAACTGTCCCGGTCCCTTCTTTTCCAGTTCCCTTCCAAACGGCGGTTGCTTTACGGTTAATCATATAAATTGTTTTTTAGTGTTTAAAAATTAATCCCTGAATCCGGATCCTTTCATCGAAAAGTAACAACCATCACGGATTTACGCAAGTTATTAAATTAATACGAAGTGCAATAAACGGGCGCTTAACCCTGTTTCTGACTGTACACGTTCAAATGCCAGGCATGTGTCTTTTAGTTAAGGATTGTTAACAGGCGATCCGCCATTAAACTTTATCATTGCGAAAGCATCTAAAACCCAAATTACAATCCATAATTCAACTTAATCTATTAAATCATGAAAAAGATAATCTTGCCTCTCCTGCTTGCCGTTACTGTTTTATTCCAAAGCTGCGATGGACCGGAAGGGCCGCAGGGACCTGCTGGAGACGCGATCGTCGGCACTACATTTGACCTTGTCGATGTTGATTTCGTTGCAGGCGAAAACTACCAGTTCGGGCTCACTTTTGCTGACGCTGATCTCGGCATTGATGTGCTGGAATCGGATGCGGTTTTAGTTTATATCGATTGGGAAGATGTAGACGTGAATGGACAAACTGTTAAAAGTTACCGTTTGCTGCCTCAGACCGCATTCATAAACAATGGCATCCTGACTTACAATTTTGACAGAACCGTACGCGATTTCTCCGTATTTCTGGATGGAACTGTTAATCTGGCCACCGTTCCGGCACGTTACTCCAGAGATCAAAATTTCCGTGTTGTGATCATTCCATCTGATTTCGCTAACCGCACATCCGGTTCATTAGATTACAGCGATTACAACGCAGTTGCAAAAGCATACAACATTGACGAATCCAAAATCCGCAAGATCAGCGCCAACTAGGCACAGTATTTTAATGTTAATTGTGATTCTGAGATTTTTTTTATAAAATCCGGTATTATTTGCCGGATTTACTTTTACCTAGCATGAGAAGCGTTATAAGCACACTGGGGTTGTTGTTGGTTTTGGGCTCTTTTGCGGTTGCACAAGACTTCAAGGAGGAGACTGATAAGTATCGTAAGAAATACAGAGAAGAATTTTTGCACGCCTCCAACTCACCGTTGAAAGCCGCTGATCTTCCCTATTTACAGTTTTACGAGCCCGATTCTTCGTTTCGCGTGGTGGCAAAGTTTGAAAAAAGCCGTGGACAATCTTTTGAAATGCCGACTTACAGCGGAGTGAATAAAACTTACGTTAAATATGGTCGCCTGAAATTCAGGTTGCACGGGAGAAAACAAACATTGACCGTTTACAGAAGCCTTAGTTTGCAATCGCTTGCCAAGTATAAAGACTATCTTTTTATCCCATTCAAAGATAAAACCAACGGCGACGAATCATACGGCGGAGGTCGTTACATTGATTTGAAAACGACCGATATTAAAGATAACACATTGATTCTGGATTTTAATAAGGCGTATAACCCTTATTGCGCATATAGCGACGGATATAATTGCCCGATCCCGCCAGCGCCGAATCACATGCCGGTCGCCATTTTAGCCGGCGAGAAGAAGTTCGGCAAAGATCACCAGCAGGCGACATTGAAATAGCATAAAAAAATCCCGATCTGTTTTAGACCGGGATTTTTTTATGAATCAGATTTTTCAGGCTTTCAACAAATCCTTTTGCTTCATAATGCGCTCAAAAACTTTAATGTCGTGCTCCGAAGTGAAGATAGTGAAAGGCAAATGCAAAAACTGACCTTTTGAGATAATCAGCACATATGCGTCTTTATCCTTATAAGCATCAAGGATCTGCTCCCACTTCATTACGCTTCCTTCTTTCTGGTTCAGCTTCATGAGGATCTGACGATTATCGATCTCATAAGAGAACTTCTCGAACATTGGCTTATACTGCGCAAGTTGCGTAATGCCTGTAAACTGGACCACCCAGAAAAGCACGTAAAGCAAAGACGCCACGAAGACAGTGATATAAATCCACAAATTCGGATAAACGCCGGTAAGGTTCAAAACCGCATTAATCAGGATAAGCGCCAGCGGGATAAGTCCCCATTTCAACTGCGTTTTGAAAAAGTAACGCATGGCAAGGGCAATGTATTTCTTGGTTGGTAAAGCGTATCTTTTTGTACGAACCGCGGCCGGGTTCGTAGGCATTTGATACACGGGCTGGTGTTTGTTCACCGAAACTTTGGCCATAATTCTATTTTAATTAACAATGCTGCTACTTTTTTGCTGACCCGATTAGCAAATACGCCGTCGCAAAAAATGAAGTGCAAAGTTAGAAAAAAGCTGTTGACATATCAGAAAGCTCGGTAAATAAAAAACTGTTATGAGATTTTAGTGTAATTTGTCTTTCTTAACTGCGTTGATCAAGAAACACGAAAATATTCTTAACTAAATGGGTTTTCTTTTTCCATCATTTTTGTGGGGTCTTCTGGCAATATCGGTTCCAATTGCGATTCATATATTCAATTTCCGGCGCACCAAAAAGGTCTATTTTACCAACGTAGCATTCTTAAAGGCAGTCGAAACAAAAACGCGGTCAGTAAGGCAGGTTAAGCATTGGCTTGTGCTCGCCGCACGTGTTTTGGCCATTATTTGCCTCGCGCTGGCATTTGCTCAGCCATTTTTACCAGCAAAAAATGAGCTTGCTGTCGACCGTAAAGGCATTACGAGTTTGTATCTCGACAACTCGCTCAGTATGGAGAGCGAACACAACAATAAACGCTATCTCGACATTGCAACGGGACGGCTAAGCGAGCTCCTGGGACTTTTCAAAAACGCGACTTCCCTGCAACTGGTTACCAACGATTTTTCCGCTCAGGAGCAGGGATTATATGCTTCCGAAAAGCTCCGCGACCGGCTTACGACCATCGGTTTGTCCAACACGCCGAGGACATTCGAGCAGATTTACAAACGCCAGGAAAACCTGATGGCGCGTCACCAGCATCCGGGAAAAAATCAGCTGTTCTGGTTTTCAGATTTTCAAAAAAGCACTGGCGGCGATCTCGCAAAAATCAAAACGGACACGACGAACCAACTGTTTCTTGTGCCGGTCCAGGCCGCTGCTGAGAAAAACGTTTTCGTAGATTCAACCTGGCTTAACACACCATTTATCAGAGAGTTGCAAAACAACATTCTATTTGTAAAAGTCAGCAACTCAGGCAGCGAAGTGGCGCGTAATGTGGTTTTAAAACTGACTTTGGACAACACGCAGGCATCCACAGCTTCGGTCAATGTTCCGGCTAATGGCAGCGCGACGGCCAAATTCAATTTCAATCTGAAAGGAAAAGGTTATAAAAAGGGGCAAATCACATTCGATGATTTTCCCGTGACATTTGACAACGACTATTATTTTGTGCTGAATGCTTCGCCGCTCATTCGCGTGCTGCATATATATGGACAAAAATCGGCTGGAAATTACATTGAGAATGTTTACGCCAACGACAGCCTGTTTTCTTTACAAAGTTACAGTGCGCAAAATGTGGATCCGGGTCTGATCAAAAATACGGATCTCGTCGTTTTGGAAGGCGTTACGTCTCTTTCCGGATCGCTGCCGCAAGATTTACAAGAGCTGGTTAGAAGCGGAGGCAGCGTAACCATCATTCCGCCCGCAACGCCGAATGCACCGAGTTATAATGCATTTCTCTCTCGCATGGGCGTCAATGGAATCACAGCTTCTCAAACGAATGCCCCTGCCCCTATTGCATTGGCTGCGCCAGATCGTAACAATCCATTTTTCAGCGATGTTTTTGAGGAATCGGTCCGACAAGAAATCAATTTAAATTTGCCGTCGGCATCGGCGGTTTGGAACTGGGCAAATGCGGGCCAATTGCTGCTTGCTTTGCGTAACGGGCAGACTTATCTGAATCAGGTTTCGTCGGGAACCGGCAAAGTTTATCTTTTTGCAGCGCCTCTAAATCCGGAGTATGGCAATGTTGCACAGCACGCGATCTTCGTGCCGATCATGTACAAAATCGCAGCTTCGAGTGTTCGTGCGCAGCGCACTTCATTCAAGTTCGATGAAAATCCGATCAGTTTGAATGTGGAGAAGGCGCAGCCGAATTCTGTTTATAAATTGAGGCGCAACAAAACAGAAGTGATTCCGGTGCAACGCATTGCCGGCAACCAGCTTTTGCTTGAAATTCCGCAAGGCGACCAGCTCGGCGAAGGCCTGGACGCTGGCTATTTTGAGTTAATCCGCGACAACAACGTGGAACAGATTATCGCCCTTAACCACAACAACGCTGAATCTAAACTTCAATATTATTCACCCCAAGAATTAAGGGCCGCATTCGCAGGCCAAAAGAACGTCCAAATCTTCGACAAAATCGACGACGACGCATTCTCAACCGCCTTCCAGCAACAAAACATGGGAACCAACCTCTGGAAATACTTCCTCTACGGCGCATTGTTTTTCCTTATCGTTGAGATTGCTCTGATTCGGTTTTTGAAATAATTGTTGGATTCTCCCGTAATCACGTCAGCAATTTTTGCACAATAGTGTCAAAAGATTTCTGTTCAGTTTTATGTTAGCGGTTTTTACACCAATTTTGTGTGACCACTACTTTCATTTTAAATGCTCTCATCGCGAATTGGAATTCTTGGCGGCGGCCAATTGGGACTAATGCTTTTACAAGCCGCTGTTGACTGGAATCTGGACATTCATGTTCTTGATCCGGACGCAGAGGCTCCATGCAGAAATATCGCTCCGCACTTTCAGCAGGGCTCTTTGCAAGACTATGACACGGTTTACAATTTCGGCAAAGACCTCGATGTCATTACAATAGAAATCGAAAAAGTAAATGTCGAAGCGCTTGAAGCGCTCGAAAAGGAAGGCAAAAAAGTTTACCCCCAGCCATCCGTCATTCGCAAGATCCAGGATAAGCGCATTCAAAAGCAGTTTTATAAGGATAACAATTTGCCCACAGCCGATTTTGTCCTGACAGAAAATAAGGCGGACGTTTTGAATCATCTTTCGTTCCTGCCAGCTTTCCATAAACTCGGAAAAGACGGTTATGACGGCCGCGGCGTGCAGCGCCTTTCTTCCGAATCAGATCTCGAAAAAGCATTTGATCAACCCGGATTGCTTGAAAAAGCAGTGCCTTTTGAAAAAGAACTTGCCGTTATCGTTGCCAGAAATGCGAAAGGTGAGATCACGACATTTCCAACCGTGGAAATGGTGTTTCATCCCGAGTTGAACCTGGTCGAATATTTGTTTGCCCCAGCAGAAATCAGTGCCGCCATTGATCAGAAAGCACAGGAAATAGGTAAGAAAACAGCCGAAGCGTTCCAGATTGTGGGGCTTTTGGCAGTTGAGCTCTTTATGACAGCAGACGGCGAAATCCTGATCAACGAAGTGGCGCCACGTCCGCATAACAGCGGGCACCACACGATCCGCGCGAATGCGACTTCCCAATATGAGCAACATTGGCGGGCGATTTTAGACTTGCCGCTTGGCGACACGCAGGCTTATGGCCCTTCCGCAATGGTTAATTTACTCGGGGAAGAAGGTTATGAAGGACCGGCGGTGTATGAAGGAATGGAGAAACTTTTAGCCACAGACCAGGTTTTCCCTTTCCTTTATTGGAAGGCAATCACAAAATCATTCAGAAAAATGGGCCATATTACCATTATGGATGCGGATCTGGAGTCTTTAAAGAGAAAGGTAGATTTTGTTAAGAAAAACATACGCGTAATCAGTACGAAATCCGCTTTGTAGCGTTTCATACATTTATAGTTACAAATCGAATTTGCAATGGTTGGAATAATTATGGGAAGCCTTTCGGACCGGAAAGTAATGCAGCAAGCAGCTGATGCACTTACCGAACTCGGAATTGAATTTGAAATGGAAATCGTCTCTGCTCACAGGACTCCCGAGCGCATGCTGGAATATGCATCGTCGGCGCGAGGCCGTGGTTTACAGGTGATTATCGCCGGAGCAGGCGGCGCTGCGCATTTGCCAGGAATGGTTGCCTCGCTTACATCATTGCCCGTGATCGGCGTTCCGGTGCTGTCTAGCAATTCAATTGATGGCTGGGATTCTGTGTTGTCTATTTTGCAAATGCCTTCCGGTGTTCCGGTTGCGACTGTGGCATTGGATGGCGCAAGAAATGCCGGAATTCTGGCAGCGCAGATCATTGGAGCCAGCGATCCCGACGTTGGAAAACGGCTGGATACATTCAAAGAAAGCTTAAAGGAAAAGGTCGCTGCAATGAATGAGGAGTTGAAAAATAACCTTGTTAACTAGCAGGTCTTTACTATTTTCGTAAAAAAAAATTCGCACCACAAAACATTGATTATTGGCTATGGAAGACGAATTCCCTAAAAAAAGAAACATCCGTCCGACCGAAAAGTCCAACCTCCCTATCGTTACCCTGCTTGTGTTGGTGCTTTTGGTATTAGCAATGTTGTATGTGGGTTATGAATACATTTCGGACAGTTCATCTAATTCCGAGGAGCTGACTTCGGTTGTTGTGGACTCGACTTTGGACGAGCCAAGCGTAGGCGAACCGATCACGGACGAACCGGAAGCGCTTGGAGAAACACCGGCGACGGCAAGTCCTGAACCTGTCAAAGAAAAAGCGAAGGAGCCGGAAAAAGAAAAAACTCCTGCGGTTTCAGCATCTTCGGTTGGCGGACAGCAAATTACGCATTCAGTTAAAAGTGGAGAAAGCTTTTCGAGCATTGCTTCACGTTATAACCTGAAAACGGAAACATTAAAAGGCCTGAATTCAGATAGTCCGGAGTTGAAGTCGGATGTTACAAAACTTAAAATCCAGGTTCAGGCCGTGCATACGGTTGGTCCTGGCGATGTTTTGAGGGTTGTGGCCAGCAAATATGGTGTTACCAAAGAAGCCATTATGAAGGCGAATGGAAAGTCGAGGGATTTTTCAGAGAGAGGTGAAAAGCTGATTATTCCGTTTTCATCAAGAAAATAAAAAGTTGATTGAATTCATCAAAAAGCCCGGAACGTAACTCGTTCCGGGCTTTTGCTTGCAAAAGGATTCAGGAATAAATATTAGTTAAAACCGCCTCTGCCCCCACCCTGAAAACCACCGCCGTCAAAATCTCTGCGTCTCTCATTTTGAACGGGCGCTTTTCCGAAATTTCTCAGCGTGTAAGTGAATGTCAACATCGCATATTGTGTCAAAACACGATTGGTAACGTCCTGCACATAGGTTTCCGTGACATTGCGGGTAATGCTATTGTTTTGTTTCAAGATGTCAAAAACGGTTAGTTTCAGCTCGCCTGCATTGTTTTTCAAGAACTTTTTGCCAACACTTGCATTCCATAAAGTGAAATTCTGGTTGTAACCTGCTCCAAGTCCACGGTAAGATTGATTGCTAACATCGCTTTGCACAACAAAACCTTTTCCAAAAATCCAGTTCACACGGCCTGTAATCCCCTGTGTGTAATAATTGTTGTTCAGGTTAGGCTGGATCGTGTTCCGCACAATGTTGTAATTACCTGAATACGAGACCGTAAAATCTAATTTTTCACTCACATTACTGCTTACAACAAGCCCTTGCGATACAGCATACGTGTTCGAGAAATTGGGAACATTGTTGATCAAACCAGGCGAACGCACATAATTGAATCCCGTCGTCAGGTTAACATTTAGTTTTAATGGTGCAACGGGTTTTCCGTATGCCAGGAATGTTCTTGCGTTCCAGCTTCCATCCACATTGACGGGAGAAGTCAGTTTTGCTCCGCGTTCCAGGACAACTCCGTTAGCCAAAGTGGTCGGTTCCTGCGCAATGAAAGTCGAGTTCACGATGGCATTGTTGGTTTGCGTTAAAAAAACCATTGCATTCAAGCTGTAAGGTCTGTTGGCACCCGCCAGCGAATAGCGCACGTTGAACATGTTGCGATATTCTTGTTTCAGATCAGGATTACCGGCCGTGAGTGACAGCGGATTGCTGTTGTCGATCACATTTTGCAACTGAGAAATCGATGGCTGATTGGTCGAGCTGCGGAAGAATGTGCGGAATTGTGTTCCTGTTTTGGATCTGTAACTGAGCATGAAATTAGGCAGCAGATTCGTAAATGACTGGTCTACTTTTGCATTTACAGGCGCCAGTTGCTCGCTATACAATCCTGTATTTTGAAAATCAAGACCAAAGTTCGCTGACCAGCTATTTTTACGATAACGATAACCAATGCCGGCCCGATTTGTCACATAGCGGTTGTCAAATGTATTGGAAAGCAGCGAATCAAGGTCTGAGTAAGTGTTTTCATCAAAACTCATGTTGTAAGTCTCCTTTTTGGAGTCGCTGTTGCTAACTGTAAGGCCGTAATTGAATTGCAGCTGGCTATTTTTCCCGATCGGCTCTGTATAAATGAAGTTTCCACCCAATGTGACGCCATTTGAATTGGTAAAACTCTGCTGATCAAGTGTATCGCCACGCGCGGCCAGACCGAGGCTGTCAAAGAACATGGTTCTCGAAAATAAGTTGCCCGTTCCATTGCGATCATTCAGTTGCGTGTTCAAGTTCACAGATATTGTCCGACCTTTTTTATCAAATGAATGGCGGAATAAAACGTCGTTATTGAAGTTATAAGCCTTATTTCCACTGCTCTGATCATTGTTCACACTATTGACATTGCTTCCGTTTCCAAGCGTTGTCAAACCAGCCTTCACACTCGACGCATTGTTATCCTGAAAACTCAGCCGCGGCGTGATAATGAGAGAATTGTTCTTATTGATGTTGTATTCAATCCGGAAATTAAGCCGGTGGTTCGCATTCGTATTGGACGTGCGGCTTGTTTCGTCATAAAACTGGTTACCAAGTCCGCCGGATAAAAAATATTCTTCCTGCTTGGTTTGCGCATTCGTATTGCCCGTGCGGTTGAAGAAATAGCTTCCGGAAACATCCACTTTCTTCCCCAATTTATTGGCATAATTCAACCCAAACGAATTCGTGCCAGTAATGCCGCTTTGGTTTCCAACGAGGAAGTTGTTGGAAGCGCCGCCACCGCCTGCGCCGCCACGACCGCCTCCGCCGCCGCCGCCCGTCACGCCGATCAGATCCTGGCTCGAAAAGTTTTGCATATTGATATTATTGCTCAATCCGATAACCGAGATGCGCTGATCACCTTTGAAAAAGCTCACATTACCGCCGGCCTGATAACGATTATCAAGTCCATAACCGGCGAAAACCTTGCCGAACTGACCCATTTTACGGTCTGCTTTTGTGACAATGTTGATCGTTTTTTGTGCATTGCCGTCGTCAAAGCCTGTGAATTGTGCCTGATCCGACAACTTATCGAAAACTTCTATTTTATCGACAACTTCCGCTGGGAGGGATTTCAATGTCAATGCAGCGTCTTCTCCAAAAAATGGCTTCCCATCGACAAGAACGCGATTTACGGTTTCGCCATGCGCGGTAACCGTTCCGTTTGTCACCGTTATGCCCGGCATTTTCTGGATCAGATCTTCCGTGGTTGCGTCGGGATTAGTCTTGAATGCAGCAGCATTGAATTGCGTGGTGTCGCCCTTTTGTTCCATGGCTGTAACCTGGCCGACCACTTTCACTTCTTTGAGATTTGCAACGGCTTCCGTCAACTGAAATGTGCCGACATCCTGCACATCATCGGTTAATGTGACGTTTCGGGAAGCATCTTTATAACTGAGATAAGAAACTTTGACCTGATAAACGGCCTGCTTCACTAAGCCGCCAAAAACGAACTTCCCGTCCACGTCCGTCGTCACATATTCAGGTTTGGCATCGGGCGTGTTCCTTGTGACAGCCACATATGCGCCCACAACGGGCGATTTGCTCGCGCTATCCAGCACCACGCCGGTGATCTGTGCATTTTGCGCTTGCGCAATTCCAGTTATTGATAACAAAATCAGGAGCGCAACGAGGGATATGAATCTGTTCATAAGTTCTGTAAGGTTTATTGCAGTTTAGAGCAACCTTTTTGACCAAAGTTTAATCACGATAAACGCAAAACCCTTACAATCGACAGAACAGCCTTATTTCATAGACCAAAGCCCGTAATGTGACGATGAAGAAAAATCACTTCAACCACTGTTTCAGAAGCCCTTCATAGCTTGCCAAAAACTTTTTGTACGCATTTTCCAATTGCGGAAGCGCTTCCGCCAGCGTGCTGGTGTCATCTGACTTCAACCGCCATTCCGCATCCCGCGCGATTTCTGCAACCTGCGCCACGCCAACTGTGCCGCCACTCCCTTTCAATGTGTGCAGATTGCTTTTCACCGTCGCAATGTCACCATTTGCATAAGCCTCAAGCGCGCCCGAAACGAGCTCGTTTGATTCGGTAACAAAGTCTTCAAACACCGACCACACCAGATCCGCCCCTCCGATCCCATTCAATTGATCAATAATTTCTTTGTCCAAAACGGGCAATGCAACGACCTGGGCAATTTCTCTTTGCTTAGATTCCAGTTTGCGCCCTTCCACATTGCCCAGCAATTCTTTCACTTTAAGAATCAATGTTTGCGCGCGGATCGGTTTGGCAATGTAGTCGTCCATGCCCTGGCTCATGAATCGGTCGCGGTCTTCTTTCATGGAGTAAGCCGTCATGGCGACGATTGGCGGCATCGTGTCCGGAAAACGCTTTTTCAGTTCCTGCGAAGTTTCGACGCCATCCATGTCGGGCATTTGAATGTCCATAAAAATGATATCGTAGCTCAGTTCGGACACTTTTCGTTTTGCTTCAACCATTTCAATAGCCTTGAAACCACTCTCAGCAAGATCCACAATGCAGCCCGATTTTTTGAGAATTTCATTGGCTACTTTGCGGTTAACCGCATTATCGTCCACCAGCAGAATTGTCGGATGATAATCCTTGAACACATTTTCGATCGGCGTTTCTTCCATCTGCGTAATGGTGCTCACCTGCGCTATGGAAGTCTCTTTTGTTTCAAATGTAAACCAGAAAGTGCTGCCGGAACCCAGCGTGGATTCAACCCCGATTTCACCATTCATTAACTCACAAAGCTGCTTTGAAATCGCCAAGCCAAGTCCTGTTCCACCGAAAGATTTGCGTGAAGAATTGTCCAGTTGCGTGAAAGATGTGAACAAAATTTGCTTATCCATCGCACTGATTCCAATTCCCGAATCCTGCACTTCCACCTTTATTTTGTTGAAAAGTCCGTCCTTCTTAACCGATGTGAGATTGACTTTCACTGCGCCATTCTCAGTGAATTTCAGTGCATTGGAAGTAAGATTGGACAAAATTTGCAGCAAACACGTCTGATCCGCAATGATGAATTTAGGAATTTCAGGCGCAATGTGATAAGTAAGCGTGTTGCCCTTGCTTTTCGCAGTTTGCCCGAATAACGACACGAGTTTCAACAGCAGTTCTTCCGTCGCGATCGGTGCTTCGTGCAACTCCATTTTGCCCGCTTCAATTTTGGACAAATCGAGAATGTCGTTCAGAATGTTAAGCAATGTTTCGGATGAGCGCTTGATTGTCAGCACGTAATCTTTTTGCTCTACATCGAGCGGCGTCTCTCCTAGCAAATCGATCATCCCGATCACACCGTTCATTGGCGTCCGGATTTCGTGACTCATATTGGCCAAAAATCCTTCCTTAACCTTCAATGAGCGCTCAGCGTGCTCTTTGGCCTTTAACAATTCCTGCTCGTTGCGTTTCAACTCCGTAATGTCCCTTGCGAGCACAGCAATTTCTGTCGGCTTGCCTTTGTCATTGGTAAACATCAGCATGTTGATCATAAACTGCCTTTCCGTGCCGTCTTTCCGGTAAAGCGAAATTTCAAAGTTGCGCAGACTTTTGCTCCGGCGTAACCGGATCAAAGCAGAATGTATTCGTTTTTTGTCCGGAAAAAATTCAGTGATTTTGTGCCCTATCACCTCGCCAGGCAAGTAACCAAGCCTTTTAAGCACAGATTGGCTGATCATTGTAATCTCACCAAGCCTGTTGATCCGGCAATAAATATCTTGGAGATTTTCAAAAATCCCCCTGAAAAGCTCTTCGCTGTGCCTCAACGAAAGCTCAGCTTCCTTGCGCCTTGTAATGTCGCGCGCAATGCCTGAAACTTCCTCGATCACGCCATCTGCATAGTGAATGGGATTGAGATAAAATTCCAGCCACATTTCACCCTGCTCCTTCCGGTCAATCTTAAATTCAAAATATTGCGGTTCGCCTTTGAGCGCTTGTCTGTATTTCGTTTCAAGCGTCCTGCGGTTGTTGTTACCAACCATGCGCCACCCGAATTTCTCAGCGCTGGACTGCAATGACGGCCTCGTACCAAGCTGATTCTGAATCAGATCGGCATAATTCCTATTGAATGAAGTCAATTGCAGCGACTTGTTAACCGACCAGATTAAATGCGAGCTGCTGTCAAAAATGGCATTCAATCGCGCCAAATATTTGCTCAGTTCTTCTTCACTTTGTTTCCTGGCAATCGCCATCGCAACTTGTCCGGATATGAATTCGAGCAATTCCAGATCGCGGGTGTCAAACATATTCGGGTCGTCGTAAGATTTCACCCCGATTATGCCCGTAACCCGGTCGCCAATGCGCAGAGGCACGCACAAGAGCAGTTTCGGCGTGACACCGTACAAATACAAACTGTTTGTTTTTGCCAGCTCCTCTATTTTATCACCAGAAAGAAAAAGCGGTTTATTGGACGCAATCGCATATTCCGTAACGCCATTGCCGAGCTTCCTTTTGGTAAATCTTACATTTCCCTGAAAATATTGGTCGACATAATAAGGGAAATAAATGTAGCTTTTGCTTGGATCGTACAGCGCGATAAAGAAATTTTTTACGTCAATGATCTTGCCCAGTTCCTCGTGAATGCTTTGGTAAAAATCATCGAGATTCTGCGTGTTAACCGTCCAGTTTGCAATGCTATAATAGAGGTTTTGTGCTTTCTCAGCCCTTATTTTCTCCGTATAATCATTTAAAATGCAGCGAAAAGCGGTTGGTTTTCCATTGTCAAACCTGCAATTGACACTTCCCGCAACAAAAACCTTTTTGCCCTCACGACTCAGAAAAACCGTCTCGAAATTGGGGTTAGCATTGCCTTGTTCAATCAGTTTAAGCTGCGCCAATGCCTGATCTTTATGCTGCGGATGCAGAATATCTTCCATCCGCATGGACGCAATTTCGTCCAGCCCGTAACCGAGCACTTCGCGCCAGGCTTTGTTGACAAATATAAATTTCCCATCAATTGCCACGAGCTGGATCAGATCACTCGTATTATCCACCAGATCCTGCAATTGCGAGTTGGATTTCGCAATGGACGACTCCATTCTGCGGCGGCGCGTAATGTCATCGCCCACCAAAGTCACACATTCCACCTCGTCTTGCTCGCGGTGCATGAGCACACTATTGATCGAGAATGTCCTTAATGTGCCTTTTTGAGCTAAAAAAGGAATTTCTCTTTGTTCCAATTTTCGTTTTCCCTGAATGCCCTCTTCCAGCATTTGCCGGATTTCGTGCTCTTCTTCTTTGGGAATCAGTTTATCAAAAATGCTATGTCCCATTAAATCAGATTCTTGCCAGCCCGTTTTCATCAACGCATGAGCACTTATATTCCTGATCACGAAGTCAGGTGAAAAGGTAATTCCAATCAGATTTAAATGCTGAAGTGTAGCGTGTATCGTCTGCCAATCCGTATGTGACAAGATCATTTCCATAGTATCCGGGTAATCGCACTTTTAAGTTTCTCTCCTATTCTTTATTCGATAAATCTACGAATTAAGCCGTAATTTTGGTTCGTGAAAACAAATTATAAAAAGCGCGACGATTCCAAAGTAAGAGCCAAAAAACACCTTGGCCAACACTTCCTGAAAGACCTGAACATTGCCCGGCAGATTGTGGATGGCATGTCCGGACACCACGGTTATGACACGGTTCTCGAGATCGGTCCGGGCATGGGCGTGCTAACTCAGTTTCTAATTGAAAAGAAGGAATTCGAAACATTCGTAATTGAAATCGACACCGAATCGGTGGCTTATTTACAAAAGCATTACGAATCGCTTACGCCCCGGATCATTGAAGGTGACTTCCTGAAATTCAATCCGGCAGTGCATTTTTCCAAGCCGTTTGCGATCATTGGCAATTTCCCTTACAACATTTCTTCGCAGATATTTTTCCGCGCATTACAGATCCGCGATCAGATTCCAGAAATCGTTTGTATGCTGCAAAAAGAAGTCGCTCAGCGCATTGCTTCGCCTCCGGGAAACAAGGATTATGGCATTTTGAGCGTTTTATTACAAGCTTTTTACGTCATCGATTATCTAGTTTCGGTTCCTCCCGGTGCCTTTGATCCGCCGCCTAAGGTGCAATCTGGCGTGATCCGGTTGCGCAGGAATGCGGTCACAGCATTGGATTGTGATGAGAAATTGTTTTTCAGGGTTGTCAAAACCGCTTTTAATCAAAGGAGAAAAACACTTCGCAATGCATTAAAACCGGTTGGCGAATTTCCCGAACATCCATTGCTGACCAAACGGGCGGAGCAGTTGAGTGTGGCGGAGTTTGTGATTTTAACAAAGCTTGCCCAGGAACTGCAACCGCAGATCTGAAATCCGTCGAATAGAGTATATATAAACGCGCTAAAAGCCATTCTGCTAATTGCCAAAAGCTAGTCCACAATGACTTTTGAATTAACAAAGGAATACGTAGAACACATTCAGGAACTCGTTGAGAAAGAGGACACGCTGTCCATTCGAGCGGCGATGGAAAGTCTGTTTCCGGCAGATATAACGGGTCTTTTGTATGAGCTCGAAACAGCAAGTGCCAAATTCCTGATTACTCAGCTTGACGTGGAGCGTGGCGCCGAAATCCTGGCGGATATGGATCCCAACGAACGCCGCGAATTTCTGAAAGCATTCACTTCGGAAGAAATTTCCCATTTCGTCAATCTTTTTGACTCCGATGATGCCGTCGATTTGCTCAACGAGCAGCCTATCCGTGTGCGTGAGGAAGTGATCGCGTTGCTGGAAGACCGTGAACAAGCGCGTTTTATCCTCGATCTGCTGCATTATGACGAAGATGTTGCGGGTGGTCTGATGCAGAAAGAGTTGGTAAAAGCAAATGTTAACTGGACTGTAAATCAATGCATTGAAGAGCTTCGGAAGCAGGCAGAAGATGTTGGGAAAGTTTACGCAGTTTATGTTGTAGATGATTTTGGCAAACTGCTTGGCTTGCTCTCATTGAAGAAAATCGTGCTCGCGCACAAGAACACGCTGATTGAAAGCTTGTATGATAAAGACGTAATTTTTGTCGAAACTTACCGTCCAGCCGAAGAAGTCGCTGAGTTAATGCAGCGTTATGACCTTGACGCACTGCCTGTTGTAAATGTGCAGGGGAAACTTTTGGGTCGGATCACGATTGATGACGTGATTGACGTAATCACGGAGCAGGCCAGCTCAGACACATTGGCAATGGCTGGTATTACGGGTGATGTTGAGGAAGATGACACGATCTGGCAGCAGACCAAAGCACGCCTTCCATGGCTTTTGGTAGGCATGATGGGTGGAATTTTGGCAGCGAAGTTTATCAGTTTTTTTGAAGGAGATTTGAAAATCATCCCTGCTATGGCCGCATTTATCCCTATTATCGGCTCCACCGGCGGCAATGTGGGCATTCAGACTTCTTCGATTATTTTACAAAGTCTTGCTGATAAAACAGGCTTGGATACAACGGTGGGTCAGCGATTGATCAGAATGTTCGCCGTTGCTTTTATCAATGGATTGATTATCAGCTGCATTGTATTCGGATTCAACCTTCTGATTGGCAACGATATCCAGCTCGCATTGGTGGTTTCAACTGCATTAATGTCAGTTGTGTTTCTTGCCTCGTTTATGGGCACCATTACACCCATTTTATTGGAAAGAATTGGCATAAATCCGGCCGTTGCATCCGGGCCATTTATTACAACTGCCAATGACTTAATTGGTTACGGCGTTTATTTTGGTCTCGCACACATGCTTTTGAACTTGTAAAAGCTAGCATTCGCTGAGACTGATCGGAATGTTGACAGCTAATCCGCCTTCCGAAGTTTCCTTGTAACGCGTATTCATGTCCAAAGCAGTCTGCCACATGGTTCGCACCACATTATCCAACGAAACTTTCGCGTTTTGCGGGTTACTTTGCAACGCCAGCTGACAAGCCGTAATGGCTTTTATGGCGCCCATTGTGTTGCGTTCGATGCATGGAATTTGCACCAAACCGGCCACAGGATCACAAGTAAGGCCCAAATGGTGTTCCATAGCAATCTCCGCAGCCATCAAACATTGCTCAACCGTCCCGCCCGAAACCTGAGCGAGCCCAGCCGCAGCCATAGCAGAAGATACACCGATTTCAGCCTGGCAACCACCCATAGCAGCAGAAAGTGTGGCGCCTTTTTTGAAAATACTTCCGATCTCTCCGGCCGTCAGCAGGAACCGGAAAACGTCTTCTTCTGTGCCTCCGCAAAATGTTAAATGGAATTGTATAACAGCCGGAATAACGCCCGCTGAGCCATTTGTAGGCGCCGTGACCACGCGACTATACGAGGCATTTTCTTCATTTACGGCCAACGCGAAGCAGCTCACCCAATCCAATGTATAACTGAATCCGGCGCCTCCGTTTCGGATCGCTTCCATCCAGTCATCGCAGCCCACGCATGCGGCTCCTTTCAAAAGTCTTTGATTTAATGCCGCTGCACGGCGCTGCACATTCAGCCCACCCGGAAGAATGCCGGAGGTTTGGCAGCCGTGAAAAATGCTTTGCTGCATGACGTGCCAAATATTCATCAAATCTTTCCGGACAGCTGGCTCATCTTTCCATGCTTTTTCGTTTTGCAAAACAATCTCCCAAATGGCTTTGTGTGACATTTGATGCCATTTCAGCAGATCGGAAGCATCGTCAATCGGAAACGGAAGCACAGGTCCGGATGTAACCATGCTATCATTTTGTCCTTCCTGAATCACGAAACCTCCGCCGACTGAATAATAGGTTTCTTCGATGACAACATTGGCGTTGCAGTTTGCCACAAAAGTGAGCCCATTGGGATGGAAAGGAAGGGTTTCTGATTTATGAAAAACGATATTTTCTTTGGGAGCAAATACGACGCGCATCTCGCCGTGGAGCATGATGCTCGCATTGGAATCGATTTCAGCCAGGATTTGATCAATGTTTTCCGTTTGTACGGTAACCGGATCATAGCCGCTCAAACCGAGAATGACAGCGATATCGGTGCCATGCCCTTTGCCTGTTTTAGCCAAAGAACCATACAAATGAATGTTGACCTCAGTAACATTACCAAGCCCACATTTTGCCTGAACAGAACGCAAGAATTGCTGCGCCGCCCGCCAAGGCCCCAGCGTATGAGAACTAGACGGCCCAATCCCAATCTTAAAAATATCAAAAACCGAAATGCGTTCTTGGTTCATTGAGATTAAAATACTGACCTACGCAAGATCATTTTGAAGAGGAACTTGTGAACTTCTTCTTGTTTACAGGAAGTTCGGCTTTCGTTAAAATGGACTTTGCCTGCGCTGTTTTTTCAGGAAACAAGTCTTGATCCTGTAACCTTTCCAAACCAGCATCGTAGTCCGCATTCACACGCATTTTTTCTACTGATCTTGATTTCATAGTCAATTTCATAGCTTAAAGTTATAACAATTTCGAAATGAGGAAGGATTCATAATTTATATTTTTCTGAAACAGCTTCCACTGATCTTGCCGGAATCCGTAGATTTCGAAATGGTTAATCAGGTCGTTGTATTGAACATTAATTACGATCTGGTAAAGCCTTGTTCTGGACGTTGTGCTGCCTGCCAGGAAAATTCGAACGTCAGGATTTCGCTGAAAGAAATGCTGCATAATGGCGATAACCGTTGCCAGAACTTTCTCCATGTCCCCATTGTCCGTAACAACCTTATCGTCTAATTTTTTGAAATCTTCCGAGTAATCGCCGAAGCCCAAATTGTAAACATCGTCTTCAATATGTCTAAACTGAACGATTTTCTTAATCTTGCCGTGTTTTCCATGACTGAAAAATGAAAATGTATTTTTCTTACTAGCGTGTTTGAACACGTAATGGGGATCATTCATAAATATGATAATGTGTGTGGATCTGCAAAATCCGAACAAATTAAGATCTCGTTCGTTCTGCAATGTACAATCCTTCATCCAAGAGCACTAACTTTGTTGCATTCAAAATTTAATGAGTAATAAATGATCGCAGTTATACAGCGTGTAAGCAGCGCTTCTGTTACAATTGAGGGGAAAGTTGAGGGGCAGATTGATAAGGGATTTCTTGTTTTACTGGGCGTTACACATTTGGATAATCAGGAGGATATTGAGTGGCTCGGGAAAAAGATTGTTGGTTTGCGGGTGTTTGGCGATGCGGACGACAAGATGAATCTTGATCTTAAAACGGTTGACGGAGATATTTTATTAATCAGCCAGTTTACGCTGCATGCAAGCACAAAAAAGGGAAACCGACCTTCGTTCATTGAAGCAGCCCGACCAGAAATTGCCATTCCGCTTTATGAAAATATGATCACATTCCTGGAAGCAGAATTAGGCAAACCGATCCAACGCGGAATTTTCGGCGCTGACATGAAAGTTGCCTTGCTGAATGACGGTCCCGTAACCATCATTATCGACTCGAAAAACAGGATATAACATTCAATATAAACTTGCACACGCGCGCAGCGGAACGGCGCATTCATTCAATCATTCAAAACTAAACCCATGACCATCGAAGAAGCACAATCACAAGTTGATAACTGGATCAAAACATATGGCGTTCGTTACTTTTCGGAGCTGACCAACATGGCGATCCTGACAGAAGAAGTGGGTGAATTGGCGCGCATTATGGCCAGGACTTACGGCGATCAATCATTTAAAAAGTCGGATTTGGGAAAAGATCTGGGTGATGAAATGGCGGATGTCATGTGGGTGCTGATCTGTCTTGCTAACCAAACCGGCATTAACCTGACGGAGGCTTTTGAAAAAAATATGGCCAAGAAAACGCAGCGGGATAAGGACCGGCACAAAGAAAATCCGAAGCTGAGTTAACAAAAAAAAGAGCCCGGTTACCCGGGCTCTCTCTTGTATCTATAATGCTTCTGAAATTACATATCAAGCAGTAATCTCATTGGATCTTCAAGCAATTGCTTCACGCGAACGAGGAAGCTAACCGAATCTTTTCCATCAATGGTGCGGTGGTCATAAGAAAGAGCCACATACATAATCGGACGAATAACGATCTGACCATCAACCACAACTGCACGCTCAACAATGTTGTGCATTCCTAAGATAGCAGATTGAGGCGCATTGATAATCGGCGTTGAAAGCATTGATCCGAATGTTCCGCCATTGGTGATCGTGAATGTTCCGCCAGACATTTCGTCCAAGCCCAGTTTCCCGTCACGTGCACGCACTGCCAAACGGACGATTTCCTTTTCTACCGCCGCGAATGACAATGTTTCTGCATTACGGATGACAGGAACAACCAAACCGCGAGGTGTCGAAACTGCCACTGAAATATCAGCATAATCGTTGTAGATCAGCTCATCGCCATCCATGTAAGCATTGATAACCGGGAAGTCTTTCAAGGCAACGGTTACCGCCTTAACGAAGAATGACATAAAGCCTAAACCAACTTCATGCTTTTCTTTAAACTTGTCCTTAAACTTGGCACGCACGTCCATAACAGGCTTCATATCCACTTCGTTGAAAGTGGTAAGCATGGCTGTTTCGTTCTTAACAGCAACCAAACGACGTGCAATCGTTTTACGCAATGACGACATTTTCTCACGACGCTGCCCTCTTGCTCCTGCCGGTGCTGGTGCAGCCTGCGCAGCAGGTTTCGGTGCAGCTGGCTGTGAAGCAGGTGCTGACTCAGCTGGCTTGCTTCCCGCCTTCAACGCATCGTCTTTCATTATTTTTCCACCTGAACCTGATCCGTTAACATCTTTTGGATCAATGCCTCTTTCTGCCAAGATTTTAGCAGCAACCGGTGAAGCGTGTTTTTCACTATATGCTTTGTCACCTGCCGAATCCTGCGCAGCTTGCGCCGGAGCTTGTGGCGTTGCAGGAGCAGATGCTTGCGCACCGCCAGCGCCTGCCTCAATCGTGCAAATGATCGCACCGATCGACAAAGTTTCGCCTTCTTTCCCAACAATTCTTAATGTTCCTGCTGCTTCCGCGGGCAACTCAAATGTTGCCTTATCCGATTCAAGCTCGCAAAGGATTTCGTCCACTTCTACGTGGTCACCGTCTTTTTTGCTCCATGAAGCAATGGTAACTTCCGTAATAGACTCTCCTACTGCAGGAACTTTCATTTCGTATGCTTTTCCTGGGCTTGCTGCCTGCGCCGGTGCAACTGCGCCAGGCTCACCTGCTTTGTCAGCAAGTTTTTCAGCAGCGGGCTCTTCAGCAGCCGAAGCGTCCGGAGCGGCTACAACTGGTGCGCCGGATGTAGGCGTAGGAACGGCAGAAGAAGCAGCTTCCTGTTTCGGAGCAGGCTCTTTCGATGCACCGTTTGCGGCTGAATCAATCGTTGCAATCAGGTCGCCGATGTTCAGCGTGTCGCCTTCCTGCGCTTTGATATGTAAAACACCCTCCGCTTCCGCTGTTAATTCAAACGTCGCTTTATCTGAATCAAGCCCACAAATGACCTCATCCATTTTCACAAAATCGCCATCATTTTTGAACCAGTTTCCTATTGTAACCTCTGTAATGGACTCGCCAACGGGCGGTACTTTTATCTCAATTTCAGCCATTTTATGTGCAATCTTGTTATCGAACTAAGTGTCTAATTTATAGGAATATCATTCAAAAGCTCTGTTAATAATCTCCGCCTGCTCTTTCGCGTGGATTTTCGAGAATCCGGTTGAAGGTGAAGCACTTGACTCGCGGGCAATTACCTGCAATGGTTTCACGCCTTTGTACATTCTCAACATGAATGTCCAGCCGCCCATATTGAATGGCTCTTCTTGCACCCAGTAAATTTTTGCATCTGCATATTGTGCCAAAAGTGCATCAATCTGGTTTTGCGGGAACGGGTGCATTTGTTCAAGACGAATGATCGCAACGTCATCACGCTTATCTGCCTGTTGTCTTTCGTAAAGCTCATAATAAAGCTTTCCTGTGCACAACAATACTTTTTTAACTTTCTTAGGATCCGCGTAAGTGTCTCCGATTGTTTCCTGGAACGAGCCATTCACCAGACTTTCGATCGGCGAAACGCACAATGGATGTCTAAGCATTGATTTCGGAGACATCACCACCAACGGCTTGCGGAACGGGAACTTCAATTGTCTGCGAAGCAAGTGGAAGAAGTTGGCAGGCGTCGTTACGTTTGCAACGATCAGGTTATAATTAGCAGAAAGCTGCAAATAACGCTCCGGACGTGCATTAGAGTGCTCCGGCCCTTGTCCTTCGTAGCCGTGAGGCAGCAACATTACCAACCCTGTCCAGCGGTCCCATTTGGTTTCACTCGATGTTACAAATTGGTCAATGATTACTTGTGTTCCGTTTGCAAAGTCACCAAACTGAGCTTCCCAAATTACAAGTGCATTAGGGTTCGCCATGGAATAGCCAAACTCAAAACCCAAAACGCCGTATTCTGAAAGCAGCGAGTTATAGATCATGAACGGCCCCTGACCTTCCTGAATGTGCTGTAAACTGTTATAAGGTGCGTTTGTTTCCACATCCCTAAGCACCGCATGACGGTGTGAGAATGTTCCACGCTGCACATCCTGGCCGCTTAATCTTACAATGTTCCCTTCCGTCAGGATCGAACCGTAAGCAAGCAATTCGGCTGTTGCCCAGTTAACTTCTTTTTTATCAAAGATCATTTGCTCACGATCTTTGAGCAACTTATCAATCTGTTTCAGACGACTGAAATTCTCAGGCGTGCTCACCAAAGCCTTTCCGACTTTTTCCAAAACTTCCAGAGGAACACCTGTTTCAGGCGATTTTTCAAAATCCTCGGGTTTAGATTTGCGAAGCGTATGCCACTCTTGTTCAAGTTTTGGCAATGTATAAGGCAATGCTTTTTGCTTCACCATATCCAGACGCTCCTGCAAAAGCTGCTTGAACTCTTTGTCCATGTTAGCCGCAAGCTGCGCGTCCACATCACCCCTATCCGCAAGTGTTTTTTGATAAATTTCTCTTGGATTCTGGTGATTTTCAATCGATTTGTATAAAACCGGCTGCGTAAATTTCGGTTCGTCTGCCTCATTGTGACCATGACGGCGGTAACAAACCATATCAATGAAAATGTCTTTATTGAACTTCTGGCGATATTCAACAGCCAGTCGCATACAGAATACAACTGCCTCAGGATCATCACCATTCACGTGCAATACAGGCGCATCAACGATCTTGGCAATGTCGGTGCAATAAATACTTGACCTCGCGTCGATAAAGTCTGTTGTAAAACCAACCTGGTTATTGATCACAAAGTGAATGGTTCCGCCTGTGTAATAGCCATTTAGTGCAGACATTTGCGTTACTTCATACACAATTCCCTGACCTGCAACGGCTGCATCACCATGGATCAAAACCGGCAAAACACGGTCGTAATCGCTGTCATACATGCCATCGGCACGAGCGCGGATGTAACCTTCAACAACTGGGTTAACAGCTTCAAGGTGAGATGGGTTAGGTGCTAATTTCAAATGCACTTTCTCGCCATTCTTTGTAGTGATCTGGCTTGCAAAACCCATGTGGTATTTCACGTCACCATCGCCCCAAACCTGGTCTGGCAAATTCCCTTCGAACTCGTTAAATATCTGTCCGTAAGTCTTTTGCATCACGTTAGCAAGCACGTTAAGACGACCTCTGTGTGCCATCCCGATCATTACTTCCACAACGCCCATTTCTGCGGCCTTGTTAATCATTGCGTCCAATGCAGGAATGGTGGTTTCGCCACCTTCCAGAGAAAAACGCTTTTGACCTAAATATTTTGTGTGAAGGAAATTTTCAAAAACAACTGCCTCGTTGAGTTTCGAAAGAATATGCTTTTTCTCATCTATCGAGAAACTCATCGTCAATGCTTCCTTCTCGATTTTCTTACGCAACCAGCTTTTTTGCTCGCGGTCGCGGATGTATAAATATTCGAAACCGATGTTTCTTGTATAAATCGTTTTAAGCGAATCGACGATCTCGCGCAATGAAGCGGGTCTCCCAAAAACCTCAACACCTGCTTCAAAAACCGAATCCAGGTCTTCTTCTCCAAGGTTAAAATCAGCGATATCTAATTGAGGCTGACGGTCTTTACGCTTCTGGATCGGGTTGGTTGTAGCCAGTAAGTGGCCTCTCGACCGGAAACCGCGGATCAGATGGACCACTTCCATTTCCTTGCGGATTCGGGACGGGTCAACCTTCGCTGTTGCAGCTGTTTCTTTACCATTTACAGCGCCATTTGCATGTCCATTGCCGTTAACCGGATACTTCTGTGAGAAGTCGAAACCTTCGAAAAATTTTTGCCAGCCTTCATCTACTGAAGCTGGATTCTGCTTATAGGAATTGTACAATTCCTCTATGTAAGCGCCGTCGGAATTTGCTATATATGTGTATTTATCCATCACAAAAGTGAGTATTTCATTTACCGCACAAAGGTACGAGACTTATTAAAACATTACGAATAAATTCTCCTTTTAACTTGGCTCAAAACGTTTTTCTGACGCATCTGCCGCATTAGTATTTCTGAAAACCATTAGGGCTTGGCACAAATTTGAGCATCAGCTCATGAATGCCTTTTGGCCCTGAATATGAAGCGTAAATCTGCTCCGCTTGTCTTGAACTGTAAAAATATCCCAGCCTGATGTTCTTTCCCGCCTGCACTTCCGCAGACAACTGGAGATAATCCACTTTTTGAGAAAACGACTGATCACTTCCGCCTGCCCGATAAGAAGCCCCAATGCCTACTTTTTCATCGAACCAAAACCTCGTTCCGAAATCGACACGCAACGCATGGTTCTTCTCTTGCACGAATAGAATGTGCGGCAAGAGCATGACATCATCACTCAAATCGTAGCTTCCGCCCGCCATGATATATAATGGACGACGATAAACGCTGCTTATTGCCTGATTGCCGAAATTCTGCGCCAGAAGTTCCGGCTTGGACAGCCCAAAATACAGACGATCAGAACGCAGCCAGGCCCCGAGACCGAAGCTTCCGAGCACTGTATTATTTCTTGGAGAGTTGAAATCGACGACGGGCAACACATTAATTCCGCCCTGAGCACCAAGTCCTAATTTCCATTGATCCGAAATGCCCAGATGAAATGCGAAAGATCCGGAAAAGCCGGTTGTTGTGAAGTAACTGGTCTGGTCATTTAGTGCCATAAAACCTATTCCAAACTTCCCGTTGGCAACGGTTCCGTCGGCGGTGAATGTCTGGCTGGAAGGCGAATTCTGGATATTAAACCATTTGCGGCGGAACATTGCCGTCATATTGAAGGTCTCTCTGACACCCGTGAAGCCGGGGTTGATCGTCATCGGACTTTGAATGTATTGCTCGTAAAGGACTTCTCTTTGGGCGAGAAGTTGTTGAAATCCGCCTCCTAATAGAACCAGAGCCAGCACTGTAAATTTGATCCGTAAATGATGTGTGTTCATGAAAATGATATTGACTGTCTTTAACTAAACTAAAAATGGCAAGAGATGTTATCCCTTGCCATTCATTAAGACCGAAAATTTGAATTATATACTGAGTTTCTAATTAAAAATCGTAGCCCAATGTCACGTATGGAACGGCTTTGTTTGTATATCCATTATCGACGCCCCATGCATAATCAAACTTCGCATAAAACCCGAACAATGTTGTTCTCGCGCCAACTCCATAACCCATTAAGTAAGGGTTTTTGAAATTCGTGACTGTTGCGCGGAACGGATCTTCTTCTGTTCCAATGATTTGCGTATTCAAACTGTTGTTTTCGCTAAACGGCCCTTTACCCGTCCAGGCAGTTCCTATGTCGCCAAAACCAACGATCTGGAAGTTGCGCAGGAAGCTGGAAGTGATTGCGCCACGATACAAGTATTTTACCAATGGAATCCTTAGCTCAGCATTCAAAAGCATATAACTTGTCCCGGACAAACGGTTCAATTTAAAGCCGCGAAGGTTGGTTGCAAAGTCAGCGAAGAAAATGTCCCGGTTGTCGCGTTGGAAATCCAGCGGGTTATCGCCGGTGCGGGTTTCTTTTTTGTTACCCAACCAGTTTTCCATACCGCCCAAAATGTTCTGCTTAGGCGCTTTTCCACCAGAGTGACTTGCCGCAGCACGAACCGCCAGAATCAGGTCGCGGTGAATTTTTTGGTAATGTCGAAAATCGAGGCTTACACGGTTGAAACTTTCGTTGCCATTCGTAAGACCTTGTTGTAAATCATAACGGATCTTGAAACGCGTTCCTTCCATCATATTCATGCCGTTCACGCGCGTGTTATCAAACACATATTCACTTCTCAAACCACCGTAACTCGATGCCAGATCGGGATTTGGCAATGAATAAACATCAATCAAGCGCGTAGAGCTGTACATCGGCGACAATGAGAAGCGGCTTGTGGTCGAGAACGGATAAGAAGCTGTAAACATGACTTGATTGAAGCGATATTTTTGTGGCGCTCCTTCCGAATCAACGTAAAGGCTTTTTCTGTCAATCCGCATTCCAAAATCAATGCGATATGTGTTGTTATTGTATTCTGCAAAAAGATCGCTGTTCCGGAAATTCGAAGAAATGAAAAGACCCGCTTTGATCACGTGGTTTTCCAAAAGATCATTCATCGAAATTGACTGCGCATAACCGAATCCACGGATCGGATCAATGCGCCAATCAGAATTCGCGTCATTAGTGATAAAGAGCCCTTTATAATTGTAAGGGCCTTTGATTGCAATGTTTTCACACGTGGCTTTCGTTCTTGTCAACGCGCTGGATGCAGCCGGGAAAGTGCCTCTCCTTTGTTTTGATTCAAATGTTTTCAAAACATCTTCGTCAAACTCGTAATTGTCTGTATCGACCTCGCCTCCTTTCAAAACAATTCTCGGCGTGCCCGCAGGTTTTGCCGCCGCAGCTGTATCCGCTTTCACTGCATTAGGCGTTGCTCCGGGCGCTCCTGCTGTTGCCCCTGTTGCGGGTGCAATGCTGTTTAATGCCGGCGTGTTTACGGTTGCATTAATGTCAAAACCGTTTTTAAATGCAGCCGTGTAATAGCCATCATTCAAATAAGTGTAAGCCAATCCACCACCAGATTTGGTCGTCAAATCTGCATTGCGAATGTTTTGAATGTAGTTTGTAAGCTGAGAAGTCGAATTGCTGGCGCGGTTGAATTTGAAAAGATTGCTTACGCCCTTGGCATTGGATAGATAGATAATGTCATTTTCGTCTGCATAAATCGGCGCGATTTTGTTCTTGCCATCGCCCTGAACAATTTTCACCAGATTCTCCGATTTCGGCGTTCCGTCATGCTCGAAAATGGTGAAAGCACCCGAAATCGATTTGTAATTGCCTTTGTCACCCGTCCCTAATGAATCAAGTGGCCTATTGGAAGCAAACACAACACGTCGCGACGAGCCCTGAACAAATCTTGGCGAAAGGTCGTCGTAAAGATCGCTTGTTAATGGCAATGCAGAAGCCCGTGCAACGCTAATGAGATAAAGGTCATTTTGTCCACCCTTATCTGCGCTCACGGCGAGCATGGTTCCGTCATGAGAAACATCCATATCCACGATCTGGTCCAAACCGCGAATGTTGCGTTTCAGCTTAACCTTGACCTTTTTCGTTCCAAGATTTTCATACATGTAGAAATTCTTGCGATCATTTTCCGTCGCCAGGATGGAAAGCACATTGTTTCTTGACCAGCCTAAAAGTGGCGGTTGCGTTTTCACTCTTCCGCCAATGAAATCCAATTTGCCCTGGCGAACGATTTTCTTACTTCCCGTCTCACTATCAAACAAATAAACCCTGTAACGCCCGTTTTTGATCTCGCTGACAGCAGTGAACTTCTTGCCAGGCGACACTTTGATTACTGCACTTGCGTCCGAAACGCTGAATTCATTTAACTTATATTTCCACGTTGGATTGGGATCTGTGTAAAACTGCTCGGCGTTTTTGGTCTGGTTCAAATAATAAGCTCTCCAATCCCGCAGGAAGCGGTTGTAAGATTGAATGCCGAGCGTGCTTGTTATACTGGTTTGCTCGGTGCGAATGATGCGGGTAAGGTTGAGAATGTCTGAAATTTTGTCCTTTCCGTAGCGCTCTGCAATGTAATTCCAGATGGAGTGTCCGATTAATGTTGCGTCATTCCCTGTCATTAAGGTTGGCTTGCGCACATTGCGATTTTTGAAAAAATCGCGCATATAATCATTCAATTCCGGCGACCAGCCTTCTGCGATATAAGCCGCCGTTCCCGACATGAACCATTCCGGAAGCATCAGCAGCAATGAACTTTGCAGCGCTTCCTTCATATTTCCGCCGTAAAGCATGTCGTAAACAAAAAGCAAGCTGATGTCTTTTACGAGCTTTTGACGAAAGGTGATCTGGTTTCCGGTGTAGGCAACTTCCACGCGTGACTGGGAAAGATCCAGTTTTTGCTCATTGAGGTTATCCAGCGTGGAAAGCCCCATGTTGCTTTGCTCTAATTCGGCAGGTGAATTGTAAAGGAAGATTTTTACACGGCTGTAAGGCGTCCAACCCAGGATATCGGTTATTTTATCAAACTCACTTTCAGCATATTGCGCAGTCAGCTTAGCGAGTGCAGTTCCGCCTTGATAATGATAAATCTCGAAATTGGTTGTTTTAAATATCTTCCACTTGAAGGTTTTATACTGGACCCTGTTTTTTCCGAATGTTTCCTGAGAGGGATAACGCTGCGCAACTGCTTCGGTAAATAATCCTAAAACCGCTAAAAGACCGACCGAAAAGGTTAACTTGTATATAGATTTTATGCTCATAGTGCTAAGGCTGACTTCAACGGAAATATAACGAAAAATACCGCTGAATATTAACTAACGGATTCAATTCTTTGCCGTTTTCCAAATGTTGGGCCAGCTCGTTCGCAAAAAATGGTGCCAGCGTTACGCCTTTCGTTCCTAATCCATTGAAAATAGCAACATTATGATGCTCCGGATGCACGCCGATCAGTGGCCTGCGGTCCTTTACAGACGGCCTGATCCCAGCAACTTCTGACTTGATCCGATAAGGAATTTTGAGCAATGCATCGAGCTTTTCCTGCAATTCAGCGGTCGCTTCATTAGTCGGTTTCCAGTCCAGCGGATCCCAGGAATAGGTCGCTCCCACCCGGGCAACATTGCCTTTCGTCGGAAACATAAAAATGCCCTGGTTAACGATATAATCCTGCAAAGGCGCGTCCATCTCAATGTCCAGGATCTGACCTTTTACCGGCGCAAATGGAAGCCAGTTGAAGAAGTCATTTTCCAGCGCCATAAATCCCTGGCACAGCACCAGTTTTTCAAAAGTCCTTCCCTTCCATTCGATTGAATCTGCTGAAACGGACAATGCATTGAAATCGAATTTCTCGTCAACAAGCAAATCGTTTTCGAGAAAGTAATCCTTACTTAGTTTTAGCAAAATAGGCAGATCAATCCATCCGGATTTGATGACTTCCATGCCGCCAAAATCTGCATTTATATAATTAGTTAAATCCGCCGGATCACCATTTTGCTTTACATAAGAAGCGATCTTCGGATCAGCCGTTTGAGCGAGATAAGTGTTTTGTTCGGCAATGGATCTGAATGGTCTGTAAATATGCGTTTGATGCACAAACTTTTCACCCAAAATTGCTTCCAGATAAGCGTAAAAGCCTTTGGCGTAAGGAAAAAGATCATCGGCAAGCCACGTTTTCACCAGCTTTTTTCCGGTTAGCGGGTTAAAGATCCCAGCCGCCACTTTTGAAGAAGAAGGCAATGATGAGTCTGAAACAATGAGGATTTTTTTGTCAAGATCAAGTAAATGCATTGCCAGCGAAGTCCCTGCAATGCCCTGTCCGACAATCAGATAGTCGAAATCCTTCTCCATATCAGGACTTACTTGATTTCCGGCGAAGCGATAATCCGATCTGCTCATCGGCAAGCCGCACGACCAACTCCACTTGCTCGTCGAGCGTCATCAGCGAGTTGTCAATGTAAATCGCGTCTTCTGCTTGCCTTAATGGGCTTTCTGCACGTGTTGTGTCAATAAAATCGCGCATTTTGAGGTTTTCAGCAATTTCGGCAAGGCCTATAATTTCTCCTTTTTCCATCAATTCCTGCTGTCTCCGTTGTGCGCGGATCAGCGGATCGGCCGTCATAAAAATTTTCAGTTCGGCTTGCGGAAACACGACCGTTCCAATGTCCCGGCCATCCATAACAATGCCCTTCGTTTTGCCCATTCGCTGTTGCTGTGCGACCAATGCATGCCTTACCGCCGCAATTGCGCTCACGTCGCTCACTTTTTCAGAAACATACATTTTACGGATCTCATCTTCAACATTAGTCCCGTTAAGATAGGTGTCATTGCGCCCGAATTCGGCCTGGCGACGGAAGGAAATATGAATGTTATTTAGCGCTGTTTCGGTTTCCTTAGGATTAGTAAGGGTCACATGATTTTGTATAAAATATAGAGTAACAGCGCGATACATCGCACCCGTATCGATATATGGATAGTTGAGCTGCTTTGCAACCAATTTCGCAGTTGTGCTTTTGCCACAGCTGGAATAACCATCAATTGCAACGATTATTTTAGGCATAAGGATAAGTCTAGTCTTTGCAAAAATAGAAGAAAGAATGGGCTGGAAGGTGTTTTCCGGCAACTATTTCCTTCGCTTGCAACATTATCCGCTAACGATCACGCCTCTTCCAGCAAAAAAATCACCAGGCTCCTCGCGCCATGCGCACCGATAACCAGCGACTGCTCAATGTCCGCCGTCTTAGAAGGTCCTGAAATAAAGCATCCCCAGCCAGTCGTGTCCAGCAAGCGCTCATAGGCGTCATGCATATTATTCACAATCGCATTTCTGGGAATTACAAAAGCAAGATTTTGCGTAATAAATGGCAAAGCCCGATGTGCCAGATGATTTTCCGAAATCCAGACCGCACCATTTTCAGCAACACCAAATTCAGCTTGCAGAATCGCAATTTCAATCAACTCCAATGCATGCGGATCGGGATCGTTTAAGCTGAAATCAGACCAGTTGCTCAATGCCGGAATAGTCGAAGCGCGGTTTGTGACAGAAGCGTAAAGTTCCTCGGCCTTTGCGGCAAGTGCAGCATAATCTTTCACCACAATCACTTCTGTGTAAATCGCCGTCAGCGTCTCCACGAATTTCGCCTCGGTGTCTTCATATAAGCTTTCAAATCGCGTTAGCTCCGGAAGTGGCGTTTCGGCGGGTTTATTCAGCTTTATTTGTTGTAAGATTTTCTCCCGTGATGTCATTTTGTTACTCTTTTCGGTTGCGGATATACCAGTCGCGGAAGCTCTCTTTCGGCGGTTCAGGCATTTCGCGTTGTTTAAACCAGGGATTCATTCCATTATTGACAACGAAAGGAATCGTCCGCATGAGCGAGCGCCCGAGCTTTCCCGACCATTGGTAAAATCTCGGCTGCGAAAGCACAACCGACATCGCCTTAATGCCCAATTCCTTTGCCTGCGGAACATGGCCGCCTTTCACCAAAACCTGCCGCCATTTATAAAGCTGATCATGAATGTCAATTTTAACGGGACAAACATTGGAACAGCTCCCGCATAATGTGCTTGCAAACGGCAGATCGGCGTTTTTGGTCATATCCAGGTTAGGCGCCAGAATGGATCCGATCGGGCCGGCGACCGCATTGTGGTAACTATGCCCGCCGCTGCGCCTGTAAACCGGGCACGTGTTCATGCATGCACCGCAACGGATACATTTCAGCGAATTCCGGAAATCTGCTCGCCCGAGCTGCGTGGTGCGGCCATTGTCGACAATGATCAGGTGCATTTCCTGACCTTCACGCGGCTTTTTGAAATGACTGCTGTAAGTTGTAATCGGCTGCCCGGTTGCGCTTCGTGCGAGTAATCTTAGAAAAACGGCCAAATCGCGCTGCTTTGGAAGTATTTTTTCAAAACCCATGGACGCAATGTGGATTTCTGCCAAATGTGCGCCCATATCCGCATTGCCTTCATTGGTTGAAACGACGAACCCGCCCGTTTCAGCAATGGCAAAATTCACGCCGGTTAAAGCAGCTCTTCTTGTCAAAAATTTATCACGTAAATGCTGTCTCGCCGCCTCTGTCAGATATTGCGGGTCGGTGGCGCCTGCTTCCGTTCCGAGGTGCTCGTGGAAAAGGTCGCCGATGTCTTTCTTCTTTAAATGTATGGCAGGAAGCACAATGTGGCTCGGCGGCTCGTTGCGCAACTGCACAATCCGCTCGCCAAGGTCGGTGTCGATCACTTCAATGCCATTCCGAGTCAAAAACTCATTCATGTGACATTCTTCGGTCAGCATGGATTTGCTTTTGACCATCCGGTCAATGTTGCGCTGCTTCAAAAGATTGAGAACGATCTCATTATGCTCTGCTGCATCGGCTGCCCAGTGAATGTGGACGCCGTTTGCTTTTGCCTTTTCTTCAAATGCAATGAGCAGCTCATCCATATGAGAGAGAACGTAATTCTTTATCCCGGACGCAGCCTCACGCAATTGCTCCCATTCGGGCAACAATTTCGAGGATTTATCCCTTTTTTGACGGACAAACCAAAGCGTTTCGTCATGCCAATCGACATACGGTTCGTCCCGGTTGAAGACTTCCGAAGCCTCTGAATGTTCAATAATTGTCTTAGACATAGTTATCTTAACAATTTGGTAATAGTATTTTATAAAGAATAAGAATTGTACTTTTCACATTCGTTGCACTATTCCAAGTTTGCTATTTGTTTAATAAACAACTTTTAACTTATCGCAAAAAAGCTATTTTATTGTAATGCAATATCTTATACTTTTGAATCAACAAAGTTATTCGATCAGGGCATCGGAGTCTGAAACTAGTTTAGTTTAACTTTTTTTAGACACAATTAAATTTTCACTCTTATGAAAACGAAAAACACGCTTCTCATCGCAGCCTTGACTGGCTTGCTTTTATCAGGTTCAGCATTGACAGCTAATGCACAGACCAACATCGCAACTTCTGAAAAAACTGAGTCGGCTTCTACTAAACTGACCGTGCTTCAGATCAAACCAATGCAATTCCGCGTTTCATATAATAATCCAACTTCAAAAAACGTAGCCGTTCGCATTTTGGATACTGACAAAAATGTCCTTTTCCAGGAAAGCAAACGTGTGGATAACAACTATTTGAAATATTTCGACTTATCGACCTTGATGGATGGAACATATACATTCGAAATCACGGACGGTAAAGAGAAGGCTACACAATCGTTTGATATCTTGACTACAACCAGCCGCGTTGTTTCTTCTATCAACTAACAACGAGGTTCTTCTCAGATTCTGAAATTCCCGTAAACTTTGTAAAATGCCGTTTCCTATGCAGGGACCGGCATTTGTTTTACAGCACTATTCAAGATTTCAGCAATGTGTTTGACCTTCACATCGCTTTTGCTTCTTCTCAAAATGCCTTCCAAATGTAAAAGGCAGCTCATATCCGAGCCGGTTATATATTCCGCACGATGGCGAATGTGGTCTGAAACGCGGTCTTTCCCCATTTTTACAGAAACCGCTTCTTCGCTCACACAAAAAGTCCCGCCAAAACCGCAGCATTCATCCGCCCGATCGAGTTCGACCAATTCTAGCCCTTTTACATTTTTCAATAACGAGACAGGCTTGGAAAAAGGCGCCGCATTCAACTCAGACATTTGCGAAAGATGCAACCCACGCTGTCCGTGACATCCCTGGTGCAATCCAACGCGATACGGAAATTCTGCTTCGATGAAATCTACTTTCAAAATATCTACAATGAATTCAACGAGCTCGTAAACCTTTTTACGCAAAACCTTGGATTCATCCGGCTTGTTTTCAACTTTCAAATGGTCCTTAATGTGCAGCACGCAGCTCCCTGACGGCGACACAACATAATCACAGTCAGCAAATTGATTATAAAACAAGCGGTCACAATCTTTTGTAAGATGCTCAAATCCTGAGTTGGCCATGGGCTGGCCACAGCAAGTCTGGTTAAGCGGGAATGTCACCCTGCAACCCAGTTTTTCTAACAATTCGAGCGTAGCAATCCCGACCTGCGGATAAAACTGATCCACATAACAGGGAATAAACAATCCGATCTTTAAATCCGAGTAATTCATTTTACCAAAATTCAATGGTGGCAAGTATGGGGTAATGGTCGGAAACCTCCGGATAATTTCTGATGACTTTGTAATCTCTTATCCTGACCTTATTATTAAGCAGCGCAAAAATGTAATCAAACCGGTCGCCGGGTAATCCTTCGTTCCAGGTCTGCATTTGTGAGCCCTGCGCTGCGTCCTGCCAGTTTTTCCGGAAAGAAAAATAAGGTTGCTCATTCGGTCGCGCCCCCATATCCATTCCAATCAAAACCGGCTGAATGCTGTTGACGAGCATCTGATTAATGTAAGCTGCCTGCAAGGCGCGGTCCATAACCGATGCATATTCGAGCCGGGAGTTACAAAACCTGAAAGTAAGCCCGCGCGCTGGCTTTACCAGTCCGCATAACAGTATTTTGGGATCAGCGCCACCCGTTTTGGGAAGGTCGATCGTTTGTGTTTTTTCAAATGGCCAGACTGAAAGAATGCCCACGCCCTGCGAACCATTTTCCGATTTATCCGCGACGCCATACAGATAATGCATGCCCGTTTGCACAGCAATCTGTCTGAGCTGAAATTGCACTTTTCCGTCCCCAGCCAGGCTGTCAACGGCCTGTAATGCAATCAGATCCGGCTTGTGCTCGCTGATAATCCGGAGAATATCCCTCAGATTTCGACTCTTCCGCGTTGTTCAGTCCATGCCGGATGTTAAAACTCATCACCTTAACTTCAACGGCCTTTCGGGGCTGCGAGCTGAGTAATGTGCAAGACAAACTGACAATTGATAACAGATAAATTAATTTACTCAAACCTTTTAGAATGCTAATTCACGGATCTTTTCATTATTCTTTGAGGGCAAATATTTTATCCATTAAAACCCATTTTTCTCCCGGCTTAGCGGAAGGCATGGCCTTTTGATATTTCCACATCAGCTGCTCCCATTCCTGAACTTGCGGATTGGCAGCATCCATTTGCGCTTTATTTTCAAAACTAAAATCATCCTCCGTTTCCATGATCATGAAAAGGCGGTCGCCAATGCGGTAAATCTCCATTTGGGTGACGCCGGCATCGAGAATGCTTTTCTCAATTTCAGGTCGTGCTTTTTTGTGATAAGCCTCATACTCAGCGATCATTACAGGATCATCTACAAGATCGACGGCCATACAATATTTTTTCATAGCATTGGATTAAATGTCAAGACTATAAAATTCGACGGCATTTTTTCCCATCACTTTCTGCAATTCGCCATCCGAAAACATGCTGAGATAATCGGTTAAAATTCCTTTTGCACCTTCATACTCAGCAGCAACCAGGCAAACCGGCCAATCGGATCCGAACATTAACCGCTCTGTTCCGAATGCTTCGAAAACGACGTCGAGATAAGGGCGAAAATCTGCCTTTTCCCAATTTTTCCAGTCTGCCTCGGTGACCATTCCGGAAACTTTGCAGCTTACATTAGACAGTTCCGCAAGTTCGCGAATGTCGGTTGCCCAAGGTTGTATTGCCCCGTTTTTGATCAATGGTTTCGCAATGTGATCAAGGACAAAATGCACGTTCGGCAATTTGACGGCAAAATTGAAAGCCTCTTTTAACTGGTCCTGACGAATCAGAATGTCATAAGTAAAATCAAATGCAACCAGCTGACCGACGCCCTTGATAAAACCGGGTTGCAGCATAAAACCTTCCGCCTCACCCTGCACCACATGCCTGAATCCTCTTAATTTCTCAAACTGAGAATATTTTTCGAGCTGGTCATACAAATCTGCTGCCTGCAAATCGACCCAGCCCACAACTCCCTTTATTAAATCATGCTCCTCAGCTAGTTGCAGCAAAAATTCCGTTTCCGAACGCGATTGCGATGCCTGCACAGCCACACATCCATCCACACGATTTGTTCTCAAAACCGGTTCCAGATCAGCGGGCAGGAAATTCTTCTGGATCACCGACATTTCCGGCGTTATCCATGCATCTCGCGCTTTATCAAATATCCAGAAATGCTGATGGGCGTCGATTACCATATTTTAAAGTGGCTTCCAGGCAACTGCCTCTTGTTTCTGAACACCTAATTTTTCGATGCCAAGCTCTACAACATCGCCCGCCTTCAGATACATTTGCGGCTTCATGCCCAAACCTACACCCGCAGGCGTTCCGGTTGTGATCACATCCCCCGGAAGCAGCGTCATAAACTGGCTCAAATAACTCACCAAAAACGCCACCTGAAAAATCATATCAGACGTGCTGCTATCCTGGATTTTCTTTCCGTTCAAGCTCAGCCACAGATTAAGGTCATTTGCATTTCCAACTTCGTCGGAAGTGACCAAATAAGGCCCTAATGGTGCAAATGTGTCATTGCTTTTTCCCTTAACCCATTGTCCGCCACGCTCCATTTGATAAGCGCGCTCAGAGTAATCATTATGCACGGCATAACCGGCCACATAATTTAATGCGTCGGATTCCTCAACATAACTTGCTCTTTTTCCAATGATTACAGCCAATTCAACTTCCCAGTCCGTCTTTTCAGAACCTCTTGGAATGATCACCTCATCATTAGGACCGCACAATGCAGAAGTGGACTTGAAAAATACGATTGGCTCCTTCGGAAGCTCGGTTGCGCCGGATTCGTAAGCGTGTTTCGCGTAATTCATCCCGATACAAACGATCTTTGACGGGCGCGCAACGCAGGAACCATATCTGAAACCTGCCGCAACTTCCGGACAGCTTGCCTCATTGGCGGCCAGCCATTCGGTGAGGCGTGATAAGCCTTCCTTTGCAAAAAATTTCTCATTATAATCTTCGCCAAAAGCGGACACGTCCAGTTTCCTGCCGTCTGCAAGTTCTACACCTGGTTTTTCTTGTTCAAAAGCGCCGAATCGGAATAGTTTCATATGTTGACTTCGGCTTTCAGCGGTCAGCTTTCAGCCTTTTTTATTTGATAAATTTTTTCCCAATATTTTGACAGCCGATAACCGACTGCCGAAAGCTTCCTAATTATTCAGTTTTTCAAATCCGCCGTCGATTAGATAATCACATCCGGTGATGAACCCGGCCTCGTCTGAGCAGAGATATAATGCAAGCGCACCGACCTCTTCGGGTTTTGCCATTCTGCCGATAGGCTGCGTTTTTGACAGTTTTTCAAACATTTCTTCTTCTTTCCCCGGATAATTTTTTGAAATAAATCCGTCGACAAATGGCGTGTGCACACGTGCTGGCGAAATGCTGTTGCAACGAATTCCGTCATGCAGATAATCGCGGGCAACGGACAATGTCATGGAAAAAACCGCGCCTTTCGCCGTCGAATATGCAAACCGGTCGGGAATGCCGACTGTGGCTGCGATGGATGCCATGTTCAGGATTACGCCGCCGCCATTGTCTTTCAAATGCGGGATTGTAGCCATCAGACAATTGTAAACGCCTTTGACATTGACGCTCATTACCCGGTCGAAATCCAGTTCAGTGGTCGTGTCAGCCTTTCCTATATGAGCGATTCCAGCATTATTTACCAGAATATCGATCTTCTTATCTGCTGCAATGGCATTAATCACGTTCACAACATCGGCTTGTTTGGAAATATCCAATGCATGCGCTTCTGCCTGTCCGCCATCAGCAATGATCTGATTTACAATCTGATGTGCAAGATCAAAATTGAGTTCAAGAATGTGGACAAATGCGCCCTGTTTTGCAAAAGTCTGAGAAATCGCAAGGCCAATTCCGCTCGCTCCTCCTGTTACCAATGCTGTTTTTCCGCTTAAATCAAACATGAATTTTTTGTTGTTATAAAAAAGAAAGAGCCATCTTATAAGTCTTTACTTGCAATTTCTTCTATTCTAAGTCCCCGGACTGAAGTCCGGGGCAAATTGTATTGCTATTCTTTTTGATTGCCGGCGGCTTAGCCGCCGGCAATTGATTAGAATTATAGTGAAACTCCTCTTTTCCAGGGAATGAAATCATCTTGTCCTAATTGCTGGGCTTTGGTTTGTTCGCCGCTCGCGACGCGGATTACATATTCCAATAATGCTTCTGCATTTTGTTCCAGACTTTGCGCGCCGTCTACCACCGGGCCGCAATCGAAATCGATCACGTCGGGCATGCGGTTCGCTAATGTTGTGTTTGTTGCCACTTTCGCAACGGGGCAGATCGGGTTTCCAGTCGGTGTTCCCAGTCCGGTGGTGAAGAGGATAATGTTTGCACCTGCTGCCGTTTGGCCTGTGGTTGCTTCCACGTCATTACCGGGTGTGCACACAAGCTGCAAGCCGGATTCTGTTTGCCCTTTCTGTGTAATTAAGGACGTCAGAAATGTATGCATTACCGCCTTTTCTGGCCGCTCCTGCCGATTTAATAGCATCCGTGATCAGGCCGTCCTTGATATTTCCTGGCGATGGATTAAATGCAAACGCAGAACCAACTGCTTCGGCTTTACCTGCATAATCCCGCATTAATTTCTCGAATTTTGCAGCTTTTTCTTCGGTCACACAGCGGTTGATCAATTCTTGCTCAACGCCGTTCAGCTCCGGAAATTCTGCCAATAACGTTTGTCCGCCCAAGCCGACAACCAGATCAGAAAGATGCCCAAGAACCGGATTAGCTGATATTCCCGAGAAACCATCCGAGCCGCCGCACTTCAATCCCACAGAAAGTTTGGACAAAGGCGCGTCACTTCTCTCAAACTCATTGATTTTGGTAAGCCCCATAAATGTCTCTTTGATCGCGCCGGACATTAAGGAATATTCTGTTCCTTTTTGGTGCTCAAATGCAAAGAATGGCTTGTTGAAATGCGGATCACGTTTTTTGATCTCGTCTTCCAATGTTTTCAACTCTGAATTCTGGCAACCTAAGCTCAGAACCGTGATTCCAGCCACATTAGGGTGCACTGCATAAGCCGCAAAAAGCGCACATAATGTATTTGCATCCGTTCTCGTCCCGCCGCAGCCGCCTTCGTGCGTCAAAAATTTAACGCCGTCGACATTCTGGAACGCGCGTTCTGGTTTTCTTCTCACAGGCTCGCGTTCCGTGTAAGCTTCCATGCTTTTAATGGTCCGCAGGTCTCCGGCTTGATATAAATGCAAAAAGTCCCTGACCTGCTCTCTGTAAATGTCCGTTTGCGCATAACCCAGCTCACGCTCGAAAGCGTCTTTCATAATGAGCACATTGCGGTTTTCACAAAAAACCAAAGGCACCACAAGCCAATAGTTATATGTTCCTACCCTGCCATCTTCACGGTGATATCCTTTAAATGTTCTGTTTTGCCATTTCGAAACGTCCGGCTGTATATAAGAATATGGCTGGCGGTTGGCCGTGCTGTAATCTTGTGAATCGTGTTTGAGATTGAATGTCGTGATTGGCTCGCCCTTGCGTATCGGCTGCGATGCGCGGCCTACGAGCACGCCATACATAATGATCGCGCCGCCGGTTTCAATGTCTTCTGTAACAAACTTATGCTTGGCAGAAACGCCGTAAGGCAATGCATAATGACTTCCCTCCCACGCCACATCGGCATTAACAGGCAAATCGCGCAAGGCAACAATCACATTATCAGAAGGATGTATTTTTAAAAGCTGTGACGCCATAGTCTGCTTTGAATAAGTTTTAAATCGAAGGCTGTGTAAATAGAATTTATCAACAAATGAACAGAAATATTTCAATACATTGATTCGCAATTATGGCAAAATTTTCAACTATATTGGCATATATCTCCTGTTAATAGATTCTTTTTGTAATTATTTATGAAACCGCAATTACTGAAAGTCCCGAAAGGCTTGCAAAAATCTTTCAGTATCCGCCGTGATGTTGTGCTTTACTTTTATAACAAATGGCATTATCATCCAGAACTCGAACTCATTCATATTGAGCAAGGCTCGGGCACTCAATTTGTAGGCGACAACATTCAGAATTTTCAAAGCGGCGATTTATTGCTCATAGGGCCCAATTTGCCACATTACTGGCGCTGCGATGAGAAATATTTCCAGCGCGAAAGTCAGCTTTATGCACAGGCAACGGTCGTGCATTTTTCGCTAGATCTTTTTGGCGACGCTTTCCTGGATCTGCCCGAAAACAAGTCCATTCGTGAACTGTTGTTCAAAGCGCACTTTGGCATGAAACTATTGGGCGAAGGGACTGAAAAAGTGAAAATGCTTTTGCAGGAACTGCTTGATCAGAAAAGCGGAAACCCGGTTATTTCTTTGTTACAAATCCTTGAAAACCTGGCACATTGCGGCGAGATCAAGACATTGTCACACACCCATTATCAGCAGGAATATGACCAGTTTGACACGGAGCGGCTCAATCACATTTACCAATATTCGGTTAGTAATTTCCAGAAAAAAATCTCGATTGAAGAGATTTCCGAAATAGCCAACATTAGCCCGCATTCATTCTGCCGTTATTTCAAAAGTCGCAGCAGGAAAACCTATTCACAGTTTTTACTCGAATTAAGGATCGGACACGCCTGCAAGTTGTTGTCGGAAACGAAGCTTCCCGTGGCGCAGATCTGTTACGAAAGTGGGTTCAACAACTTTGCCAATTTCAATAAATATTTTAAACTCCATACGGGCAAAAGTCCTTTGGTTTATCAGAAAGAATTCCGGAAAATCCCGAATCACCTGCCGAATTTAACCGCAACATTATGATCGTCAATATTGTCAATATATTTGAAAAAACCATTTCAGAAGCGGAGCTGCACATTGCGGACGGACGGATTCAAAACATCGTGATCAAAGGCCCCGAAAATCCAGCTTTGCCTTACGCATTGCCCGGCTTCACGGACGCGCACGTACATATAGAGAGCTCGATGCTTACACCTGCGCAATTTGCCCGGCTGGCGGTCGTGCACGGGACGGTTTCGACGGTTTCGGATCCGCACGAAATTGGCAATGTGCTTGGCGTTAAAGGCGTGGAATATATGATCGCTGACGGCAAGCGCGTGCCGTTTAAATTTTGTTTCGGTGCGCCTTCGTGTGTTCCGGCGACGACATTTGAGACCGCGGGAGCTGTCATTGATGCGGATCAGGTGGGCCAGCTGCTTGCCAGTGAAGACATTGGTTATCTCGCGGAAGTGATGAATTTCCCCGGCGTGATTAACGAAGATCCTGATATGATAGCGAAAATCAATTGGGCGAAACATTATAATAAGGTGATCGACGGCCATGCGCCGGGCCTGCGCGGTGAGGCTGCAAGAAAGTATGCTTCGCACGGCATCAGCACGGATCACGAATGCTTTACATATGATGAAGCCCGCGAAAAGATCGATTATGGTGTCAAAATCCTGATTCGTGAGGGAAGTGCAGCACGGAATTTTGATGCATTGATTCCGCTGATTGCTGAATTCCCGGAAGAGATCATGTTTTGTTCAGACGATAAGCATCCCGATAATCTGGTTGCGGGGCACATTAATGTATTAGTCAAAAGGGCGGTTGGGCTTGGCTATGACACTTGGGCTGTGTTGCGCGCGGCCTGCATTAATCCGGTGCTGCATTATGGCCTGCCTGTTGGCTTGCTGAGAAATGATGATCAAGCGGACTTCATTCTGGTCGATAATTTACAAGCCTTTAACATTCTCGAAACGTGGATCAATGGTGAGCTTGTTGCCAAAAACGGCGTTTCCCTTATCCCCGATCTCCGAAGCGCACATCCCAATCATTTTGTTTGCAAACCGAAAACGGCCTCTGATTTTAAATGTCTGGCAGAACATGCAGGCGAATCTGAGATCCGGGTGATTGAAGCATTGGAAGGTCAGCTGATTACGAATGAGCTAATTTTTGCTGCAAAAAAGAATGGCAATGAAATCGTTTCAGATCCGGATCGGGACATTCTGAAAATGGTTGTGATTAATCGATATGAATCTGCGTCTCCGGCCGACCGGCCCGCCATCGCTTTTATCAAAAACTTCGGTCTCAAATCCGGTGCTATCGCTTCGTGTGTTGGCCACGATTCGCACAATATAATATGTGTGGGATGTGACGATGAAAGTATAGCGACAGCCGTCAATCTCATCATTCAGGCGAAGGGCGGCATTTCGGCGGCAGGCAAAGGTGAAGCGCATTTACTGCCGCTTCCGATTGCTGGAATTATGACGGATGTGGACGGCTATGAAGTTGCCGCTTCTTACACCTTACTTGATCTTTTTGTTAAGGATCAGCTTCTTTCCACGTTGCAATCGCCCTTTATGACGCTGTCTTTCATGGCTTTACTGGTAATTCCCGCACTCAAATTAAGTGATAAGGGACTTTTTGACGGGCAAAACTTCAAATTCACCCCATTAAGTGTCTGAAAAGTTACATTTTTAACAAAATGGTAACATTGACCTTTGAAATATAATTTTCTGACGAAAATATTTTTTTAATCTGTTTTTTTATAAATATATTTACAAGTGTAATAATGACCCTTATTATTCTATATCAATTCCTAACCCCAATCAAAATCCTTTCCAAACAATGGCTCACCTACGCTACAAGCAAGAAGAAGAACTCTGTTTTTGGGATCAGTTCAGAAAAGGCGATGAAAATGCCTATGCATGCCTTTACCGCTCTTACGTGCACATTCTTTATCAGTATTGTTCACAATTTACAATTGACAAACCGCTGATTAAAGATTGCATTCACGACTTGTTCGTAGAACTGTGGAGAAACCGAATGACGCTGGGTGACACCACTTCCGTTCGGTTTTATCTTATGGCGTCAATCAAAAGAAAGCTGGTTCGCCACCTGAATGCGCAGCAAAAGCATACAAGCAATGAAGATATTCCGGTAGAATACTGGCATATCAACACGCCTTCTCACGAAAATCATCTGATTTCGGAAGAAGAATTTGAATCGACTAACCAACATTTAAACGTAGCGATCAACGGACTTCCACGTCGTCAGCGGGAAGCCATTTTCTTAAAATTTTACATGAATTTGAATAACCACGAAATTGCAGATCTGATGAAAATCAACATTCAGTCTGTTTATAACCTGGTTTTTGGTGCATTAGGAAACCTTAAAAAGCAAATGACGCTTGACAGGCTGACCTTCTGATTATAACTTACTTCCCTTTGGAGCAGAAAAGCGTGGCGAACTAAGCCACGCTTTTTTTGTTAAATATGCATATCATTAACAAACAGAAATAAGACCATTTGAATGTCGCTGAACTCCACGCCATTAGCTGAACGCCTGCGCCCGAGAACCCTGGATGATTTTGTTGGCCAGGAAAAATTATTAGGTCCAAACGGCCCTTTGCGCAGGGCTATCCTGCAAAACACGATCCCTTCGATGATCTTCTGGGGACCGCCCGGAGTCGGAAAAACCACATTGGCATTGCTCATTGCCGAAACCACAAAAAGACAATTTTACAACCTGAGCGCGATCAGTTCGGGTGTGAAGGATTTGCGGGAAGTGCTCGCGCGTCCTTCCGGATTGTTTCCAGCCATATTGTTCATCGACGAGATTCACCGCTACAACAAAAGCCAGCAGGACGCATTGCTCGGTGCAGTCGAAAAAGGACAGGTTACATTGATCGGTGCGACGACCGAAAATCCTTCTTTTGAAATCAATTCTGCACTTTTGTCCAGAAGTCAGATTTACATTTTGGAAGCATTTGGGGAAAAGGAATTAAAGCAACTGATCGAGCGTGCCTTGGCAAAAGATCAGTTTTTAAAAGAAAAGAACGTCACATTCACTTCCTATGATGCATTAATGCGCCTCTCTGGGGGTGACGGCCGTAAATTGCTCAATCTGCTTGAATTGGTGATTCTGGGAAAAGGAGAGGAAAAAGACATTGTGATCACCGACGAATGGGTAACCGAAGTGGCGCAGCAGAACATTGCGCGTTACGACAAATCCGGTGAGCAGCATTATGATATTATTTCTGCATTTATCAAATCCTTACGCGGAAGCGACCCGAATGGGGCCGTTTACTGGATGGCGCGCATGATCGTCGCGGGTGAAGATCCTTCATTTATTGCGCGCAGAATGCTCATTATGGCCTCAGAAGACATTGGAAATGCAAACCCCACGGCGATGATTATGGCCAATGCCTGCATGCAGGCCGTAAATGTGATCGGTTATCCGGAATGCCGCATTATTCTTTCGCAAGTGGCGATTTATCTGGCAACTTCGCCGAAGAGCAATGCGAGTTATATGGCGATCGGGGATGCAATTGAATTGGCAAAAAACACTGCTCATTTGCCCGTTCCGCTGCACTTACGCAATGCGCCGACGAAGCTGATGAAGCAGATCGGCTACGGAAAGGAATACAAATATTCACATGATTTTGAGGGCAGCTTTGCCAAACAAAACTTCCTGCCTGATGACCTGAAAGGGCAAAAAATATTCGAGCCGGGACTGAATGCGCGGGAGGAAGAAATACGCAAAAAGCTGCAACACTGGTGGGGTGACTGGTATGGTTACTAACGGTTTTTACGCAGTTTTTCGGCAAATTTGGCAAATGACAGGTCTGGCTTTTTACCAGCCTTAACTGGCTTGTTCCACTCCTTTGTCAGCTTTTCAGCCATTTTTTCAAGATTTTCATCCGTTTCTTTTTCCGCAAGCGATGCATTGTCCGGCGACTGCATTTGCACCGGCGCCTGCTTCACCGAACGGTCAGTTTTAGGTGTGTTCTTTTTCATGGGTTGAGCGTCGACAGCAACTGCGAAAAATGGCGTTTAAATTATGTAAAGATGCCTTGGATACGTGAAATATCACAAACATTGGTAAACTTTATAAGCAAAATTGGATGCATGCGCTTAAAAATACAAATACGATGAACAATAACTCTATGATCCCTGAAAGTATACCATTGATAGAGAGGCAATTATTAATAAATCAATGTAAAATATTATCGCTGATCAGCGACGAAAAAGAAAGAGAGCTGAACGAGCGGCGCATTGAGATTTTAGAAAAAGGATACACCGGCCTTTATCCCAAGGTTTTCAATTCACTTTACGAAGAAGTCCCGATCAGCGTATACACGGAAATTTCGGACATTATGAAAATGTACGGCCGTATCAATGAGTCTATTAAGCTGCTTTCCGATGATGAAAAAGAACTGCTCGATCTTGCCACACTGGAATTTGAAGGCTTCGACGAGGACAGCGGAATGCATTATTATATGATGTCTTATCTGGTTGACCGCATGGATGAACATGGCGATTACAAAGGCCGGCAACTCAAATCGCACAACAGCACATGCATGGTGAAATACAACAGGATGCTGTCGGTTTTCTCTGATTATGAGACGGATAAGCAAGAAAAATATGCATTGACCGATTTGCAGAAATTCATTGATGCCGTGCTGGCCAGGCAGGAATCAAATGCGCCTTCACAAACACATTGAGCAGAAGAAGACATAATAAAGCGAAACGTGAAGCAGATTTACTTAAAATCTCTATAAAAAATGTAATTTCCTGAATAAAAAATGACGTTTTTAATTAAGATTGTATTAAATTTGTTAATGATGCCCAGGCGACTGATCATCAAATAACGTTGAGTAAAATCAGACATCCCGGATACACTGTATTTGGGATGTTTTCTTTTATGCCCATCATAAAAAATGCACCTCGAAGGTGCATTTCATAGTGGTGTTAATTGCAAGTATATATGTAGTGCATGAAAATCAATGAAACTCCACGTTTCTCAATCTCGACGCATTGCGTTTAATGAACATCCGGTCTGCAACTGAATAGCGCTCCTGCTCGTAACGATTACTTCCTGATGATTTTTTCAACTGGGTTATCAGCCAAACTCCGCAAAATGTGGCTCCCAAAAGCACCATTACAAACAGATAAGGTGCGATAGTATATATACTTTGAAGTAGCTGCGTCATGATTACCCAGTTTAGTCAGGTTGTCGTAGTAGTTTTATCACAAAGAAAAAATATCGTACCAGTCAAACTGCGGGCTCAAAGGGCTTTTCAAGGCTATTTCAGAGCTGATTTTGTAGAACTGAAATGGATTAATGTTGAAAAGTGTGGAATATAAGTCGCTATAACTGCCTGTTTAACAGCTTCTCATCTTGCAGATAGCCGAGATATTTCCGGAATTCATAACCCGTCATATCGGTGAGCTTTTTCTGAAACAGCTTATGCTTTTTATCCGGTTCAAGCTCGGAAAGCGCGTCCGTGACAAGGAAGGTGAGAATGGGGTTCCACCTGTTTAAGGTGCTTTGAAAAGAGACGTCCGGATCGCTGAATTCTTTACTGATAAAATCGAGGCCCTTCTCTTCCGCGAGCAGTTTCAGCACCCGCAGATACACTTGTTGATCCTCGTTATATTCCGGGTGCTTTTCGATCCCTTCATATTGAAAAAGGAAGTCCTGAATTTTGTAAAGATGCTGCTTTGTTTCCTCTGGATTCGTCATGATTTTATATTAGTAGAGCATTGCGCTACAAATCAATAAAACCATGCCTTGTTCGGCAAAAGACGCTGAACATTAACCTTAGAGAGAATCCGGAAACTTAATCAGATTGTAGCATTAACCACTTTCGTATCACAACCCACAACTGAATTGTTAACGTAGCCCACGCTTACGCCTGAAACCTTGGTTGATTTCTTGGCTGGAAGCGGCGTTTTGATCGTGACGATTTTTGATGTGATCACCGATTGCGTTTCTGAAAGATATTTGAATTCAACTTCAATGTTTTTTACAGTTGTCGGTGAGCTGTTTTCAATGACCATGCTATGGATTGCAATTCCGCCTACGGAATGCCATTCATTTTCGAGGATTTTGATTTTACCAAGCAGCTTTTCCTTGTTTTCGCTGTTGAGGGCACTTAGCGAATCGGCTTGGCTGAGCACTTCTGTTTTTGACTTAACAACCGGCTTTTCTTTGAGGAAATCGAATTGGCCGTAATAGTAGAGGATATAAATAAATGCACAAACTGGGACTATCGCACTGATCCACTTTAATAAAGGAATAAAGAACTTTTTGAACTTGGCCTTTTTGCCTCTTCTTCCTGGCATATGTATTTCGTTAACGTTGGTAAGTTTTTGTGATGCTGTTAAACGCAAATATACCGATCCGCAGCATCATTTCATTGCCTTCACTTTTTTTTGCAACGATAATCGTATAAACAAAAACAAACCGCTGATCGAATGTCAGCGGTTTGCATGTGTGTCGTGTTGAACAGGACTATTGTCTTACAAATTTGTGTGCAGAAACGGTGCCATTGGTATGGAGAACCTGCACAACATATGAACCTGCGCTCAGATTCTTGGTGCTGATGCCCGTCGTCAAAGCATTTGCAGCTTCGAAAACAGTTTTACCTTGTGCGTTAACCACTTTCACAAGCTTAACTTTCGACCAATCGGTCAGGTTAAGGTTGATATTTTCTGCATTGACAACAGGGTTTGGATAAATAAATGCCGAACCTGTGATTTTTACATTTTCAATGTGGCTGTAAGCAAATGTTTCATCTCTGTCCACCATTTTCAATCTGTAAAGATTTTGTCCGTCCAAAGGCTGCGCATCTTTGAAATCGTAAAAACGTTGCGACGCACTTTCATGGTTGGATTGTACTGTACCAATTATCGCCCACTGCTTACCATTCTGACTGCGCTCAATGTCAAAGCGATCGCTGTTCACCTCAGTAGCAGTTGACCATGTCAGCAATGCAACCGGTCCTTCAGAAGTGGCTTTGAAGCTGATCAATGTTACTGGCAACGAACCAATTTCGATCGACAACACACCCTGCACAGTATTTGATTGAGCGTCGGTAGCCTGTACAGTAAATGAATAGAGACCGCTAACTGTCGGCGTTCCTGAAAGCGTGCCATTTGCAGCAAGGCTTAACCCTCCTGGCAATTGTGAAGGCCCAACCAATGCATAAGTGTATGGCCCTACACCACCAGCTGCGCCCACACCCTGAGGAATCGCTTGACCGTATGGAGTTGCAATATTCGCAGGTGGATAACTTCCGGCCGTAAATGTAAGAGCCGGCGCACTGTCAATGGTAATGCTAAAATCGTAAGTTCCTGCTGGAATTGTGCCCGGACCGGTTACATCTGTAATTGTAACTTTGAAAGGAAATGTCCCCGCCAGCGTAGGTGTTCCTGAAATAACGCCTGTTGCCTGATCAAGCGTTAAACCAGTTGGCAAATTACCCTGGCCGGCAACCAGTTCAAATGACAAATCACGACCGTTAGCACCAGTTGCAACTGGTAATGCGTATGGATAAGATGCACCCACAACACCGGACGGCAATATGGCAACAGTCAAAGGAAGGACTGTAACATTTGCGACAGCCGCTGCTGAAAGATTGGTGCAACCCGTGCGGCTTGTTTTAACAGTAAAAGCTGTGTTTGTAGTCAGCGCCGGAGTTGTATATGGATTAGCGGTGCTTGAAGCATAATTGGGATTTTCCCACAATACGCCATTGCCGGTTGTAGTGGCTGAAAGTTGAGCAGTTTGACCTGTATAAATGGTAACATTTGACGTCGTTACTGTTGGCGGTGGAATTTGTGTTCCGATTTCGTAAACACTCAGCGTTGACAATGCCTGAACCAAACCATTGGCCAGTGAGACCTCTACCCGATCAAAGGCGGTTGTGGTCGGAATTAAAAATTCTGTCAATGTTCCGTTTCCAAGGATGTTAACGGAAATAACGGGATTGTTTGATAATATGTTGGTTGAAGTGTTGCCTAGATAGGTTCTGATTGCTAATTTTTCTGATAGCACAGAAACATCCAAAAGCGACCCTGTAACGCCCACCAACACTCTTACAAAGTCACCCGCTGGCGATACGGAGTTAAAAATTGACGTTACGTATGTTTTAGCACCTACAGCTGAAACCGCAGCCGTAAGAGTTGCGGCCGTACCATCATTTCCATCTGCTGCGGCAGCAGGATTCAAAACACCATTGACACCACCGACAAGCGTTCCCGCATTTCCGTCCAGAATATCTGCTACTCCACTGCAATTAATATCAACAGTGGCAGCTTTGTTAATGTATGCCTCATAGATATCAATATCTCCGCCCAGGTCCAGAATAGCATCTGTAGTAATCCTAATGCTAGTGAAAGCCACGCCCGGTGTGAATACATAATCAAAAAGCGCATTACCGCCAAGAGCTTTTAAAAGGTTCTGTATTTCCACTGGTGTACCTACGGCCGTCCCGCCATTGTATGCCTGGATTTCAATCTCACCACCAAGACCCAAAATACCTGCGTCAATGCCAAATTTGATGTGAACTTGATCGGTTGAAACCGGAGCGTCAGTGGTGGGAGTTGATGGAAATGTTAGCTGCTGGAAATTCCGACTAGAAAGGACCGATGTTGGAAATTCCAGCGAACTCGCGGTGGTTAAAGTACCATCAATGGCCGCCAAAGGATTGGCAACGTCTCCTCCCCCACTATTGGTTTGAGATGACGCATAAACCCGGCGGTATTTCTGCGCGAGGGCTTCATTAGATAGCCCGACGATTGCAAATAAAATAAGACTGGCAAGCACAGCCGCTGCTCTTATTTTACTAGCCGCGGCTTGGTTAGAATTAATAGTAAAACGCTTCATAAGTGTAGAAATTTAGATAGATATAAAGGACCGTTAATGTGAATAATAGACTTTGATTTTCTTAGGGCATAGTGTGTCACCCACCGATTTTGCAGGCGTTTTTTCGTAACTCTGATTGTGATTTTTTTTATGGAGGATTTCTGGCTGGTGAACAGCTGGAAGTTGTGTTAGAAATTGGGTATCAAATACCTGGGGATGTATAAGTTTTTTTCAAAAAATGGGGTTTAAAGGTGAGTAATGAATTTTGTCAACAATCGGCTACATCATTGCATTACTGGCCTTGCTAATTATACTTTCAGCACCTGCAAATAGTAGTTGTTTGCAAATGTATCTATTAATATATCAAGTTTTCCCCGCATAATAGTACTACTCCGAACCCCCCAAATAATAGCGGGTGTAGAATTAATTTTAGCCACACCTTTTTTATATTTATTATTATTAAATTGCCATTGCATCGGATTTATGATGATATTTCTCAACGTATTAACTTAAATTACAGTAACTTATAAGATCTGCTTCCTAAACCCTCCGTCTTGAAGTCTCGACAAATCAGCCCGTGATGGCCAACTCTGGTATGGAAAGTAAATCGAAAGAACCTGAGCTACGCTCAAACTATGTTTTGAGCAGCCTCAAAAATAGTTGTATGAACATTGTTTTAGTGGATGAGCTTGTACTGCTCACCGATGCGCTCCAGGCGCTGCTGCAGCAAATGCCCGAAGTGCGGGATGTTGTAACCTATTGTGATGGAAATGAATTTCTGGCTGAAAGATCCAATTGCCCACCAACAATCCTGATCATGGATTGGACTATGAACGGATTGACGGGATTGGAACTGCTGGACCTCGCCAGGGCAAGGATGCCAAAAGAAATGAAAATCATTGTTCTCTCGCATGTAACAGACGTGCAAACGATCAAGCACGCGATCAGAAGAGGAGCAAATGGCTTCCTTCCCAAATCCACTTCGCTCGACGAGCTCAAAGAAGCATTGTCACAGGTGATTTCGGGTAAGCAATACATTGGCAAAGGGATTCGTGACAACCTGATCAACAGCGTCTTTATAGAAGAGCAGATCGTACTGCATTTATCGCCGCGTGAGAAAGAGGTTTTGCGAAAAGTTTGCAGCGGACGCACGATCAAGGAAATCGCTTATGATCTCAAATTGAGCGCGCATACTGTACAATATTATCACAGGAGCGTCATGGAAAAATTGAAGGTGAAACGCACAACCGACCTCATCGTTTACGCTATGCAGCACGGATTATACATTCCTGAATTAAAATAAGCTTGCATGGTTCACACGCCAGCTTATGAAGATATTAACGACTTAGTTTTGCGTAAAAGTCCGGCAGCGGATTCAGAGCAGGGTTTTTGCGCTGGTGCCAATAGGGGTAAACCGGAGACTTTTCACTCGCTTCGTCAAGCCGCTTAACCTGCTCCAATGTCAGGTTCCAGCCCACCGCACCGAGGTTTTGTTTGAGCTGCTCTTCGTTTCTTGCGCCTACTACAATGTTGCTGACAGTTGGTCTTTGTAAAAGCCAGTTAAGGGAAACCTGCGCAACCGTCTTTTCTGTTTCTGCGGCGATCTGATCCAGCACGTCAATGAGGTTGAAGAAAAACTCCTCCGGGATTTCCGGTCCTTCTCCCCCGCCTTGTGCAATGCGGCCATCTGACGGAATAGGCTGATTTCTCCGGTATTTTCCACTCAACCGACCGGCCGACAACGGACTCCATACAATCGTCCCGATGTTTTGATCCAGGCCAAGCGGCATCAATTCCCACTCCAGCTCCCTACTTATCAGCGAGTAATGTGCCTGATGTGCAATGTATTTGGCCCAGCCGTATCTTTCAGAGACAGAAAGTGATTTCATAAGATGCCAGCCCGAAAAGTTGGAACAGGCAATGTAACGCACTTTTCCGCTCGTAATAAGATCATTCAATGCACTTAAAGTTTCCTCGACAGGTGTGACGCCATCGAAACCATGCATGTGGTAAATGTCTATATAATCCGTATTCAGTCGTCTCAAACTGTCCTCACAAGACTTAATCAAATGAAAGCGGGATGAGCCGAAGTCATTAGGACCGCTCCCCATTTTGAATGTTGCCTTGGTCGAAAGAATGATCTGATCACGCAAGCCTATGATCGCTTTGCCAAGAATTTCCTCAGAAAGTCCCTGGGAATAAACATTCGCTGTATCGAAAAATGTGATGCCCGCATCCATACACAGATGCACCAGACGCGCAGCCTCATCCGTTTGCGTCCTCCCCCATGCTTTAAAAAAATCGCCGCCTCCGCCAAAAGTCCCTGTTCCAAAGCTCAGTACAGGCACGCGTAATCCCGATGCGCCTAATTGTCTGTATTCCATATTTGAAGTCCGTTATGTTCTGTTGGAAAATTATTGAAATATGCCTTAAATCTAAAAGGAACCGTTACCTAATCCTTCAAACCTTAAAATAATTGTTACTATGAATCAGCAAGATGCGGCCGATAACTTGCGCCATTTCACACTCTTAAAACTCATTTTATGTTTTGGTTCACAGCGGGAGTTATCGTCAATTGTATCGCCATTGTGCTGGTGATCGTGAATGCAGTTTATGATGCGGTTACATTAAAATACGCATCAGGGCATAATGGCTTTGTTAATCTGATCGGCATCGTGCTTGCGATCGTTGTCGCTATCGCTTACAGCATGAAAAACTCGGGTAAGCTTTCCGTAGCAAATGTTATACTCTGGATTCCGGGCACGCCGATCCTGATATTTTCAGCATTCACGATGCTTTATTTAATAGTGATTTTGATTTCAAAACCAGACTGGCGCTAACATTATTGCCGGCACAAAAAAGATGGCGTCCTCCCTAACGCCATCTTAATCCTTTGCTCATTCTTCCCTATAAAAGCTCAACATCGAGCAACATTCTTCTGAAAACCTTTCCTGTCGTTTCGAAAATGCCTTTAAAAGCACCCAGGAAAACACATAAGGGAAAAATAATTGGCAGATATATAAACCACCTCAAAGCCATCAAACTGTTAAACCTTTTCATAACAATAATATCTTCTCACAACCATTAACACTTACTAATCAATCTATTATAATTACAATTTAGAATTAGTTCTAACAAATGTCAAGTGTGTGATTGATCTTATTGCCAGATTTTTATCTCGGATCTGAGGCATTCTTGCCTTCGCTCTCTTTGTTCTTGCGTTTTTTATCTTTCTTCTTCGACTTCGAATTATCGCTCATTTCACCACTCGTTCCTTGTCCCGTAGCGCTTACTCCTGTTGCCGGTTCAGTCGCTTGCGGTTCAGATGGCTGGCTGGATGTTGCGCTTGAAGACTTGCTTGTTCCCGTTGTTCCGGACTTCATTGTAGGATCAGGCGACTCTGTTGTGCTGCCCGATGTTCCGGTTGCTTGCGGCCATGCAGCAGTTCCCTGTGAACTGTTTCCCTGCGCTTGCTGTGATGGAGTTCCGGAAGTTGTCGTTCCGTTACCCTGACCAGTGCCTTGTGTCTGACCTGTATTTTCGCTGGTGCCCGCACCTTGGGTTTTAGACGTTTTGCCCGTCGTGTCCATTGCGGGAGACTGCGTCGTGCTGCCGGATGTTCCCGTGGCTTGTGGCCATGCAGCAGTTCCCTGCGCACTGTTTCCCTGGGTTTGTGTAGAGTCCTTCACCGTAGTTGATGGTTTCGAACTTTGATTGGTCGTCTGGGCATATGCTGTGCCGCATAATGCAAACATCAATGCAGCAGCAGTAATTTTTAGCTTTTTCATATTATTGATTTTTCGTTGATGATGATAGTCACCATTATATCAATAATTGTTCCAGCCGATTTCCCCTAATGCTTGCTACTGAACGTATAATAGCGACCGCTTCTCAGTAACGCTGCTCCGCGTTTTTGGGTTTAAGAATTTCCCTTTCAGTTTGGTAATGCGGAAATAGTCGGGCGTTGCAATAACTTTTCCGGGCAACCCGGCTTTTAGCAGGCTGTCCGCCAGTTCGGGAGAAGTGTAAATGAAGCAGGGCTTTTTTTCCAAAAATGTGTCCAGCTGTTCGCTTGTATTCGTGAGTTGCACGTGACCTGGTGCGTAAAATTCCAATGAGTGAGATAACGATTTGTAGACTGTAACCGGTGCACCGGCATTGGTCGTCGAGATTGTCTTCGCTGCATAGCGGCCCGACTGATAATGCAACAGGAATGGATAAAAATAGAAAAAAAGGAAGACATACATGATTGCGGCCGACGCATAACCACTGTACAAGATCCGCTGTAAAGGACTTTGATTTGGAATAACATTAACGGCGATAACGAGTATAACAGTCGCGATAATGGCCCACAACGCATTTGGCAAACCCATAAAATAAAGCAGCCCGATCACCAGCAATGCGAATAACACGACGAGCACTTGCTGGATCCTTGCCAGCCAACCGAGCTTAATGTGTTTTGCCTGTTGGAATAAAAAATAACCTGTTATGATAGAAAAATAAGGAAACAGGATCACAATGTAATGCGGCAGCTGGAACCGCGAAAGTGAAAAGAGAACAAATGTCAGCAATGTACTTCCGTAAATGATCCAGCGGATGGGATTTCTGTTTGTATCAAAACGAATGAGATAAACAATGCCTGCAACCAAGCCCAGAGACCAGGGTAAGAATGCCCAAAGCGTCGTATGCATGAAAAAGGTCACATTTCCGCTTCCTTTAATAGGCCCGGTGTTAAAAAAGCGGCCGAACTGACTGTCCCAGAAAAAGAATTTCAAGCCCGAAACGCCTGTTTTTCCGAATACTATTTTTTCCGGATGCAAGTCAAACTGAGTGTACAAGCTGTACAATTCGGGCAGGATAAAAATGAAACAGAGCAGCAGCATTAACCACCAGCGATAATTGACAAACTGCTTCCATTGCGTTGTAAAAACCCAGAAAAGCACCCAGCCACCGGCAATGGTGAGTAACACAAAAATGCCTTTTGTCATGATAGCGCAAGCCGCAAAAAAGGCTGCTGCAACAATGTGGATCCAATGCTTATTTTGATAAACACAAAGCATATGCCACACGGCGGCCACAATGCAAGTGGTAAGATATGGCTCGGCGCGCACATCGAAATTCGCTAATGTGCTGTGCAGCGCAACGGCTGAAATCAATACTGAAATGCGGGCAACGGAAATATTGAAAAGGTCGCGGGCTGTCAGATACGTGTAATAAAGCCCGAGGAGCCAGAACAGGAATGAGGGAAACTTGTAGGCAAAACTTGTGATGCCGAATATTTTGTAGCTGAATGCGGCCATCCAAAACGGAAAATGTGGCTTATCGAGCCAGTCCTCTCCGTCGCGCCATAAGTTGCTATAATCATGATGAAGCACCATATGCTTGGCAATGGTGGCGTAAAGTGCTCCGTCGGGCTCAATGATTTCCAGCCATAATCCGGGCAGGTTCAATGCAATTCCTAAAAGCAACAACCATGGAAAATAATGTTTCAATCCCGGCTCAACATCATGCATATCCTTACTTTTTCATGAACCCTGCCTAATTCGCGTTTCAGGGGATGGGGCAAACTTACAAAACACCGGCTTATTTGTGACCAGAATATCAAAACGATTTTAAGTGCCAAACAAAAAGGCAGTGAGGTGCTTTTCGAGAAGGATATGCACATTGGAACGGTCAGCAATAAACGTTAGCAAACCTCTATCATTGAGACACCTGAACGGCATAAGGATTTTGATTGCGTCCAGCCCAATTGCCTGATAGTTAATGGACTTTCGCCGTCTGAATGCCTAGGAATGGGAAAATGTAATTGTAAAAATCTTCGGGAATAAATGGTTTGGTCAGATAACCTGTAAATCCGCTGGCCATTGCACGCTCCTTTTCGTCTTCAAAGGCAGAAGCAGTCAATGCGATCACCGGAATTTCCTGGTCGATTTCGCGGATAAGCGCGGTGGCTTCGAAACCATCCATAATGGGCATTCTCAAATCCATGAGCACCAGATTGAAGCCGCCTTCGGCAAATTTTTCGTAAGCTTCCTGCCCATTGCCGGCTATCTCAAAAAGAATGTTTCGGCGTTGCAGCAGCATCGTTGCGAGCGTCAGATTTGTCTTGTTGTCGTCCGCTACGAGCACTTTTGGCTGCGGATAAGCCACCGCAGTAACAATGTGTTTTTGCAAAGGTTTGGAAACCACCGCATGGTTTGAATAAGCCAAACTCAGATCAAATGAGAAAACGGCACCCTTGCCGGCTTCGCTTCTTAACACGATTTCACTTCCGAAAAGCCGGAGCAACTCTTTGGAAATAGCCAGTCCGAGCCCGGTTCCGGTGTTATCCTGCTGCACTTTTGGTTTGACCTGGGTGAAAATTTCAAAAACACTTTTCTGTTCTTCTTTGGCGATCCCGATCCCCGTGTCCTCCACTGCAAAGTGCAGTTGTATCAAAGCATCATTTCTCCGTTTTTCTCTCACAGTAAGCTTCACATGCCCCCTGGAAGTGAATTTGATTGCATTATGGATGAGATTATTAAGAATTTGGTTCAGACGGATCGCGTCGCCGGTGATGCGCGCGGGCAGCTTGTTGTCAATGTCGAAAATGAGTGCGAGGCCTTTTTCATCAGCGCGGGGAACAAACGTTTTGCGCAGATTTTCAAAGAGCAGTCCCGGGTCAAATGGCACCGGATCGAGATGCACATGGTTGGAGTTAATCTTGTTAAAATCCAGCACATCATTAACGACGCTCATTAAGTGGTCCGAAGAGAATTTCAAGGTTTGCAAAAGCTCTTGCTGGTTTTCCGCCTTACCGGAATCTTCCATCATAATGTGCACAAGGCCGACAATCCCGTTCAACGGTGTGCGGATTTCATGGCTCATAATGGATAGGAAATCGGATTTTGCCCGCATAGCATTCTCTGCTATGGTTTTTTGGCGTTCCAGTTTTTCATTTTGCTGTTCGAGATTATAGCGATAGTAAAACTCCCGCTTATCCTTTGCCACGCTCAGCTTCATGACAAAAGGAAAAAGTATTTGCGTGATGAGCAGAAAAATGCCGCCGTCTTCAAAAAAGGCCTTTAAGGAAGTGGTCGCGCCCGTATAAATGGCCAGCGGATAAAGCACAATGCTTAAAGCACTGCATATCAGCGCATATCGAAGTGGCCAGCGCAAAATTAACCCTGCAAAAATGACGCCTAATGTAAGGTTAAGGCACGATTGGGCATAAGAAACATGCGGTTGCGCAAGCAAGTAAGAATAAAAACCGATGAGCACGACCTGCGTATAAAAGCTCATGCGCTGACCCGAAATCAGCTTTTTATGATTTAAAACTAAAAGGAAAAGGATAATGCTGCTGGAAATAAAATGCGTGCAGAGCAGCGTAAAAAAGAATGGATCTTCCGCAAGGTAAAAACCGATGCAGGAAGCGGGGTTGCAAATCAGGAAAGTAATGCAAAAAAGCTTGTTATTAAAGGTGCCTCCCGCTTCGACTTCACTTTCCCAAAGCCGCTCAAAAGACTCTGTGTATTCGATGTTTTTCAAAAATGGAAATGTTTTCTGGACCGTTAATTTGCTTGACTAAATGTAGCAAACGACAGGCACATTGTCTTCAACGTGTCTGTCCGGCTTACAGCAAATGTTCGGATAAACTTAATTTATTTATTAAGCGGTTAAATCCTGAAAAAATTGCTTTAACATTTCACATTCCATCATCTTCTTGCACATTTCAACGCTTAACGGCTTCTGCTGATAATCGATCACCTGCTGATATGCGTGCGCCTTACGCATCTCTGATTCCTCGGTTGCGGAGCTGACCATGACCACATTAACACGATCCAGATATGACCGGTCACCTATCGCATTTAGGAATTCCCATCCGTTCATAACGGGCATATTAATGTCCAGCAGGATCAGAAAAATTGTTTCCTCCGAAGCATTTGCGTCCAGATATTCCAGGGCTTCCAATCCATTATAGCATAAGACGGTGTCATAATAGATCCCGCTTTTTCTGAGAAACATTTCGTGCAGAAAGAGCATGATCTTATCGTCATCCACCAAAAGAATTTTCAGTTCACTCTTCATGTCTCATCTGAACTTTATCTGCCTTACTCACTATGTCTTTTATAACCGTATCCAGCTCAGCGGCTGACTCATGGACGAGGTTGAGGATCGCTTCTTTCCCCAAATCCCCATATTCCCCAATCTTAAAGTAACTCTACCAAACCCATCATCCGCGTCAATGGTGCGCGCACCACATGCGACTGAATCCATGCAATATCCCTCAATTGCTCGTTTTGAAGCTGAATCCGATGTAAGTTCTGCTTGTAGTCTGTAATGTCCCGCACTGAGCCTACTGCCCGGATCGCCGCCCCATTATTATTACGTAAAAAAATGATCCTGTGCTCCACCAGCGCCACGCTTCCGTCACAACGCACATAACGGCATTCCGTAACAGACATTTCACATTCAGGATTGCTTCTTGCAGTCAGAATTTCATCGATAACCCGAAGCTTGTCTTCCTCGTAAATGTTGTCCGACCAGAGATGGTTGTTGTACACGTCAAGATCGTAGCCAAAGATATCTTTAAATCCGGTTCCCCATTCAACTTTATCCTGCTGAATGTCCCAGTCATAAATCGCCTCGTTCGCTGCATTCAAAATCAGGCGGTAACGTTCGTTGCTCAGTTTAAGGTCCGTCACGTCGGTCAGTATGCAAAGGTGCATGCCCGGCAGAATGTTCGGTTGCGCATTAAAGCTGCCAATGATGATGTTACCCGACTTATGCCGCACCTGCATCAAGCCATTTAATATTTCCCCATTCAAAAACTGCTGCCACACTTCGCATGAGTTTTGCCCTTCGCGGAAAACGACAAAGTCAAAAATGCTCATGCTGCTCAGCTCAACTTTGGAATAACCGAAAAGCGCCAGCGCTGCATCATTGTAATCCATGCAATTGCCGCCGTCATCACAAATGAAGATCGCATCACGGGTGTGCTCAAAGATCGCTTTGAATTTCTCGTCGGCCTTGCGCTTTTCTGTGATATCATTTGACAGCACGAGCTCGGCTTTCCGTCCATTTATATAAATGATATTGCTTTGCAATGTGACGTAGATAATGGAGCCGTCCTTTTTCTTGTGCCGGTAAACACCAGACGTGTAAAGTTTGTCATGCTGCCGCACCGCTTCCACAGCCGCTTCCACCATCGGAACATCGTTGCTGGGGCGAATGTCTTTGATCGTCAACTGCAAAAATTCGTCTCTGCCATATCCGTAATGACGAACTGCTGCTTCATTCACATCCAATATTTGAAAAGTTTCCACATCATAAACCCACATGGGCTGCGGATTATACTGAAACAAATCCCGATATGACACCTCAGAAGAACCAAAGCCACTCTTCTCCTTTCCAGCCTGTTCGTAAATACTCATGAAGGGGATTAATTTGTCCGGTTCTCAACCGTAAAAACGGCAATCTAATATAATTTTCCAATATCGTAGAATTAATATTACCAAAAATATTTGTCAAACCTGATGGTAATGTCGCCGGATTCTCGAAACGCTTCTGGCATAATTATTATTCATCCCCGGAAAACTTCATCAACAAACGCTAAAACCTTAAACACACCATTATGAAGAGAAGAGGAATTTATTTTTTGTTTGCGGCAATGATGTTAACTGCCGCCGCATGCGACGACAATGATGACAACGGCAGTGTAGATGTTGTCGCCGAATTGGACAAGCAGTTTATGCTATCCGCCGCAGATGGCGGATTGTTTGAGGTGAATGCAGGACAAGTTGCTTCTGCAAAAGGAACGACTGACGCAATCAAGGATTATGGCCAGGAAATGGTCGATGATCACACAGATGTGAATAAAGAACTGATGTCGCTTGCTGACAAGAACAATGTTGATTTACCAACAACACTTTCCAATAAAATGCAGCAGAGGCTCGATTCACTTTCCGGACTTTCGGGAGTGGCTTTTGATTCAACTTATGTAAACATGATGGTTACCTCGCACATGGAAACGGTGAATCTTTTTGAAACACAGGCGACCAGCGGAAGAAATACGGAACTGAAAAGCTGGGCATCGGATAAATTGCCGGCTCTAAGGGATCACCTTGAAATGGCACGTTCTTTGAAGGACTCCACGGGTAACTAAACCAAGCATTGCTATGGAAGAGACCGTCATCCCGGTAATTGAGGAGCAGCTTAAAGTCGATAAAAAAGTAATCGAAAAAGCCCGCTACACATTTGACAAAAAAGTCACAGAAGAAGAGGTTTTGCTGGAATTACCGCTAAACCGGGAGCACATTAACATTGAAAAGAAAGAAATCAATCAATATGTCGAGACGGCGCCGCCCGCAGTGCGCTACGAAGGAGACACCATGATCATCTCCGTAGTGCGCGAAGAAGCAGTGATTGTTAAAAAGATCGTTCTGGTGGAGGAATTGCATGTTACCCGCAACACTTCACAGGAAATGCATTCAAGCAAGCATACAGTAAGGAAGGAGAAAGTGACCATCAATAGAATTGAGAAGCTGGATCCGGAAGAATAATTACACTTTATCAACAACTATTTTTAAACCATTAAAAGTTAGAAACCATGTCACAGACAGTAATAGGAATCTTTGAAAAAAGTGCAGACGCGCAGGAAGCGAAACAAACTTTGATTTCAAATGGCTTTGATCTGAGCCAGATAGATGTAAACCATAATGTAGACGCAGATGATGACCGCACTACGGACGGGCAGCGTACGGAAACTGGTGGAAAGATCAGCAATTTCTTCTCCCGTCTTTTCGATGACGAGGACGAGTCTGACAGATATACAAGAGCAGGAAGCCGCGGATCGATTGTTACGGTGCATGCAGTAACTGAACAGGAAGCATTAGCAGCAGCGGACATTCTGGACGATTGCGGCGCAGTGGATGTAAATGAATTTGCAGGATCACAATCGGGCATTTCGGATGTTGATTCATACACAGGATCACAAGCTGGCACATTAGGCACGGACACTTATTCAAGCGCAGAAACCGGCACGGTGGATCCGCTTTACACTTCCGGCAACTCATCTTTTCTGCCTGATAAAGTCTATTCCACACCAACAAACAATCCTGGCACAGCTTCGGCGGTGAGGGATGATGCGGATGATCTGGAAAGATTGAACAGAACGAGAAATTATGACGACACAGATGAATACCGCACGACGGCTGATTATAGCACAACAGCGGATGCGGATATTAATACATCTGATTCTATTCCGGTAATTGAAGAAACGCTTAATGTGGGCAAACGCGAAGTTACAACGGGTGGCGTGCGCCTGAGAAGCCGCATTATCGAAAGGCCGGTGGAGGAAACAATCCGTCTGCGTGAAGAACACATTGATGTTAACCGCAGACCTGTGAACCGTGAGGCAACAGAAGCTGATTTTGCAAATTTCAAAGAAGGCACCATTGAAATGGTGGAACACGCCGAAGTTTCAATGGTCAGCAAAGATGCACGTGTAGTGGAAGAAGTAAGCGTGAACCGCAATGTGGAGGAAAAGGATGAAATTATCCGCGATACAGTGCGCAGCACAGAGGTTACCAGTGAAGATGTGACAGACCGCACATTGGATGTGGATGACGACAGAGAAAGACTTACATCAAGAGAAAGAGATGCTTGGTGAGAATAAGTTAATAATATAAAAAAGGCCCTTGTCAATGCGATAAGGGCCTTTTTCGTTTGTTGGCCAATGATTTCTAAAACCAAAAACCGATCTGAAATGCAATACGAGGCTTTTCCTCCTTTTGTTCTTTTGGAATAAACGCGCCTACGGCAAATGTCAGAATATCCACAGGGGCGAGCCAAACGCCGCCGCCATAACTGTAATGCCAGTTTTTTGACGGATCATCTTCCAGCCATACGCGTCCATAATCAAAGCTTCCGAACACGCCGTAAGTTAGCGGCAATGTTGGGTTATAACTGCTTCCTAGGCGGATTCGCAAGTCCGTATCGTGCCAAAGTGTGCTTTTTCCGTAAAAGCGTTCCGTCCTGTAACCGCGCAACCCCTGCTTTCCACCCAGAGTAGGCATCTGGAAAAATTCATAACCATTGCCAAAATTAATTCCTGTCCCAATTTGTGACGCCAGGATAATGTTCTCATTAGCATCCAGACTATTATAGAAAGCAAAACGCGCCCTTAATGACCTGAAATCCTGCTTGTTGTCGAGATTCGTCGTCCAGTTAAATCCTGCGCTGAAGCGAATTCCCGTGTGCGGCGAAAAAATATTGTCGACACTGTTGAAATCAATCAGCAATTTTGCGCCGGTGAACGATTTGGTTTTGAAAATATCACCCGGCAATCCGTTCTCAGGGCTGGTAATGTATCTTCCGCCTGTTGGCTGAATGTCAGAGATTTCAAAGAATGGACCGAGCGAAATAAAGCCAGCATTGCCTCCGAAGCGCTTTTTGATCGCAGGATAAATGTGAAAAGCGCTTTGCCGCACGCGATAAAAGTCCGCATCATCTACAACTCTTTCGGTTGTATTGCCAATGCCCGCGAAGTTGAATGCATAAGTAGGGCCGTGATAATAAGTGTCCAGATAAAAGTCAAACTTTTTGAATGCATTGATAAAATCACCCGTATAATTCAGCTTAAATCCCTTTGTTGCAAAGGCATAGCTGCCACCGAATATGTGACTGGATGCATAAGGTTCCTTCTTAAAACCATAACGTGTCATGCTGGCACTGGCACCAATGAGGAAGCCGTCGTCCGGGTTAACCCCCAAAATGGGGAACGGAATGGTTATATCGTAGTTGCTATCCGCACTTCTGCGATCATATACATTGTAACGATAAAGTCCCGAGCGTTTATCTTTTGTTTCCGGGCCGGAAATTACTGTGTTATTGCGCAGGTCGTCGTAAACAAATGTCTTTTTCCCGCCTGAACTTACGCGCGAACTGTCTGCAAACACATCGGTTCCCAATCCGCCGATCAGCCGGAGTTTAATGCCTTTTTTGACATCGCCTTTTACGATAAATTCATCATCGTCACCATTTCCGTAAATGTTAATGTCCCTGGTAATGTCCGAATCGAAGGTGCGTTCATAATTCAGGTGCTTAATCTTGCCATCTTTTCCCTTTTCATAAACAGAAACTTTGGTGCGCTTCTCATCAAGCCTTTCTACAACAATGCGCTCCTCTTCTTCTGTGCCGATCACATTGACATGCGCGCTCAGGAATTCGTAATGTGTCCTGGCAATTTTCAGCAGATCATCCCTGCGGACTTTCATATTTTGGATCAACGCCGGTGAGGATATTTCCCTCGCCTTGTCGGGCCAGCTGGCGAAAGCATTGCTGATGACCTCGTCCGTCAGGTTTTGCTGGATAAATTTGGCCTGCTCTTCCCATTGCTCCCAGCTGAGTTGCGTTAGAAAAGTCCGGTCAAAAAGCCGCGCACTCCAAGTCGTCCATTTCATGCTTTGAATCTCCGGACTAAAACTTTGTAATTGTTTTAAAAACGGCAAAGTCAGTCGCGCAACGCCCGTCAGCACGCCGTCATACATTGAAAAAGCCTGATCTCTGTCTCTTGGAATCGGACGATAAAGCGTCGTGCCGTCCTTTTGTTTGACCGACGACCACGCCCATTGGTCATCATGCCGATCCCAATCCCCAATCACAAAATCAAAAAGCCGTGTCCGGATCGCCCAAGGTTCGTCCACTTTATTCTTGGCATTTTCGAGCATTTCTTCGACCAGTTCCGGTGTGCTCACAATTTTATCCGGATTACCGAAAAACGCCGCCTGCTTCCATTTTTTGCCATCCGGGCGCTCTTCTAGCAAGTTCATTGTTCCGCCAAAAAGTGCATTGTAAGTCGCCAGGGCAGGTTGCGCGGGCACATAATAAAGCTTTGGATTGGTGTGGTAAACTTTCACAGCCTCGGCTAGCACCGGCATCGAAAGTGGCGCAAAGGGATTGGTTGAAAGGAAATTGTCTTCAACCAGATATTTTGCGGCAATCATTTGATTAAATGGGAACGGCAGAAACCGGCTCACATCTTTGGTAAGCCCGCGCAATGCATATTCCTTTCCTTCGCTGTCCCGCAATCGCAATGAGTTGGTCTGGTTGCCCCCACCCTGCTTTACAGGAATAACACCGCCTTTGAACTGATCGAGGTCCAGAACCGGAAAAGGATATTTTTCAACATATAAAGCACGGTTATGCTTCCCAAACAGGAAATTGTGAAAACTGCCGACCGGTTTGACCACATTACTGGTCACATAATGTGTCGAGGAGTCCCTATGCTCGTTATGTTCTGTAAAAGCAATGCTCGAATCGGGAATTTCGATGGTCTGTTTGTCTTTAATTTTTTTTCGGAAAATCAATTTAACATCCTTCCCGTCAGGCGTCACTTCCCAGAAATTGGTCCAGGTTTCGCCGCCTTCGTAAAAGTTTAATGTCGAGTAACCCAATTTGGGAGATGCGAATTGAGAGCCTTTTCCGAGGCTGATGGGGCTGTTTTTAGAGCCGCTGCCGCTTACAATAAACTCTTGACCATCATTTTCTATAAACTGCAATGCATGTTCGTGACCGCTTGCGAAGATAAATTTGCCATTTTTCTTTGCGCCTGCCATCACGGCTGTGCGAAGGTCTTTGTAATGCTTATTGGCCATATCTTGCTTGGAACCAATCGTCGCCCTGAACAATGCGCTGATGCTTCCCAAACCGGGCAACGGAATCCAAAGGTCCGGATTTAGCTCGGTGAGCGGGAAAATGTGCTGCTTGATCGTGAAGCGGCCTCCGTGCGGGCCGTACGTGTAAGGCGGATGGTGCATGGCGAACACCACATTTTTGTTGCGGTATTTCCGCACCACATTTTCGAAAACAAATCGGAACTGCTCCCGGTTTTTGATCTCGCAACCGTCATTTATTTTGGAATCGCGGTCCCAGTCCGTAAGCCACCATTGCGAATCAACAACGATAATCACCACATTATCATTAAGTTCGATCACTTCGGGACCTGAGCAACCGTCCAGCGGCAAGAAATAGTTTTCGTAATCCTCTTTCTCTTTTACGCCCCGCTTTTCATTGATATACTTGTCTACAAACTTTTCCTGCCGCTTCAAACCCTTCACACCCCAGCCACGCCAATCGTGATTGCCAGGCAGGAACACAGGCCTTCCTTTGAACTTATCGAGCGTTTCCAGCTGCGACGTTATCCGGAATTCCGCCACTTCCCGGTCCGATGAATCTTCGGCTGGCGGCATCCCATATTCATAAATGTTATCACCAAGAAATATTGCTGAGCTGTTTTTACTCTCTGTTTCAAGCTTGGTTTTGAGATATTCCAAAACCGGAGCGCGGCTTTTTGGGGAATCGTTTCCTGCGTCACCGATCAAATACATGGTGTGTTTCAACACCAGGTCGGGCGAGGGCGCGTCTTTTTCCCAATTTGCGCTTTCTTTTGAAAACTGCGTCTTATAACTCGCACAAGAGAAATTGAATGTTGCAAAAAGGCCGATTGCAATGTAAGAAAGCACTTTTTTCATCGGCTCATCTTTTTAAACTTCAAAATATTTCCTGAGAACAAATCATCACCTTCGTTTGAAATGTACAGGTTTCCGGCTTTGTCGAATGCAATTCCTTCGGGCTGGATAAACATATTTCCGTTTAGCGGAAAAACTTCTTTCACCTTCCATTTGCTGTCCGTAACCACCATCATTTTATTCACTGCGGATATAATATACCAGTCATTGGTCACTGGATTTTTGGCTAGACCGGATGGCTTGAAACCGCGCGCAACTTTGCCCGTAAGCGCCTTGATTTCGTCTACATTGATGGCAAATGTGCCCGTTGCCTGCGTCGAGTCTTTGTCCAGCTCAACAATGTAACCCGTTACGCTGATCTTGGAATCGTCCTGCGGACAGTTTTTGCAAAGAATGTATATCTTCCCTGATTCTTCTTCGCCAAACATGCCTTCATATTCTCCTTTCGGCAGGATTTTCTTGTATTCAAGAATCTGCTCGGGATCTTCATAAATGGCTTCCGACAAGGGAAAAGTGTATAAAAAACCATTGCTTTTAAGGACGACTACTTTGTCACGAAAAATCGCAACATCTTCGTAATCACCTTTCTTAGCGAATTTTGCGCTATGCTGCTTGGGATTATCCCAGCCCAGCCGATATAGTCTCCCATCTTCGTCCTGCACGGCATATACGGTGTCCGCATTGTGCTGGTTGAAAGCGATTCCGGAGATTTCAAACAGGCTTTCGGGCATGTTAAATTTGTCGGGATTAGTGAGGTCGTAATCTTTGTAAACTACCTTTTCTTTTTTCGTTGAGTCACACCCCGTCAGGGAGAAACCCATTAGAGCCAGAAAGCATAGTTGCTGTAAAAATGTGGCCATAATGTTGTTAAAATGTGGTGTTTAATTCGGCCGTTGGTTGAGACAACAGCCTGTAAATTGCTTCCTGGGAGCGGACTAATGGCACTGATTTTTCAACCGGCACATTGTTCAATGCACTGTCAATGTACACGGCCTGCACATTGTCCTGCCATTGCAGCGCGATGATCTCGATCAGCTTGTCTTTTAATTTTTGGTTATAAATCGGGAAACAAACCTCGATTCGCCGGTAAATGTTGCGGTTCATCCAGTCTGCCGAGCCCATAAAAACTTCGGGCTGGCCGTTGTTATGGAAGATGAAAATGCGGCCGTGTTCAAGGAAGCGATCGACGATCCGTTTTACGGTGATGTTTTCACTTTGTCCGGGAACGCCGGGCACAATCCTGCAAATGCTGCGGACGATCAGATTGATTTTAGTGCCCGCATTGGAAGCTTCGTAAAGTTTGTTGATCAGCACTTCTTCTTCCAGATTGTTCAGCTTGATGGTAATGCCGGTCGGCAAGCCGTTGCGGGCATTGGCTATTTCCCGATCCAGAAGCTGTAAAAATTTTCCCTGCAAGTTGAACTGCGCGACCAATAAATGCTGGAATGCAATGAGGTCCGAAGCGTCGGGTTTTTTCTTTTTGCTAAGGAACCGGAAAAGCGTTTCCGCTTCCGTAAGCATGGGCTGATGTGCGGTTAGCAGGATATGATCTGTGTAAAATCGCGCGGTGCCTTCATTAAGATTTCCCGTTGCTAAAAGGCCCAGATAGGGAAATTCAGGGTGTTTTCGTTTTATTAATGCAAGCTTTGCATGCACTTTCAGCGCATTCACACTATGAACGATTTTGACACCGGCCGACTTCATTTTTTTAGCCCAACGAATGTTATTAGCTTCGTCAAACCTGGCCTTTAACTCAACCAGCACAGTCACTTTTTTCCCATTTTTGGCAGCGCTGATCAATGCAAAAGCGATCTTAGAGTCATGCGCAACACGATACATGGTCGTGTAAATCTCCTCCACCATGGGATTGATGGCCGCTTCATTAAAAAACCGCAAAATGGTGTCATAGCTCTGGTAAGGAGCATGCACCATCAAATCTTCCTTTGTTAATGCGTCAAAAAGGGTCGTATTTTCATTAATGCTTGCTGTTGCTGGGACAGGCGGCCATGCAGGATAGGTTTGCGCGGGTGGACTTACGGGGAGTGAGGCCAGATCTTTCAGGTTATGATAATGCCCTCCCTGAACCACAGAAGCACTTTTGAGATCAAATGTTGTTACAATGTTTTGCAGATGACGCAGGGGCAAACCCGGTTCGAACAACAATCTGGTTGCAAATCCGAGGTCGCGCTTTTGCAATTGCTTTTCAAATTTTTCTGCCACATCTTCACCATCCTCGTCCATCATATCCAGCTCCGCATCACGGGTAACTTTAATGTTGAAAGACTGGATTTCGATGGCTTCGGGAAAAAGACTTTTCAGATTATGCTTGATAATGTCTTCCAGGAAAACAATGTGATCCTGATTCTCCTGCTTGATTTTCAAAAAGCGGTTGAGATTGCCAGTGGGCACATTAACCAACGCAACGTGCTCCTCGTCAGGTGGAAAACGGAGAATGACGACCAGATAAAGCTGATTGTTTTCAGGAAAGAAAGGCGCGTTTTTGGTTAAAAAAATAGGCTGCAGAAAACCCGCAACCTGCGCGAAAAAATACTGATTGACAAAGCTTAATATGCTGGCTGGAATGCCATTGGTGTAACAGAAATTAACACCCAAGAGGCTCAATTCCGGAATCACCGATTCGCGCAAAATCTCCCCGAATGCATCGAGCTGTCCATCAATCATGTCACTGGCTTTGCTATATGCATCTTCATTGGCATCCTGAATAGATTTTTTTCGAAGATAAGGCATCCTTACCCGGTAAAATTCGTCCAGATTGGATGAGTAAATGGAAAGAAACCGGATACGCTCCATCAGCGGAACCGCTTCATTGGCAGCCTCTTGCAAAACCCGGCCATTGAAGGTGAGCCAGCTGATGTCCCGGTTAAAATAGCGGTATTTTTCCATGACTGATCAATGCTCGACTACAATGGAGGCAATGAGGAAAGCAAGCACCGAAACCACGATCCCGAACATAAAGACATTATAAGCAATGCGCAACAGCCTGTATTTCCGGCCCAGCACCACGCCTTGCGAGTAAACGTCTTTGGTCAAACTTCCGTAAAGAAAATCGCGGTCGTTCATCATGCGCTGCATGCCGTTGGAATAATCGGTAAATGACATTCTGTAAAAATTACCGAAAAAGAGCAGGTTCACATTTTTCGTATCAATGTCTTCCTGCGTAAATGTGCCGTGCGGAATGGTGGGACGCGTCGATAATATGGAAAACACCATTGTGACCATACAAACGGTCAGCAGCAACATGGTCGGAATGATCAGATATGTATTGTCTTCCAGTTTCCGGATCAGGATACTCAGCAAAACGGAAATAATGATCGATGTCGTGGTGATCATGATATGTGCCTTATTATCAGCCATATCACTTAACCGCTGATGGTTATTGGAACTGATCCGGAACATGGTTTCGATTCCTTTATCAGGGCGGTCATTTTTTGGCTTTCGGGCCTCCATTATTTCGGGAGCGGCCAGTTCCAAAACAGATTCTGCCATTGCCGGACTTACGGCATGCTCTTTAACCTCAGCAGTTTCCACCTCTTTTTCCCTCAGCTTGTCAAGGTTTTTCTGCTTTTGCTTATCCAGCAGATCGCGGCAGTAATCGGTGTGAAAACGGTGCGATTCCAGCAAGGCAATGGTGCTTCTGCGCCACTCGGCTTTGTCAATTTTCCGACCCGAACGCTGCTCGGCTTCTTTACGAACGAGCTTGTTCCAATCCGAAAATTCGGATGTTCCAAAATGGAAGAGATCGGCATCACAAACGACCTGCTGCAAAAAATTTTTGGGATTCTGAGGCCATATGGTGGCCAGTATACAACCTTTGACTTCTGCGATAACGCTTTCATCAATGCCTTCGGATTCAAGAAATGCGCCTGCCAGCTCGGCACCGCGCTGCTCATGACCCGGAGCGTCGCCGCTGCTGTAACCCGTGTCATGAAACCATGCAGCCGTTACAACAATGAATGTCTCCTTATCTTCCAGCCTGTAATGATTGGCAATTTTTACAGCATTCGACACGACGGCCTCGGTATGCACCAGATTGTGGTAACTAAGCTGCGCCAGTTCTTTCGTTCCAAAAAAATGGTGCACATGATGCTTTACCTTGTCGAGCCGATGGTTGTAATTCATATAATGATCAAATTTTGAGTAGCGCTTCTTATTATATCAGCTCCATTCGGATTCGAGGTTCACTCCTATCCGCAGGGCTTTCAATCCGGTAACTCCCTGCAATTCTTCAAGGTCAAGGAATTCAAGATCATCATTTAAAGTCTTTTTTTCCTGCAAATACCGGATATAACCCACATATTCTTCGGCGGATTTACTATTAAAATAAACCAACGAAATCTTTCCAGGCTGGGTAAGCCGCTCGCCGGTGCCTTTGATGTGGACTTTATCAATCCTTTTCTTGATCACCTGGTAACGAATGTTATACGCGCCTTCTACATCAAAACGGCGTTCATCGTCGCGGAAACTAATGTCAATGCTGCTGGAATGGATAAAGATCAGCTGCGTTGTTTCCAGTGGCTTATCCATCTGCGGAATCAGCGAATTGGTGATTTTTGCGATGGCGGCCATGGAAGTCAATTGCCACAGCCGGATATTTTTCAGATAAAGCTCACTGAATTTTTTCTCCGGTTCAATGGACTGACCAATGTAAATGTCGTATTCTATCCCGTCGGTGCGGAATTTCTCAAAATAGCAGGGATACGATTGCTGGATTTCTTTCCTGAAAAGGTCAAGATAAAGATTGACGGATGAATTGATCTTTTGCATAGAAGCTTCCAGCGCCCTTCTGTTGATGTAAGCGGCGCCGTTTTGCTCGTCTGTAATTTCAAAATACCGGTCGATCACATCCACCAGTTCCTCACTCTCATCATCGTCAATGTCTGACGCCATCTGAAATGCCCGAGCTTCCTTAAAATGGATCAGAAACGGATGCGCTTCGTTTTCCAGGAAATCACGCACGCGGACTTCATCATTATCAGTGCTGTCGTTGTTGATTTCTTCAATCCACTTTTTGCATTTGTAGATCATTTCATCGGCAAGCCCGAATCCCAGTTTCTGCTTTAAAATCGTAAAGGTTTCAATCAATAAGTCAAATTGAATGTGCAAATCATCTCTTAATGCTGCATTTCTTTCTAATGTGGAATTCCGGATATCAATGGCTCCGTAAAGCGGATATACATTGCGGAACTGGATGTTTTCAATTGTGGGCGAAGGCATAGCAGGTGATTTGTCGCGTAGATAATGCCATGCCGTTTCCCGGAACCGCCATTGGACGGCTGGTTGCAGCGAGGTGAATTTATCCTTGATCACATTATCGATCTCCACATTGAACTCGTCAATGTAGTATTTCATCATTTGGCCGATAAAAGGAAGGGCCGCATCGAGCCTCGTCAGCACGCGCTCGTCAATCGCCTTCTGAGATTTGGAATAAACTTCCAGCACACCAATGGCTTTGCTATCATAATAAACAGGAAGCAATGCATACGATTCAACGCCATCGGCTTTGAGTACGCGGATAAAATCCTGCTTGGTTTCATCTTCGATTGCCAGATTCCGCATGAAAACGATCTTAGGCGCCTGAAAATACTGATTTGCCATTGACAAATACATGTCTTCCGCCTTGTCATCTTTCAGTGCGGCGGTCATCAGCTTACTGAAAAGCACGGTGCTCCGGTCAAATACAAGCTTATTGTTCACGCGCAAAACGGGAAGCAAGCCGAAATCAATGTCGGCATTGCACGCCAGCATTTTAAGCGCATCCGTTACATTTCGGAAATAAGAACCGGAATCCTGGGAAGCACGATCGAGGATCGCACTTTTAATGTTATCTACAGCGTGTTCGGCTGTTACATCGGTGAATGTGATGACTGAAAAGCCCTCAAACCGGAACAACGATAAAGGCAGCAGGCGCGTAAGCACGGAAATATCGTTCGATTCCTGCAACTCTTTCCGAATCTCTTCGAGGTCGAGTTCGGGAAGACTTCCTTTGGCATATACGTCAGCAAAACGCGTGTCCAGATTGGCCCGGTAAAATCTTTTCAGGCCTGTCCTTTCGTCATTAAGCCCGATGATCATGTCACTTTCATGCAAAGGCGGAAAATGATAAAGCCGTTCGAGGATAAACGAATAGATCTTTTTCATCTTCTGCTTTACATTGACCACAGTTTTATCTGCGATCTCGCACCGGACACAGCCCGAATTATCCGTCATCAGCTTGTAAAAGCCTGACGTTCCGTAAAATACAACTGGGCTAACGGGTGTACTGAGTGCCCAAAAAACGTCATCTTCGTTCGTAACGGGTGGCATGAGCATGCCATACACCAAACTTAGTTCCTCTTTGAAGTCCGAGATATTATTAATTTCAATGTCTGCGGAGAATGCCGGATTAGACCGAAGCCGGTCCAGCACCATGGAGAAGAATGTTTTTTTGACTGTTTTTTCCTGTTCTGCTTTCTCTTCCAGAAAGTTGATAAAATTTCTGAAAGAGATGGAAGAATCGATTTGTTGGAGACCGTATGGTGCATCTTGGATTACATCAATAATAGTCGGTTCCATTATTATTTTTTGTTAAACGCGCTCACTTTTGACGGTCATCAAAAGTCCGCGTTTTTTGTTAAACTCCAATGTTAAATCTTTAAGTTACTCTTTTAATATCACTTCTTTGGCCTTTTCGGTGACAGATGGCTTGATGATCATACGCAAAGACTGGTCTTTGGTAAAATAGGCCACCATCCAGTTGTACAGCGTCGTGATCCGGTTGCGGTGGTTAATCAGCGAAACAAGGTGGATAAACAACCAAGCAAGCCATGCAATTACTCCTTTAAAATGCACTTTCGGTGCCGGCATGTCCACCACGGCCTTCGCGCGACCGATAATGGCCATCGAGCCTTTGTCTTTATAGGTAAATGCCTTCAAAGGCTGACCTTCTGCAATCCGTGAGAAGTTGGCAGCGAGCAGCTTGCCTTGCTGAATCGCCACCTGCGCCACCTGCGGATGTCCGTTCGGGAAATTCGGGTCGGTTTGCTGGAGACTTGCGTCGCCGATTGCATAAATGTTGTAAGTGCCGATCAGTTTGTTGTGTGCGTCCACGAGCATGCGTCGTCCACGTCCGTAAGCTTCCGGCGGAACGCCTTCGAACACCTTACCTGTTACGCCCGCGGCCCAGATCAATGTCTTTGCCTCAATGCATTCGCCTTCGCTGAAACATACTTTATCATCAACAAAATCAGAAACGTGCGTGTTCAGTTTTATCTTGACGCCGAGCTTTCTCAAGGCCTCGTAAGTATCCTTTTGGGAAGCTTCGCTCATGGGAGATAGCAATGCGTCGCCGCCGTCCACGAGATAAATTTCGCTTCCTTTTCCGGCAAGCTGCGGATACTCTTTTCTTAAAATGCCGTTGCGCATCTCGGCAAACATTCCGGAGATCTCAACGCCGGTTGGCCCGCCGCCTGCTATGACAACGGTCAGGAGCTTTCTCACTTCGTCGGGATCTTCGGAAATCGTGGCAAGCTCCATTTGCTGCAGCATTTTATTGCGCATGCCGATGGCATCTTCGAGCGTTTTCATGGGCGTGGCATTGCGCTTCACGTTTTCCATGCCGAAGAAATTTGTCTCTGCGCCGGTGGCAAAAACCAGGAAGTCGTATTCGAGTTCCCCGTTCGAAAGAATGATCTTGTTTTCGTTGGTTACGACACGCTGCAGCTCGCCGAGGCGGAACGTAAAGTTCTGCTTGCCTCTGAAAAGCTTGCGGAACGGATAGCTGATGCTGGACGGCTCAAGAAAAGCCGTGGCAACCTGATAAATCAGTGGTGGAAAAAAGTTATAGTTGTTTTTGTCAACCAGTGTTATTTCGAACTTGCTGTTTTTAGCGAGGTCAATTGCGAGATTGACGCCAGCAAAGCCGCCTCCAACGATTACGATCTTCATAATTTCTTACTTTTTATAGGGGGTTATCATTAGTTATTCGCTCCGAAATGTGTCGGCAACTGACTGCTAGCTTTTCCCCGGTAAGAAACTCAAGAGGCACGCTAGGCCAGGCTGTCGGTCATTTTTCCGGATTTTTTCAAATATTTGATATATCCATAAACCAGGCCAAGAAATACGCCGATGCCTATAAAAAGCTTCACACGCGTATCGCTGTCAGGCGTAAGTTCCGGGTATCTGAACAAAATGATCGCCGTGATCCCCATTAACCAGACGAACAAAGTGTTATATTCCTTTAAAATCCATCGCTTATAATTAAACCGCATGTCTTTAAATGTCTCAGACATGCCATTAAAATTGATCAGCCACCGGTTTACTCTTTTACAATAATTGTCAAAATCGGCCCCGAACTTGTTGCGCAAAAAGTTTTCTTCTGCAAGCACGATCGCCTGATATATAAACAAGAAAGATGGCATAACAATGCCCACATATACCAACGAATTGGACAAAATTCCTACACCCAGCAGCATGAGAATGTTGCCTACATAAAGCGGATTGCGGCAATGTTTAAAAATCCCTTCGGTCACAAGCTTTTCTGCATAAACCCTTCTGTCGCGCCCGCCGCGGATAATGTAAGCGAGCCCGATCGTGATCCCGCGGATAATTTCTCCCGAGAATGTTACCAGCAAACCCAGAATGATTGGAAACAAGTAATATTTTTCTCCGAAATGCTCTGGCTTGAACAACATCGGCGACGGAAGGAAAAGCAACAGATAAAGAAAAATGAATAAGATGTTTCTGAACCTGAAAAAGAAATTACCGATAGTTACCATTTTATTTTTTATAAGCGATTAGTCCTGAAAAGTTATACCATTTAAAGAAAGTCTCACAGTCTCCGAAACCCGTTTCCTTCAACAGAAGCAAGTTTTCGGACAGCTTGTAAGGGATCAGAACGTTTTCCAAAGCCTCCCTTTTTTGCGAAATTTCCATTTCGCTGTAATGGTTACGGCGCTTATAATTATAGTAATATTTGATAAAGTCCCGGTTGAATACGGTGCTTTCCGCAAGCACTTTTTCAACCAGCAATAAAACTCCTCCCGGATTCAATCCTTCGTAAATGTTGCGCAAAAGCCGTTCTCTGTAAAGCGGCCTTACAAATTGCAATGTGAGACAAAGGATCACAACCGACGCATTCTTAATTGGAAGCGGCTCGTGCAGATCACCGGTCACCAGCTCGTAAGGGCGAACAAAACCTGCCTCTTTAAGTTTGATATCGCATTTGTCAAGCATTTCGGTGGACTCATCTATCCCTATGAACCGGATATCGGACGGGATGAGCTTGTCCACTTCTATCATGGTGGTGCCAGTTGAGCAACCGAGGTCATAAAGGGAACTTCCTTCCTTGACGTGGTCCGCTGCAATCTCCCCGAGCATACGCTGCATTTCATTATAAAACGGGACGGATCTGCTGACCATGTCGTCAAAAACCTTTACAACTGTCGTACCGAATTTGAAATCCGATACTTTGGTAATCTCATCTTTGAAAACATTGTCCTGTTCGGGATGCGGTGATTCGGCCATGCTTGGGTTAGGTTTTTCGGGATATGGTTTTATTTCGTCTGATCAAAAACCCTGCCATGAGCCCATTAAAGCACTGACACGGAATTCGTCTTTATCATTTGACAAATAAAACACAAAATCCAGCCGCTAAAAGCATTACCCGAAGATTTTTGCAATCTACACAGGTTTAATCCGCTGCACGACCGTTTTGCCGGTCGCCGTTTCGACTCCTTTCAGTTCAATATAAAGTACATTGGGAGACCAGAACGTTCCACCGTCGATCCGGATAAAAACCCGGCTCAGGATGCATTCCTTTTTATCAATATTGGCGTAAACGTGATACTCGTTCTTGCTGTCTTTTTTTAATAAAAGCGGCAATTTGGAATAAGCCACCGACCGCAGTTCGAATGCGGAATTGCCGATTGACTTGGAATTGATCCCGTAAGCAAACTTGCGCTGCAGATAATTGAGATCCGATTTTTTGCCGCCGTCGGCATACTTGATCCAGAACGCATCAACAGGATTCTTACGGCTTAACTGGCCCTGTGCATCCACGTTAAGATGGTAAATGATTGTATTCGCATTGGGGTCACGCTGAATGTAGAAAAGTAATCCGGGGATATTCTTTGGTACGGGAAACTCGTCGGGCTCAGCAACGGCCGCGATTGAGTTTTTATCTGCAGAATGGCTCTCTGAATACGAACACAGCAGCAGGCTTAGCGCCAACATGATACTGACTGCGTTTTTCATAAAATTTGTTGAGTAATACTACTATTAATAAATTGCCTGGGCAATCATTTCTCGGTCACATTCACCATATTGAAGCACTTCTTCAACCATTGCGGCATTTCCCGAAAATGGTCCGGACGACTGTATTTTCAATGTGGCCATGGCCGCACCAAATTCACCTGCTTCCTGCACGCCTGCTCCCTGTATTCTTTTGTTCAGATAACCGGCCATGTAAGTGTCACCGCAGCCGGTCGCATCCACGATCGCCGTTGGCTTGTAAGCCGGAATTCTGAAAAAATCATTGTTTTTATAGATCAGTGAGCCTCTGCTGCCCAAGGTTATAATCACTTCCTTTACACCAAGGTCCGCGAGATATGCTGCGCCCTTGCGCACGTCGCTGGTGCCGGTAACCACTTCCATTTCAAACTCGTTTGCTTTGAGTATAGAAACATGCGGAAGCGCTTCTTTTTTATCGGCCCAGTCTTTATACAAAACCTTTTGATCCTTCACATAACGGAGAAATCCCTGGATGTCCAGTGAAACCGTGGCTTTTTCAGCAAGCGACTTCAACAGATCAACCGTAATATCATCCGAAAGCAACGGACCCAAATGAAATATCCTCGATTCAACGTCAGGCATCTGCGCGGTGGTGAATGGCGCTGCTTTGTGCAGCACATTCTGTTCGCGGTAATCCTGGTTGGCACTGTAGATATTTTCAAAATACACCGTATGCTCGCTCGGCTGAGAGAACACCTCGATATTTTCTTCCCTTAATGCGGATAAAATGTGGTTTTCTGATTCTGCCAAAGCTGTTACCAGCACATAGTTCACATCGAACTGCCGCAGCGCTTTGGAGAAATAAAACGATGTGCCTCCAGGCATGTATTTGACAGACTGAGGGGTTACCACTTTATCCAATGTGATGTGCCCTATGGTACAAATGTCGTACATCTTCATTTTAATTTAATTTTACCAAGGCTTGTGTCAGTGCCCGGTAAAAGTTGACAACTAACCCAAAATCGTTATTGTTTCCGCTATTTGGGCAAAATCGGTAATCTCAACATCCGCGTCCGAAACTTCCATCTTCGTTTCACCGGCATCCTCCCACCCTTTTACATTCAGCCAGATTGTCTTGCAACCCAATGATCGGGCCGGCTGAATGTCTTTGGAGTAAGAATCTCCGATGACCACACATTCCTCAGGAGCAAAGCCCAGTGCGTTAATGCCAAGCTGGTAAATTTGCGGGTCGGGCTTCCGGACGCCAACGACAGCAGATTCAACGACAGCCTGGAAGTAACTTCCAATGCCAAAGTCCTGCAAGACATGATTGATGTTCCCATAAAAATTGGAAACCATCACGAGCGGGTATTTTTGCGCCAGCTGTGCCAGAACAGGCGCTGCTTTTTCAACATTAGTGCGTGCAAAAAGGTCGCATTCGCGTGCTATGGATTCAATGCCTGCTTCGTCTAAACTGAACCCGTTCTCTTTCAAAAAACTGAACTGCTGCTGGATTTTCAGAAACAAAACATCATAAAATACATGCTGCGGTTCAATAATCGGTTTGATCGCCAGGGCTCTCTCGCCATATTTGTACGCACCCGAAAATGCCTCTCTATCCACATTTACCTGATTATTCTGGTAACTTTCCCATAAAACATTGGCCCAATGCAGGCCGTTGGTATCGATCGTACCACCGTAATCAAATAAAATTCCTTTAATCATAGATACTTCGGCTTTCGGCATTCAGCTGTCGGCCCTTTGTAATTTTTAAAATATTAAATCAATCCGTCGAAAGCCGACCGCCGAAAGCCACATGCTAATGCTCCTCCAAAACGACTTCTTCCTTCACTTTCGACTTCTTACTAATCAATGCTAATCCGATAATGATCCAGACAATTTCCCTGATGCGCATGACAATTCCGATAAAAACCCCCTGAACCGGTGCAAATCCAACGCTGGCCAATGCAAGCGCTAAGCCGCCTTCTCTGGTTCCCAGCTGCATCGGGAAGAAGAATATCAGGTTCGCAAACAGCGAAGATCCGGAACTGACAATGAGTGCTTCGGGCCATGTCATGCCTAAGCCGATAGCGTGTGCTGTGAAGAATATCTCGGCGCAGCCAATGACGCGTGCCGTGAATTCATAGAACAATGAGATGTAAAAAATGTTTCGCCTTTCTGCGTATAAAATGCGGATCTGCTCGTCGACTTCGTACAGGTTTTCAGCGTTCTTTTCAGCAAAAGCATTCGCCTTGGCTTTGATGAAAGGAATCTTCCCGAGCAACCGAAAAGTGCTTACGGTAAATCCTTTTTTATAAACATTGATAAACCAATAACCTAACACCAAACCCGTGATCAGCAGCAAGCCGCAACCCGCCAGCATGACATTGTTCAAAGGCACAACTGCCACGATCAGCACAATAGACGCCAGCCAGAAAAGAACATGCGAAAACATGTGCATTAAGCTGTATAACAATACCGACGAAGTGGCTTTTTGAATGCCTAATGCTGGTTTCAGCTCTAAAATCCGGTAAGGCTCGCCGCCTAATGCCACAAATGGCGTAATGTAATTGATCGCATAACCTGAAACCGTAAGCCTCAGAACGGACCAGAACGAAAGGTTTGTTTCAGGCGAGCCCGGCTCTCTGATAATGGCCCGGAAAGCAAGCGCATTCAGCAAATAAATCACCAGCCAGCTTCCTATCACGGGAATAAACCAGATTCCCGTCCTGTTGATATTTTCCCAAATGACCATCGGTCCTGTGCCATAGATCATATAGCCCAGTGAAATAATCCCGATTGCCATGAAAATGGCTTTATACGCCTTGGTACTCATTCGTTTTTTCAGTCAAAATCTTTTGATAAAAATAACGGCTCACTTTTTCCTGGTTCACGATCATGTAAATCAGGATCGGGTTGAGAACAAATATGTCGAAGAAGAAATAGATCCACGACTGATCCAGAAACAACCATAGGAACAGAAAAATCACCCGCGTGTTGAACTGGACAATGTTAGTATACTTCATCAATGGCTTGTTATGCGCACGAAAATCAGTAACCAATGCTTTGGGCAGACCATTCGGATATTTTTCGCGAACCAGCGTCAGCAATTTTTGCAAATGCGGTGAAAAGCTTTCCTGCAACTTCGTATAATTCAGATAAGTGCGGGCGATGAACTTCATACCGAAGTTCGATTTCCAGCTCAGGCTGTCATATTCTTTTTGCAGGTCGCGGCTGTTATCCAGCTCGCTTCCAGAGGTTCCTTTGATAAAATACAAATGCACATTGCGATAATAATCAGCCATAGCAGACTGCACCACGTGCGAAGCACCCGCCAGCACACCCGGAACCCATATTAACGCGCTCCATCCTTCTTCCATGCTTCGGAGACAGATGGCAATGTGAATGGCGATAAACCAGAAATCTCCCGCTGCGCCGTCCAGAATGCGCCCCAACCGGCTTTTATCATTGGTCATCCGCGCAAGCTGTCCATCTGCGCTGTCAAGCGAATTGGCGAACACGAGCAGCAGCATTCCGATCACATTGATCCACAATTCCTGATAGTAAAAAAGAATCCCTGCGGCCACACCAAAAAAGATGCTGATGATTGTGACCGGATTGGGCCTCAACCCTATTTTGGCACAAAACAATGCAATCTGATAACCAATCGGACGATAAAACCAGATGTCAATCTGCTCTTCCGTATCGTTCGATTTGAGTGAGGCTTCGAATGTCGAAATCTCGGGTTCTGAGATGGGCTTGGGGTTACCTTTTAAAACTGGATCCATTAATTGCTTTTAGTAAATTTCTCAAATATCATTGCGGCAATGTGTCCTGACGCTTTATCACGGCATGGCGCAAAGCTTGGCCAGTCGTTGAGGTCGATAATGTGGAAGTTACCGTCCTTGCCTACAATGGCGTCTCCACCATAAATATCTATTCCAACCCCGCCTGCTGCGTCCGTTGCAACGTCTTTCAAACGAACCGCGTCAAAAGGATAATAAACCGAATCGCCGTTAATGCTCTGGTATTCCGAGTATTTGTGGTGATTGTTGTCATATGGGTAAAACCAAAAGAAAAAGTCCGTTCCGCGCACGCCGTAAAACTTAACCAGGTCACCGATCAAATGCTTGCTGATCACCGCATCAGGAATGTCGCGCAATGCATATTCACGCAAAATCTCCTTCGCTTCTTCCCTGGACATTGCAAACGACACGTCTTCTTTATGAATGGCGTGAAAATCGCCGCGTTTGATCCAGTAACCTTTTCCTTTTATGTTGTCAAAAACTTCGTCGTCCTTGTAATTTGTGGGCACGATGTAACTTTCGGCAACGGGAATGTTGTTCAAATTCAATGCATTGGTCAGGTTGGTGCGAAAGCAGTTTTCAATTCCAAATGCTGAGTTAATCACCTGAACACCTTGTGATTCAAGTTTTTGCAACTTTTTCACGACTTCCTTCTGACGGGCCATTGTGAAAATTTTCTGCTGGGAAACATCTTCCATCGCCAGGAAATCGTCCTCGCAGCAAATCGTCACATTACATCCCAGTTTTTCCAGCTCCTTCGCCGTCAGGGAAAAAATCGCATCGTCGTTTCCAATGTGGTTAGGCGAAAACTTTTTGTTTCGGTGTACGCCCAATATGTTCAAATCACTCATTTACGCGGCGGCAGGCCAAACTTTCCTGCCTTTAATTGGTGTCAGTAATCAATTTATTTAAAATCAGACCGCAGCCTCAGGGCTCAGAAACAGCTCGGCTGTCCGGATATCCTGAACGTGGTCCACGTCAACAATTTTCGAAAAAGGATATGCTTTGAGCGCAATGCCACTTTCCAGCAACTGCCGCTGAAAATTCCGCATCCGGCTCACACCGCCTTCCACCGCTTCACTTACGAGTGCAATCGCATCTTTTCTGAGGCAGTAAATGCCGCCTGAAACGAAGCGCGTTTGCGTGCTGTTTTCGTCGGTGAATGCAGTAATGTTGGCATGCTCGTCTGCGGTAACATACAATGGACTTTCGTCGTCAATGAAACTTGTAACCGCCATCAGCCCGCCAAGATCATTGTTTTCTTCAAATGTGTTAATGTATGTTGCGAACTCCTCTTCTTTGAAAACTGTGTCCGTTGTTGTGAGGCAAACTGCTTCCAGTTCCGGATCGGTCCGCAGCAGTTCATACACGCTGTGCAATGAACTTGGCGTCGACTTTTTCACAATATTAATAGGCAATGTTTGGCTAAGCTCCTGCAAATGACTTTCCAACGCAGCGGATTCTTCATTGATAATGACCATGATCTTTTCAGCATTGTTCCGCATGAAAATGCCTATCAGCCTGTCTATCAGCATTTCACCGTGCAGACTCACCATTGGCTTTGGAAGTTTGAAGCCTTCCTTTGCCAAACGTGAACCTTCGCCAGCCGCAATGATTGCGTAATTCATATCGTAATTCGTGTCGTTATATTTGTATTAAAAATCAAGCCTGAAACGTGCCCTTATGCCCCATTCGGAAACATTCGGGTTGTCGAGATAGGTGAAACGTTTTACCAGATCGACCCTTAACAGCTTGAAAATGTTTGCTATACCCACGCTTCCTTCAATGTAAGGCTCGCGCGACAATGTGTAACTGATCGGTTTGCCGGTCTCATCCACCGGGAAGCGGAAAAGCCCCGGGTTATTGGCAGGGTTATTCTCATCCCTGAGCCCGCCCATCAGCCCTTTGAAGCTAAACACTTCTCTCAGTTTCAGTTTTTTCAGTAAAGGGATTTTGTTAAACAAAAACCCATTCATATAATATTGCACGTCCAGACTCGCATAATGATCGCTGACAAATTCCAGGAAGTTCATCAAGTTGTAACTGTTGAGCTGGTAAGCGTAAGTCTGGTTGGCGCGGTGTGCCGTCAGCAGCGGGAAAAGGATTTTGTTACCCAAAATATAGCTTCCCTCAGCCGTCACGTCTGCATAACCAAACTGCGACAGATAAACACGCTTCGCAATGTTGAGCGAAAGGTTATGGTAACGGTTCTGGCCTTCAAAAACGCCTTTCAAACCTGCATTATAGCGGAATGTGAAGATCGGATATTTGTTAATGATCGGCGTGCGATACAATTTCCCCTGATAATATTGCTCATGCGGCGCATAACGGAGTTCGAGGTTTGTTTCGGTGTTGCTTAATCCACCTACATTCTCCAATTCACCTTCCCTGCCCAATCTTTCGTAGCGCAGGATGCCCGCAGGTGTTTGATGCCATTGTGTAAATCCGATTTTGTAAGAAAAGCGGCTTTCGAATTCGCGGACATATTCCAGTTTGTAAACATCATTGTAAAGCCAGCGGTTGTTATCTCCCCTTTTGAATGATAAAAGGAAGTTATCTTCCTGCACAAACTGCAAATCCTGACCCGGAATCTTGGTGTCGCGCTGGTAACTTGCGCGGATATAATTCAGTGGAAAATGGTAAACAGACTTGTTATTGAATGAGTAAGTCCCGCTCAAAAAGTATTTCCATTTCTGATCCTTGAAACCATAAGCGGCATAAGTTTCAAAATAAACGCGTTTGCTGAAATCCGTCGTCGTTCTTCCGCCGAAACGCAGTCTGAAACCTTCCACCGGGTTGAAACTATAAAATGTGTTCACCGGCCCCACTTCCACTTTGCCAAATGACTTGTAACCCGACAAAAGCAATGTTGCAATGTCCATGGTCCTGCGGAATGACGGAATGGTTTGCAATGTGTCCACATTCCTGTAAATATTTTGCTCCATCGGTTCCAAAGGCATGTGCCGCTTGCTTGCCCAGAAAGCCTCTCCGGCACTTGCGCTTGGTGTCAAAACAATTTGCTCCGACGGGCCTCTGTAAACACTGTCCGGCCGGCTTTGGTTAACCGTGTAATTTTTGAAATTAACGACGCGCTGTCCGTAAAATCCTGCATTTTTCTCACCCAACGCAAATTCCATTCCCAATGTGGTCTTAACCGGGTGGTAACGACCGTCTGGCCCTTTCTCATACTCGAGGCGCGCTTCCAGGTCACGCATGAAGTTGAGGTTAATGTCTTTATTAACGGTCAGATAAGCATTTTGCACACCATAATTTCCATCCAATGTGATAAACAGCTTGCCTTCAAAAAGCATGTCTGTTTTGTTTCTTGGCACAAAACCAAGTTCAACCAACCAAGGCGTTTCTGTCTTGATTGTATCGCGGATAAAGAATTTGTAAAAAGTCGGTGCTGTATTCGCAATCGGGCTCAGCAACAGGTTTGTCGCGATTGAAATGTCATTTTCGTAAAGATTTACATCTTCGTAAAGTCTGTTGAAATAGGCGCTTAACCCATCATTATCAATAAACTTCGCGTCGAACTCAGCTCTTCTGTTGGCAAGCACCCATTGTTTTTTAGTATATGGATTTTTGCGGAAGTAAATCTGTGAAAGCTTTTCCTGAATGTAAGCCGGCAGCAAGCTCTTGCCACCCATCGCCGTTGAATCCTGATCCTGAAACAAGAATTGGTAATTCCTGAAAATGCGCTTTTCCTTAAAATTGTCGGAAAGGTTGCTTAGCGCGAACGAGATCTTTTCATACTGCTCGTATTCCACAAAGTCGTTGGCAGCCATTTTGTTCTGATCCTTGTGTGCGATAACCTCGCGGATCAGCTGAACAGCCGGATTGTCTTTGTTTCTGTAACGGCCTCTTCCTTTAATGGTAACTTCTTTCAGCATCGAAGCATCCACCGCCAGCTTAACATTGATCACCTGATCAATTCCGGGCGTGATGGGTTTTTCAATGCTTAAAATATCCTACGTAGGTGAATTTGACGGTTTTGTATTCTTCGCGTAATGTAAGTGCGTATTTTCCATCGGCATCGGAGGCAGTTCCCATTGTAGTCCCGGGAATGAGGATTGATACAAATGGCAATGTTTCGCCTGTTTTTGCATCGGTAACAGTTCCTTTAATCGTGGTGCTTTGCGCTCTGGCAGTTACTGATACAGCCTGTACGAGACAGATTATCAGCAAAACTTTAAACCATAACGACTTAGATATCTTTTTCATTTTTGATACTCATAACGTGTTTTTTCATGCCTAATGAATGTATCATTTACGCCGGAACCCCTGCATAATGATCAAATCTGCATTCTTATATTTAAAGCCACTTATTCTCCTTGTACCACATCAGCGTTTCCTGCATTCCCTGCCTCAGATCGTATTGCGGCTTGTATTGCAAGCTGTTCCTGGCGGCGTCGATGCTGCAAATCCAGTTTGAAGCTGTGAGCTCTTTTCAATTTTTCCCTATTCAAAACCGGGGTAGCAGAAGTAAAGCCATAGATGAAGTCCAGAACGGTCGCCATCGTTTTTACCAAAGCCAGAGGCAAATGTGCCCTGAAAATATTTTTACCGCTGATTTCCCGGAACCGGTCTGCAAATGCATAACGGTCGTAAGCCTGTCCGTCCGAAATATTATAAATCGCCGTTTCGCGCTGATTTTCGCGCATGGCAGCCATGGTAACGGCCACCAGATCTTTTACATAAACAAAACTCAACCGCTGCGGACCTTTGCCAATGTAAGCGTCCAGTCCCTTACTCAGCGTCTTGAAAAGAATAAACAAATCCTTCTCGCCCGGGCCGTATACCGCCGTCGGACGGATGATCGTCAATGGCAGGCCGCTCACTTCTTCCAGAGATTTTTCTGCAAGCAATTTGCTTTTTCCATAATCGGTCACAGGAATCGGCAATGTATTTTCCGTAATCGGCTGCTGTTCTGCGTAAGCAAGCGGGCCAATAGCGGCCAGACTGCTCAGGAAAACAAACCGCTTCAAAGGAATGTTAGCCGACATCGCTGCTTGTGCCAAATGCAATGTGTATTCGGCATTCACTTTGTTGTATATCGCGGGCTTTTTGGCCTTTGTAATGCCAGCTGCATGGATTATGTAAGTGTAACCTCCAACTTCCAGCAACTCGGTCAATGCATCTCTTGATTCAAAATTGGTATTCACAAACGACAGCGGGCCCTGGCTTTTCTTTTCTGAATCACTTTGCAGCTTTTTCAGGAAAGTGAGATCGCTGGTTGGCCTTACGGCGGCATGCACTTCCATGCCTGCTTCCAATGCTGCTTCCACCAGGTGAAACCCGATAAAGCCGCTTGCCCCCGTAATGAATACCCTTTCTTTCATATTGCTTTTTCCAACAATCTGTACCGTTTGTACAGCTTTCCATTGATCTGCTCAATGGCGTGGTTCATCAGGTAATTTCCTTCCAGCATCCACGAGCATTCTCCGCCTGTGACCTTTGTTCCGTAGGTATTTTTGATAATGTGGCCGTATAAACACGCCTCAATACCCATTTTACGATAACCTTCGATCACGCCCAGTGTGAGTACGCGGATGCGGGTTATGTTTTTCTTGCCAAACAACAATTTGAAAATTCCGGTTGGCAGCAAACGTCCGCGCTTGATCTTGATCTGGATCTGGTTCACGTCCGGAATGCCCAAAACGAAACCAACCAGCTTGTTATCCTTCTCAGCAACGAGGCAAAAGTTCGGGTCAAGGACCAATTTCAAATCGTTGGCCAGATAATCAAACTCCTTCTCGGTCATCGGAACAAAGCCCAGATTCTTGTCCCAGGCACTGTTGTAGATTTCCCTGATCTTGACAACCTCGTTTTTGAAATCTTTGAGGTTGATCTTGCGAATCGTAATGCCGCTTCTTTTCAGCCTTGCTTCCAATGCTTCAATCAGCCGCACCGATTTGTCATTTGCCTCATTAACATTGATCTCGTAAGCAAGCAGATCCGTCTTTTTTACAAGTCCTGTGTTTTCAAGCAAAGGCACATAGTAAGGTGCATTGTAAGGCATCATGGCCATCGGAGGCTTGTCATAACCTTCAATCAGCAAGCCGACGGTGTCATTTGTAGACAAGTTAACCGGCCCGATCAGGTTGTTAGCGCCTTTTGATTTAACCCATTCTGCCGCCTGCCCTATCAGCAGATCTACAACTTCCTGGTCATTGATTGTGTCAAAAAAACCAAAGAAACCGTCTTTTCTTCCTGTAAAAGCATTGTGATTGCGGTTATCAATCGCCGCAACCCTACCCACAATCTTATCTCCGTCGTACGCTAGAAACAGTTTCACTTCCGAATGTTCATAAAAAGGATGCTTCTTCGGTGAAAGCATGTCTCTTTGAGCGATAAAGAGTTCCGGAACATAATTGGGATTTTCCTTATATAATTCGTGGGGAAAATCGATAAATAATTCCAGTTCTTTGGGAGAGTTTACGTGGGCAATGCGCTTCATAGTTTTTCTGTAATTGCCTCCGGGCAGATTTGACGATATATTTTGGCCATTTTATCGACCGCCTCCTCAATCTGTCCGAAAGTATGCGTCGCCATAAGCGAGAACCTGATCAATGAATGTTCAGGACGAACTGCTGGTGACACCACAGGATTCACAAATACGCCGTCTTCCTGCAATAACTTGGTCATCAGGAAAGTCTTCTCATTATCGCGGATGTAAACCGGCAAAATCGGACTTTCTGTGTTACCCAGGTCAAAACCATTTACGAGCAGCAATTCTTTCGCATATCTGGTGTTAGCCCAAAGGCGCTCAATGTGATGCGGCTCTGATTCAATGATGTCCAATGCTGCCAATGTGCTGCCAACGGCTGCCGGCGTCATACTTGCGCTGAACATTAATGAACGTGCGCGGTGTTTAAGATAATCGATCGTTGCTGCATCTCCGGCAATAAAGCCACCCAATGATGCGAGCGATTTACTGAATGTTCCCATGATAAGGTCGGTCGTTTCGGTTAAGCCGAAGTAGGAAGCCGTTCCCGCACCATTCTTGCCAATTACGCCAAGGCTGTGCGCGTCGTCAACCAAAACCGATGCATCAAATTCTGCTGCAATCGCATTTAATTCGGGAAGCTTAACAATGTCGCCTTCCATGCTGAAAATCCCATCTGTCGCAATGAGCTTAACGGCTTCTTCTGGCAAAAGGCTCAGTTTCTTCCGCAGGTCCTTCATGTCATTATGCGCATACTTGATCACTTTCGAGAAAGACAGGCGGCATCCGTCGATGATGGAAGCATGGTCGCTTTCGTCCAGGATCAGGTAATCATTCCGACCGGTTAGGCTCGACAATGCACCGAGGTTAGCCTGGTAACCCGTGCTGAAAAGCACAGAAGCCTCTTTTCCGGTGTATTGTGCCAGTCTTCTTTCCAGTTCCTCGTGAATGTCCAGTGTTCCGTTCAGAAAACGGGAGCCTGCACAGCCGCTTCCATATTTTTGCACGGCCTTCTGCGAAGACTCGATAATGTATGGATGCGAGGTAAGTCCCAGATACGAGTTGGATCCAAACATAAGGACCGGCTTACCGTTGATGATAACTTCCGTGTCTTGCCCGGATTCGATGGGACGGAAATAAGGATAAAGACCTTTGGATCGAATGATGGCCGCGTCTTTAAATTCGGCGATGCGCTTATTTAATTTTTTACCCATAAGTAATTAATGTCAGAATCAACAGCTTCTTTAAGTGGGGTGCCTGTTGGCTTCAAGCCTGGGCTTGATGAGGGATCAGAGCGATCAGTTGGTATTGTAGTTTTTATCTTCCATGCTAATGTTTTTTAGAACTTTGAGTTTGATAAAATTGTCAGTTTCCGCCTTATGCGCCTTCAATTACCCTGTTCCTAAATTACTATCCCGATCAGAAAAAAGGTCGGATTTGATCAACCGGTAAACAAAGTTAAAAGGTAAACCCGATACCCGCATTACTAGTTCATCAAAAACCCTATTCATTTTGCATTTTACCGTTAACATGAAAAAATTTATTTTGTACTTTTTGCCTGCTCAGTCGCTAAAATGTCAAGTTCTGGCCAACTTTGATTTCAGTATTCCTAAAAGGGTGCAGCTACAAAACAGGTATTTTTTCATGTTAACGTTTATTGGTGCTAAACTTCCTCAACTACGACACGCCGGGAAGTCGTGCCAGAGCGGGATCTGAAAGATGCCCACTTTTCTCCTGCTCTATCCACCAGATAATACATCATTGGCACGAGATAGATGGTTAAAATCATCGAACTGGTCAATCCACCTATTAAAACCCATGCCAGTGAATTCTTCCATTCAGCGCCGGCGCCGGTTGCAGTTGCGATCGGGATCATACCGATAACCATCGCAATTGTCGTCATCAAGATCGGTCTTAACCGTTCTTCACCTGCTATCAAGATCGCCTTTCTGAAGGGCACCCCTGCCTCCTTTTGCTGGTTGGCAAAATCGACGATCAGAATTGCATTTTTAACCACCAGACCGATCAGCATCAGCATACCCAAAAGGGCGAAAATACCAATGTTAGATGACGACAATGCGAGGGCCAAGAGCGCTCCGATTACTGCCACCGGAATTGAGAACAACACGACGAGGGGATACACAAAACTGTCGTAAAGCAGCACCATGATAAAGTACACCAGAATTAACCCTGCAAGCATGGCCAGACCGAGCGATCCGAAGCCTTCGCTCTGGTTTTTCGCGTCACCGCCCCAGGTCAGGATCACGTCTGAAGGAAGCGGCTTTTCAAGCAGACCTGCCTGAATGTTGCTCACCAATGTTCCCGATCCGATGCCCAAAGTATTTGCAGTCACTGTTACGGATGAACGACGGTTTTTCCGCTCAACAATAGAAGGCCCGTTGCTCAGACTTACATTCGAGAACTCTGCGAGGCGCACGGATCTTTTGGCCGTAGGACTGTAAAAAGTAATGTTCTTCACGTCGTCCGGATTCTTGCGATCGAATGCGTCCATCATAATGCGGATTTCATAATCTTCGCCGCCGTCCCGGTATTTCGAATCGTCATTTCCTGCGAAAGCGTTTTGCATGGTTGCACCCACGGTCTGAATGTCCAGTCCGAGCTTAGCCATTTTTTCGCGGTCAATTTCAACCCTAACCTCCGGATTACCAGCTTCTACGGACACATTCACGTCATTCGCTCCCGGCGTTTTTCTTAGCCTGTTTGCAAGATCATTGGCGGAAACCAGGATCTTGTCCAGATCGTCTCCGCTCAGGAAGATCTCAATCGGCGATGTGCCTGAGTTTACCATTCCGACCGCTGCCGAGTTAAATTCGACACCCGCAAATTTCCTTTCCAGCTCTTTGCGAACTGCAAGCATATAATCTTCCGTAGGCTGCGCATTCTTGCGTTCGGAAACAGGGATCAACTCTACGGTAAGCTCAGTGCGGTTTGTTTCGCCACGGCCCGAGCTGTTAAGTCCTGTGCTGGCTCCGCCGACGTTTGCAAAAATCGTCTTAACCTCCGGTTTTGTCCTCAAATAATCTTCAATCTGTCTGGAAGTGAGGTTGTTCTGCTGCAAAGAAGCGCTTTTATCCAGTTTCATGGTCAAAAGGAATTTGCCCTGATCACCTTCCGCAACGAACTCAGATCCAATGATTCCCAGGCTCATTACCCAGACCGTCATTCCAAAAATGGCGATCAGGATGCCCGAGAATGCAAGCTTATGACCCAAAACCCATTGCAAACTGCCGTGATACCATTTTGTCAGCTTCGTAAGGCCATTTTCAAACCATAACAGAAACGCCTGAACCGGATTTTTTGGATCAAGATGCTCAATGCGCGCCATGTTGGCCGTCATCCAGGGCGTAAGCGTAAAACTTACCAGCAAACTGACCATTGTTGCAAATGCAACGGTTAAGCTGAACTGGCGCAGCAAATCGGCGATAACCGAGTTTACAAAAGTGATCGGAACGAAAACCACTACGATTACAAGTGTGATCGCAAGCGCAGCAAAACCGATCTCGGTAACGCCTTCAATGGTTGCATCCCAGCGATTTTTACCCATTTCAAGGTGTCGCTGAATGTTTTCGAGGATTACAATCGAGTCATCGACCAGGATCCCGATCACCAGCGAAAGTGCCAGCAATGTCATCAGGTTCAGCGAGTAACCCATCAGATTCATAAACAGGAAGGCTGCAATCAGCGACGCCGGCACCGAAACCATGACAATAAATGCATTTCGGAAACTATGCAGGAACAGCAACATAACAGCTGCAACCAGGATCACGGCAATGATCAAGTCATGCGTTACGGCTTCAACCGATTCCAAAGTAAAAATGCTGCTGTCGTAAGCAATCGCAAATTTCACTTTGTCCTTTGCATTCGTCTTTTCGATTTCAGCCAGTTTTTCCTGGATGGATTTACTGATCTCAACCGCATTGGCATCGGATTGTTTTTTCACAAATAAACCAATTCCATTCACACCATTGTAACGGCTAATACTCTCTGCGTCAGTCAATCCGTCGGTTATTGTTGCGACGTCTCCAACGCGGATGGGGCTGCCGGTTACAGGCGAAGAAATTACCAGATTACGAATGTCATCCAGCGAAGTGAATTTTCCTGCCAGACGCAAAGTCATGTTTTCGCTCGTGCTTTTCACTTTACCCGTTGGAAAATCCAGGTTAGCCTGGTTAATGGCCTGCGAAACCTGTAAAAGTGATAATCCGTAAAAATTCAGCTTATCATTATTCACATTCACACGGATCTCACGCTGATCGCCACCGGTCATAGTAATTTCTGCAACACCTTCGATCTGCGTCAAAACGGGCAGATATTTGTCTTCAACCTGCTGATAAAAAACTTCATTAGGCAAGAGCTGAAGTCGCCAGTAACTGCATAATCGGCTGATCACTGGGCGATATTTTGGAAAGCGAAGGCGTTTCCGCATCGTCAGGCAAGTCGCTCAGCATGTTATTTACATCACGTTGCGCGTCTTCCAATGCTTTGTCAATGTCTGTTCCCGCTTTGAATTCGACAATTACCAGCGACGCACTTTCCAAAGATTTGGAAGTGACTTCCTTAATGTTGTCCAATCCGGAAACCGCGTCTTCAATTTTCTTGCTCACTTCTGACTCAACTTCCGTTGGAGCCGCGCCAGGGTAAACGGTTGTAATGGTGATCGTTGGAACTGAAAATTCCGGCAGCAGCATATAATTGAGCTGCGTGTAAGACACCAGTCCGCCCAACACGAGCACCGCGAACATCACAATGATCAGGGACGGGCGCTTTAATATGGTTTCAATAAATTTCATGATTTCTCAGGCTAATGTGGGTTATTGCGCGATAACTGAAGTCCCGTTCTGTAAGTTGATCTGGCCGCTGGTAACCACTTTGTCACCCGCGTTCAGGCCCTTTGTAATTTCATAATATTCGTTTGTTGTCGCTCCAATGGCCACGTCGCGCAGGATCGCTTTTCCATTTTCAACCACATAAATCTGGGGCTGTTTTGCGGAACCCGTGATCGCCTGGCGTGGAATGGCAAGTGCTTCGCCTTTCACTTCGGATGCATTGGCAATGGTGCCATACATGCCCGCTTTTAATGGATTTTTCTGTGAATTCTGAACCGTGATCTCAACCGGATAATTGTGCGCTTCATCGCCTTCTGCGCTTACCATTGTCACTTTTCCGTTGAAGTTCGCTTCGGGATAAACGTCCGTTTTAATCGCGATCGACTTGCCGTTGCGGAATTCGTTTACAGATTTTTCAGGAATGTTCACCACCAGTTTAAGTGATGAAATGTCGGTGATTTCTGCCAAAGGCGTTCCTACGCTCACTACTGAGCCTTTTTCTACCATTTTAGCCGTTACTATGCCCGAAAAAGGCGCGATAATGCTCGTGTTGCTGATCTGTTTTTGCAATTGTTTGATCTGTGCTTCTGTGCTTCGGATGCTCAATTGTGTGCGTTCCAGATTCACTGCGGGAACGGCATCACCTTTTACAAGCACTTCAAAACGTTTCAGATCATTCTGATAACCTTCCAATGTAACCTGCAATGCTTCAACCTGATAGCGCAATTGTTCATCATCTATCTTTGCAATCAGCTGGCCTGCTTTCACAAATTGACCTTCCTGAATGTTCAGACGGATAATCTCGCCGCCAGCCTGTGGTCTGATCTCCACTTTTCTGTTTGGTGTAAATGATCCCAGGAATGAAACGTCCTGCGCTAATTTACGCATTTCGGCAACTGCCACTTTCACACCCACTTTTGGGTCTGCATCCGGCACATAAACTTTTTCGGCTGTCTTTTCTTTGTTATCAAGCAGCTTGGCAGCAGTGAGCCCAATCACCACAATCACGGCTAAAAATATAAGTAAGCGTTTCATAATCTTGATGTTAATAGTAGTTACGAGAGTAAATGAGTGATGTTATTTTTGAATTAATGAGCCGGTTGCCTTTTTCCATTCCAATTCTGCTTTCAGCAACTGCACGAGGGAAGTCAGGTAATTACTTTGCGCGTCGAGATTGCTGTTTTCTGCCTGGATTACGTCTGTTAATGAGACAGTTCCTTCTTTAAATTGCAACTGGATCTGGTTGTAAACCTTTGAAGCCAATGCAACCTGGTCTTTTTTAGCATTGATATTTCTCTGCTCTACGGCGAACTTGTTCCTAGCATTCGCTTCTTCCATCGCAATGGATTCCTTCACCTGGCGAAGCTGGACATTCAGTTTTTCATTATCGATCTGATTCTGACTTCTTTTCGCCCTTCTGGCCAATCCGTCAAAAACACTCCAGTTAAGCGTTAATCCCGCCCAGTAACCCGGCACATCCTGGAATGTCGAGTTGTCACCCGTTTTGGCATAAAAAGCCATATTCGCTGTCCCATAAGCACTTACAGTCGGAATAAATCCTGCCTTGATATTCTTGTCCTGCAATTCGTTCAAATCACGCTGTTTCTGCAAAAGAGCGACATCCGTCCGCCTTGTTTCTGAATCTCCGGACTGGGAAGGCAATGTTACATTGCTAACGTTAACCGCTATACGGATCGAATCTGATTGCGGCGTTCCGGTGTAATATTTCAAAAGATTAACAAGCTGGCTGTAATTGTCCCGCAATGTTGCAAGCTGGGTTTCGGTTGTGGTTTTATTGATCAGGATCCTGTCAACATCCACGCGCTGGCCTAATTTATTCTGATAGAGGAGGTCTGAAACTTTATACATGCGATCCAGCGAAATGAGGTTGCTATCCAGAAAAGCCATTTGCTGAACCACCGTTACTGAAGCGGCGCACGAAAAACGCGAAAGTGTTTCACGATAAATGCGAAAAACTAGAGAACGGACAATGAGAGGCTCGGTTAATATCGGCTGCATAACTGAACGAAGTACAGGGCATAACAT
>NZ_CEEDCD010000024.1:0-340093 GCF_979253085.1 Dyadobacter sp. AC419 | reverse complement strand
GTGCTGATCTCGTTTTCCTTGCGCAATTGGTTGAAGTGGTGATCGGCGTATAGTACAGTAGTGAACATTCCGGATACGACGGGATATTGCCTTCCGGATGAGCATGGTTTGAAAATCAAATACATTTTCGAGAATGTTTCAAACATTCATAAAGCAGTTATTTCCATTCACTGCCATAATGATCTTGGACTTGCGACTGCAAATTCGATTGCCGGAATAAGCCAGGGAGCGCGACAGGTTGAGGTTACGATCAATGGAATTGGTGAAAGAGCTGGAAACACGTCTTTGGAAGAAGTTGTAATGGCTTTGACGGTCCACAAAGAACTTGGTTTGGAAACGGGCGTTAATACGCAATTCATTTATCCGACCAGTCAGTTGGTTTCGAAAATGATGCGTACTGCCGGTTTAGGCGAATAAGGCAATTGTGGGAAGGAATGCGTTTGCACATTCCTCCGGAATTCACCAGGATGGTTTCTTAAAACACCAGTTGACTTACGAAATAATGAACCCGCAGGATGTGGGCGTGGACAAGTCGGACATTGTTTTGACAGCCCGTAGCGGTAGACATGCTTTGAAGCACCGCCTCGAATTACTTGGATTTAGCTTCGACAAGCCAGCATTGGACGAATTGTATACAAGCATCCCTTGAAGTAGCCGATTTGAAGAAGGAAGTGAATGATGCGGATCCGGTAGATTTGGCCAGAACGGCGATCCCAGTGGAATAATTAGAAAATCATTAAAAAGCATAACCCATTGAATCTGAATTTGATGTTTTAAAGAATTATTTGTAACATTACATATTCAATAACATCCATCAGATTGCAAAAAGCCCTCGGTGATTCTGACTAAGGGCTTTTTTCTTGTTATAGGATAATGGTTCGATTGCCGTGGATAAACACGCGATCATTGAAAACCAGCTTCAACGCCTTCGACAATATCTTTTCCGTATCCCTTCCCAATGTAGCCATATCCGATGCAGTTTGCCTGTGATCGACAGATTTTACGTCCTGTGCAATGATCGGTCCTTCGTCTAAATCGTTGTTTACAAAATGAGCCGTGGCCCCGATAAATTTGACACCGCGCTCGTAAGCCTGTCGGTAAGGATTCGCGCCGATGAACGCAGGAAGGTAGGAATGGTGAATGTTAATGATCTTGTCCGGGAATTGATTCACAAAATTTGGCGTGATCACCCGCATATATTTGGCGATAATGATATTCCGGCCGGTAAATGTCCAGGGTTCTTAAAATCGCTTCCTCATGCTCTTCCCGCGAGCGGTTTTCGTGCGAAATGAAGTGAAATGGAATGCCAAATTTACCAACCAGCGGCTGTAATGTGTTATAGTTGCTGATCACGGCCAGAATGGTCGCATCCAGTTCATCAAAAGCATATCTTATCAGCAATTCGCCTAGACAATGGTGCTCCTTGGTGACCATAAGCACAATGTCTTTCTTCTTTTTGGGGTTAATGCGCAGGTTAAGGCCTGCGGGCAGATCCGTCTTCAAAACTTCCATCAGTTTGTCAATATCCGTTTCACCCTCAAACTCCGTCCGCATAAAGAAATATTTGGAGGGGCTTACATATTCGTCATTGCGTATAATGTTCTGATTATGAGCAAAAAGTATGCGGGTAACCTGATAAATCAAGCCCTTGTGATCAGGGCCGTCCATCAATAGGATATGTCTTTGAATCATTCGTTTTAAACTAAATGGACTTAAAATTAATATTTAACCCGTTATCTTTTCCAAAGGTCGCGGTAACTAATCGCCCTCCACGCCTGTTTCAATGATTGACAAAGATATTTACCAAAAATGGCAGAAGAACTAATAGTCCCCACAAGCACAGACAGAGCGACCGTTTACAAAGCCCTGTTTCCACAAATTGAAGCATTAGTAACAACCGAAAGCGACCTCATCGCCAATCTGGCCAATGTTGCCGCGGCGTTGAAGGAAGCATTCGGCTTCTTTTGGGTTGGATTTTATATCGTAAAAGAAGGCCAATTAGTGCTCGGGCCATTTCAGGGCCCGATCGCCTGCACGCGGATTACATTCGACAAGGGTGTTTGCGGAGCCAGTTACACCCCCAGAAAAAGATATTAATCGTGCCCGACGTTGAAGAATTTCCAGGACATATTGCCTGCAATTCCGCTTCTAAGTCAGAAATCGTTTTACCCGTTTTTCACCGCAATGGAACAGTTGCGATGGTGCTGGATGTCGATAGTGATGAATTGAATGATTTCAGTGAAGTCGATGCCGAAGAACTGGGCAAGATCATCAGACTTATTGAGCGAAAACTATAATTGATTTAAAGCAAAAAAGCCCTGCTACGGTCTTGTAACAGGGCTTTTTGTATGGTCTTTGGCCTAGTTCAAAGAAAACATCGGCAATCTCAGGGCAACAACATTGTTGAACATGAGTTTGGAAATTTTTGGATCCATATAATCAATCAGCGGGAATTCTGACACGAGTGACATTACTTCAAACTCGCTGTCTGCTCTTACCACGCACCAGGCTTGGAGCAAATCTTCCGAAAGGGCATAGGACATCAGCCGTCCCTGCTCCATCATTTCATTAATCTTTTTTCTTTGAGCAGGTATTTTCGCTGTAAAATCTTCCGACATAACAGCCGGAAGTTGAATTTCAACCATGTATTGGCTCATTGGTGATAGAAGTTAGGTGTACAGAAATACCTTAGCGTTTACTTCACTACTAATAAAAGGATATGCGGTTCTGATTAGTTCCTGCACGTAATGTACTAAACATTGTATAAAAACCTTTTCCTCTTTTTCCAACCATTTCAACTTATAATGTGTCAAACCAATTACGAATTGCCGGTTACACAATTGCGCAATGCGAAAGCCATAACGCAGTATTCAATTTATCTTTGGGATAGTGGTGCTGATATTGAGTAACAAACCGAACGAAGCACCCCTAAACTTCGGATGACCTTTAACGAACAGGAATTAGTGCAAGGCTGCAAGCAGCGCAACCGCATTGCCCAGAAAAAAACTCTATGAGATTTTTGGGGGTAAGCTGTTCGCTATATGCCTGCGTTACACGAAGAACAGGGCGGATGCGGAGGATGTTTTACAGGATGCTTTTATCAAGATTTATGAGAATATAGATTCATTCAGGAACGATAGCCCATTGGAATACTGGCTCCGTTCTGTTGTAGTGAACACCGCATTGAATCATCTGAGGCAGCAGAAACATTTAAAAGACCTGGATGACATTGATTTACACCATAATGGCATTGCTGATAAGGAAGTAACATTGGGGGATTTTCAGTTGAGACAGCTTATGGAACTGGTTCAGGAGCTGCCCACCGGATGTCAGACAATATTTAACCTGTATGCCATAGAAGGTTATCAGCACAATGAAATAGCCCAAAAGTTGGGGATATCGGAAGGAACCTCAAAGTCGCAATATGCGCGTGCAAGAGGACTTCTGCAACAGAAATTGAACAAAGAAAAAAGATTTAATGATGGATCCGTCCGAGATAAACAACTTTGAAGATCAGTGGCGAAAGGCTTTGAAAGAAGCCTCCGAAGCTCCTCCTCAATCCGTTTGGGAGGGCATTGAGGCGCGTCTTGATCAGCAGGAAGACAAAGGAATATTGCCGCTCTGGTGGCAGAATTCTAAAATATGGTATGCAGCTGCGTCCATTGCCGCGCTTTTATTGGTAGGAGGCGGAATTTGGTATTCCAATTCTGGCTTGAAAGGAAATAAAGCGAACGTGGAAGTTGCAGTTAAGGAAAACGCAAACGCCCCTGTTTCGCCTGAAAACGAGCCGCTGAAAAGCGATCCAGTAGTAAGTGCTGATGTTAAGAAAGAAGCGCTGGCATTGGAAGAAACAGAAGCAACGTCAAAAGCAGTTCGTAAGCCTGAAATTAGCAAGCAAAATGAAGCCTTAGCATTCGAGAAGGCATCAAGAAGCGCTTCGGATGCACGGAGAAATAGCACATTAAGGTCTGATAACAAAGGATCCGTTTCAGCTGCAAAAGAATCTGCTGTTGAGCAAAATCATGACGTTAACAATGTTGCGAAAGTTGATAAACCCGTAACTGCTCCGATCGACAATGAGAAAAGCAATGTTTCCGTAGCCTCGGAAATTGAAGAACGCACGATTGCCCAGGCACCAGCAGTTTCGGCGGAGTCGGAAATGACTGTGGCGCAGCTTTCGGCTTTGCCTTACAGCGATTTGGATGTTCACATGCAGAAGCGCTACGTTTTCTTCCGCCCTGATGTAATAAAAGAAGAAGTTGCTGCGCCTACCAAAAACAAAGAATATTATGCAGCAGTGAGCCTTATGCCCGCGTCTTTTAACCCTAATCTGACCGTTAAAGAAGCTCCGCAGGCGTTTTCAAATCAAGGTTTGTCGATGAGGAAAGCGGTTTCCGGCAGCAGCGAATCGGGCTCTTCCTATGCAGTGCAAACCCAGGGCGGCGTGAAACTTTTCAAACACTGGTCGCTTGAAATGGGAGTAAGTTATCTAAAAGGAAATTCAAGTTACGAAGGCGGCGGATATGTGTTGAGCGCCTTCAATAACCGCTCGGCTAATGTCCTGGAAAATGCACTTGCGGACCTTGCGCCTTCGCCTAACAACGCTTATCAGGACAAAAACGGCTTTTTCGCCAATAATGGAGCGCTTTACATTGATGTTGCCAAAACGGTCAGCAACAATTATCAATATTTGCAATTGCCCGTTCAGGCAGGATTTACACTTTTCCCCGAGAAAAAGCTAAGCTATTCTGTTTTAGGCGGAATGATGGCGAATTTCTTTCTGAGCAATGACTTGGAATCTGCTTCCGGCGAGATCATCACGACCAAAGCGAGCGACGAAATTTACCGAAGCATGAACTGGGCCGCAACAACCGGACTTCGTTTCAATTACAGGCTTTCGCAAAGATGGAATGCCAATCTGACCGGATCCTATCAGCAGTCGGTAACATCTGGTTTCAGGTCCAATCAAAGTCTCGAATCACGGCCGCAATTGTATGGTGTTTCGTGGGGAATGCGCTATTCTTTTTGAAATAAATCCAATTTGGTTCCAACCATTTTTCCATCTGATGAATCTAGTTTAATGTAGATTCTGGAAATCTATTAGCCATGAACAAGATATTTTAAAGAAATCAAAAATAAAAAATGCCGGTAGTCCTGGCATTTTCGGTGCGTTATCGTCCGGAGGCCTTGCTTTCGGACGATTTTGTTTTCAGGGTTACAACCATTTTCCGAAGCGTTGTGTCATGGAGTTAACTAAGTATAAATGTAATTATTACTTGACTCTTTACCCTAATCCTATGAAAACCAAACTTCTACAACTGCTCATCCTTTTTGCTGCTACGGCGTTTTGGTCATGCAATGATCAATGTAAAAGAAGACACGCGCTTCCAGACGATTTACCAATGTGACGCGCTCGTTGATGGAGTTGCGTACACAGGTTGCCAAACAGTCGCCAAGGGCGATGGAGCGGCCCGGGAAAATGTATGTCAAGGGTGATTATTTGTTTGTAAATGAGGTTAAGGAAGGCATTCACATCATCAATAACAAAGACAAGTCACATCCTGAATTTCTACTCAATTCATCAAAATCCCTGGCAATGGTGACGTGGCGGTCCGGGACAATATTTTATATGCAGACAGCTTTTCGGATCTCGTTGCATTGGACATTAGCGACCCGCTAAATCCGGTCGAATTGAACCGGGTTAAGAATGTTTTCAAAAGCGGTGTTTTTGACGGCGGTTTTTGGTCATTAAATGAGCTGACAGGCGCGATTAATGACCCAGGACGTTCACTTTGTAACTGAAACTGTAACGGTCAATTGTGAACAAGACATTATGCCAAGTCCCTGGTGGAACTGGGGCTTTTTAGCGGACCGCGCTGCAGCGTCGAGCTTCTCATCCGGAGCGGCTTCGTCAGCTCCTAAGGCTGCCGGCAGCAGTGGCCAGGCGGGGTCAATGGCGCGCTTTGCGTTGTATCAAAACTTCCTGGTACACTGTTGGACCAACAGACCTGCATTTATTTAACATTACAAATCCATCCAAACCAAAGGATTTCGCGGTTGTAAGCATCGGAACCGGCATTGAAACCATTTTTCCTTACGAAGACAAGCTGTTCGTTGGCTCTTCAACCGGCATGTTCATTTACGACAACAGCAATCCCGCAGCGCCCAAACAGCTTGCTGTGTTCCAGCATGGCCGCGCCTGCGATCCGGTTGTGGTGCATGATGACATTGCATATGTGACGCTGCGCACGGGAACAGCTTGCCAGGGAACGCAAAATCAGCTCGATCTGGTGGATATCAGCAACCCGTCTTCGCCTCAGCTCATCAAGAGTTATCAAATGGAAAATCCGCACGGATTAAGCATTGATTTTCCAGCGCTGTATCTCTGCGAAGGCGACAAGGGACTGAAAAGTTTTTGACGTGAAGGACAAGTTTGCAGTGGACCAAAATCAAATCTGGCGCATTTCAAAGACATGGATGCTAGACCACGTGATTTCATTGGGGAAAAACATTGTTACTGATCGGTAAAGATGGTTTTTATCAATATGATGCGAGCAATCCGCGGGACATCAGGCTGCTTAGCAAAATTCCTGTTGGTAAGGCTATTTAAGCAACATTCATCGTCAAAAACCTCCTGATGAAAACAACATTTCTTACTCTGATTATATGCTTGCTTTTGCTCAGCAGAGCGCAGGCGCAAAATCACGTTCCGCTGAAATACGTGAACCATACCGAGCTTGGCGGGCTGCTCGGCAGGATCAAATATCCCAACCTGAACAATGTCAATATGGATGTGGTGGAAAACCGGTTGAGTGTGACTTTACAAACATTCAACGGCGTGAAGCTGAGCGACAGGCTGGCGGCGGGTGTTACAGTTGGGATGGATTGGTATAAAACCGCCCTTCTAACACCCATTTCCGGTGGAATCAGATATGATTTTACAAAAAAAGGAAATGTGAAATTGTTCGGCACGGCGGATGCGGGTTACGGATTCGCCTGGTTTCAGGAAGATTCGGAAGGTTTTGATACAAAAGGCGGATTAATGCTAAATCCAGGCATCGGACTCCGGATCGGAAAGCCGGGTGAGGCTGCATTTACGCTGACAATGACTTATAAAAGACAGGAAGCGCACATCACTAAAACGCCGCTCTGGGATCAGGTTAAGCGCTTTGAAGACCGGGTTTACAACCGGCTGGCTGTGCGGTTAGGAATTAGCTTTTAAAAAATTTGGAAAATGATGATTAATGTCGGGCCTGAGATTTTGCTTTGGGCCTGACATTATTTTTATGTTCAAATGCCTCAATTTCTTTCAAAAACATCGCTTCCCCGCGGTGATACCAGTTCCGGAATTTTGGTGATTGGTCTAAATGTTTTGGTAAATAGTCAAGCATAACCGAGAGGTCAAAAGTTTTGGAAGTAACTCCCGCTCCTGAAATTACGCCATCCATGGCATTGCATTCCTGCTCAAAATGATTGGGAACTGGCACCATCATCACCGGTTTACCCAAATACATCGCCTCACAAACAGATTCAAAACCCGCCGTTGTTACCAATGCTTTGCAGCTGGCCAGCATGCGCAGATACTTTTCGCTGTTAATGCGATGGAAAGTTAATGTTTCGTCATAATCAAACACTTCGGAAACATCGTGATTGTCCCAAAAACAATGCAGCCTCACGTCTGGGTGTTGCAGGTGCCAGCTGATAATCTGCTTGCTCAGGCTGTGGTGCGTCATGTACACCAGTATAAAATCCTCCTTAGTCGGTGTCGTTTTCAAAATCTCGCGTCGCAGCAATGGCGGCACAACGGTAATTTTCAGATCGTTTCTCGATTCAATTTCCCGGAATGAAAGCGCAAGCCGCTTTTTTGAAAACCAGGAAGTGAGTTTGGAATTAAAGTTGATAATCAGCTGATTAAGCTTGCTATCTTTTGGAAAAATAAATTTCGGATGCAGCAAAAGATATTGGTGCGCAATGCAAACCATCGGAATTTTGGAGCGATAAAGCGCATTGTAAAGACCGCTGTAAGTCTCGTAAAAACTCACAATCAGGTCCGGCTGCAAGCGCTCAATGGTTTGGTTAATAAGGCTTAGCCCAGCCAAATATTTGGAGCAATTGCGGAAGAGACTGTAAACTGTTGCGCCGAGGTTAATGCCCTCAGCCTGTGGATTATAAACAATGTTAGGAGCGGAGAAATGGTAAACCGGTGCACCGATCTGCTCCTCAAAGAATGTGGGAATAATGCGGCCTTCTGACGCACCAACCATTGCCGCAATGACCTCGTGACCTGCGCCGCGTAAAATCTGACTCAGCGAAATGGCTTGTGTCAAATGCCCGCGCCCTTCTCCCTGCACCAGAAATACGATTTTCATAAATATCGTTGGTTTTTAACCGGGAAGCCTGAAAACGCCACCTGCTTTTCAATGTTGGCAGGGAAATTCTCGATTCTGGATGTGCTATCGCCTTTTTTGTTAGCCGATTTCTCTTGCACAGCATGTTGATCGTAATAAAGCAAACTCCAATTTCCGTCAAAATCTTCCACCAATGCGCTTAATGTTTCCACCCAGTCACCCGAATTCATGTACATGATTCCATCGATCTCGCGGATGGCAGGATGGTGAATATGGCCGCAAATTACGCCGTCACAGTTTCTGGATTTGGCAAGTTCGGTCAGCTTTTCTTCAAAATCGGTCATGTAATTGACAGCCATTTTAACCGACTGCTTCACGCGCTGCGACAATGAATAATAGGATAAGCCCCTCCAGGCACGATAACGATTGTAAAGCTTATTTACCCAAAGCAAAAATGTATAGCCCATGTCACCGAGGTAAGCGAGCCATTTCAGGTGTGTGGTTATGGAATCGAAAACGTCGCCGTGTGTAATATAATAGCGTTGTGCGCCGGAGTTGAGAATGTAATCTTTCCGGATTTGAAAATGCTTTCCAAGGCGCAACGGAATGATCTGGTCGAGGAAATCGTCGTGGTTTCCGCGGATATAAATCACCTTCGTCTTGTTCTCCTCGATCATTTTCAGCACACGCTTGAAAAACATGGTGTGCTTACGCTTCCAGACACCATATTTTTTGAGCTGCCAGGCGTCGATAATGTCGCCATTTAAGATCAGCTTTTTGCAGGAATAGCTTTTCAAAAAGTTGGTAACCTCTTCCGCCTTCGAGCCGCCTGCGCCCAGATGTAGGTCAGAAATGATAATTGTTCGAAAATGAGTTGTCTCTCCCATGTTACAAATATTCTCATTTAACATTAACTGCATGTTACTGGCAGGTTATCAGATGATTAAGAAATACTTGAAATGGGTGACAAAAAATTTGTAGAATTAGCTTTATGTTATTAGCGGTGACTTTTAATTATAGAAAGAATACTTTTTTTATATTTGTTTGAACAATTCATAAGTTATGAAACAACTTTTACTGCTCTTAATCTTCTGCGCTCCCACTGTTTTTGGCCAAAAAATACATTTGCCGCATGAAGTCGAAAAGGTCGCTGAACCCGCAGGCGGATATGCTTATATGAGCCAGTTTATCGCGTCCAATGTGCAGATCCCATTTCTGAGTGCTGTTAAAGGAATCAATGGGCGGGTTTATGTGAAAAGGCGTTGTCGAGCCAGACGGAAGCATGTCGCAATTGGAAGTTTCAAAAGGTCTGGATTCGCTTACAAATAAGGAGGCGATCCGCATGATGAGCCTTTACAAAGCCTGGAAACCGGCAATGTTAAAGGGTGAAAAAGTCAGACAATCCGTAATTTATCCGATCGCATTCAAAGCTCCTGCAACACCAAACTTTGACAGCACAAAGTTCGCTTTGGTTGACTATTTTGATAGTCAGTACAGGCCTGAAACCGACCCGAAAAAATATGAATACAGAAGCATAATGCCGCTGAATGAGCAGGGTTACATCAAAGCCGATGTGATTTATGAACAGTTGAGGGGCGGAAAATGGAAAGAAGTTGCACGTGTTCCTTTTCAAAAACAGGAGCTTTGGTACAAAGGCGAACAGTTGCCTGATGGTGTTGATTCCGTAAAAACATATTTGATAAGTGCGAGAGACGACAATAATGCAAGCCACACTTCCGAAGCCATATTTCAGACAAATGGAAAACTGCTGGCTTACACGGAATACGGACCGAATAACAAGTCCTCATTGATAAAAAATTACGATCTGAACGGACTGCTCAGGAATTTGCGGGTAATGTCAGACAGCACAACTTTGCACTTGTCCTGGTTTGACAATGGGCAGGTCAAAACCGTTACGGAGCTTCCCGCGAAAGCCAATGAATTTAGTGAAGAATTATATGTCAATGCCTGGGATCGGGAAGGCAATCAAGTCGTTAAAGACGGAGACGGTTACTGGAAATCTTCAAACAGAATACAAGACGGGCCTTTACTTTGGGAAGAAGGAGCTGTTTCATCAGGGCGGAAAGAGGGGAAATGGACCGGCAAATGGTCGGATAGCACATTGCATTACGTGGAAGTTTATCAAAGAGGAATACTGACAGAAGGAACTGCATTTGAAAATGGCCAAAAGCGCACTTACGATAAGGCCGTGATCAATCCACAGTTTAAAGGAGGCATCAATAAATTTTACAGATTCCTTGCAGAAAACATTCAATATCCGTCTGAGGCTGCCAGAAGAGGTGTCCGTGGAAGAGTATTTTTGTCATTCGTGGTTTGCGAAGACGGCACAATGTGCGATTACAAAATTTTGAGCGGCGTAAGCTTCGGATTAAATGATGAAGCGCTGCGGGTGGTCAAAAAAATGAATGGAATGTGGGAGCCCGGCGTTTTGCGCGGAAAAGTGGTTCCTGTCAAATACAATCTTCCAATCAACTTCGAGCTGCGGTAAATAGTTATAAAAACCACTTATCCAATTCCAAAGCCGGTCAAAGGCTTTGGAATTTTTTTATCCCAAAATCAACAGAATTCCGATTGTGATTTGATAATATTGTGATATCATTTTACTATCAAAAATATGACCATGAATGAGAAAGAATTACGTTCAATGTCGGGCTATTTGCTCTTTGTAGTTGGACTGCTTTTGCTGTTTGGTGGAGTTGGTTATGGGCTTAACACAGGCGATCCGCTGGTGGGCGGGCTGCCTTTTATAACAGGTTTTATCGTGCTGATCGGACTTACGGTCATTAATCCGAATGAAGCAGTTGTGACCACTTTTTTTGGAGATTACATGGGCACAATGAAACAAAATGGCCTTCGCTGGGTGAATCCGTTATTTCGCCGCAAAAAAATGAGCCTGCGCGCCAGAAACCTCAATGGCCAGAAGCTAAAAGTGAATGACAAACTCGGTAACCCTATCGAAATTGCAGCAGTTGTGGTTTGGCGTGTTGGCGATACGGCAAAAGCTTCGTTCGAAGTTGATGATTATGTAAAATATGTCGAAATCCAGTCAGAAGCTGCGGTAAGGCATTTGGCAGGCGTCTACGCGTATGACACAATGGAAGATGAAGATCTGCAGATCCAGGAAGTGACATTGCGGGACGGCAGCGGAAAAATCAACGAAATGCTCGAAGCCGAGCTGACAGAACGTTTGAGCCGCGCAGGCATCGACGTGCTCGAATCGCGGATCAGTCACCTGGCTTATGCGCCCGAAATTGCCGGGGCAATGTTGCAGCGCCAGCAAGCATCGGCCGTCGTGGCAGCACGTCGCCAAATTGTGAATGGCGCCGTTGGAATGGTGGATATGGCCCTGTCAATGTTATCTGAAAAAGGCATTGTGGAGCTGGACGAAGAACGTAAGGCAGCCATGGTCAGCAACTTACTGGTTGTGCTTTGTGGTGAAAAAGCCGCCACTCCGATTTTGAACGCGGGCACTTTGTATCCATAATATGGCAGAGAAAAAAGCATTTGTCTTACGCGTGAATCCTGATATGCTCAAAGAACTCGAAGCCTGGGCACAGCAGGATTTTCGCAGTTTGAATGGCCAGATCGAATTTTTGCTCAGCGAAGCACTCAAAAGGCAGAAGCGCGCTAAGGGAAAGGATCAAAAATCAGATGGTTCTGATCAAATATATTAAGTTTGTGTAACTTAGTTGTCCTACTATCTAATTTCTAAAAAACACAGATGAAGCACTTCGTCAGCACATTACTCTTAATATTATTCTCCCTTCAGATCCAGGCTCAGATTCCGGACACATTTCAGTGGCTCAATGACGGAACCGGTTACCGCGATGTCACTGAGCAAGGAATTGTAGAAACCACATTGCCTTCGAGACAAGAAAAAGTGATTGTTTCGCAGGGTTCGCTTAAAAATGCAGACGGATCTCCTATGCAGATCAGAAGCTACACCATGAGCCAGGCTGGTGACAAAGTGTTGATTTACACCAATTCAAAACGCGTTTGGCGTTATCAGACCAGAGGCGATTACTGGGTTTTTGACATTGCCGGAAAAGGTTTGAAGCAATTGGGCAAAGGCCTGCCTGCATCGTCACTTATGTTCGCGAAATTCTCTCAATATGGCAAAAAAGCCGCTTATGTAAGCAAGCATAACGTATATGTGGAAGATTTGGCCAACGGCGAAGTAAAACAATTGACAACCGACGGAACCGATCGCGTGATCAACGGAACATTTGACTGGGCATACGAAGAGGAATTCGACTGCCGCGACGGTTTTCGCTGGAGCGGAGACAGCAAATCCATCGCTTACTGGCAACTGGACGCGCGCAAGATCCGCAACTTCCTGATGATCAACACAACAGACTCTATTTATTCATTTAATGTGCCTGTTGAATATCCGAAAGTGGGTGAAACGCCTTCTCCATATAAAATCGGAGTGGTCGATATTGCGACTGCACAAACCAAGTGGATGAACATTCCGGGTGATCCGCAAAATACTTATGTGCCTAGAATGGAATGGTCAGGAATCGCTAATGAGCTGGTTATACAGCAGTTGAACCGCAAGCAGAATGAGAGCACATTGTTCTACATCAATACAACAGATGGAAGTGCCAAGCCTTTTTACACTGAAAAAGACGCAGCCTGGATCGATATCAAAAGCCGTTGGGAAAATGACCCGATGGGCTGGGACTGGATCAACGGAGGAAAGGAATTTCTTTGGGTGAGCGAAAAAGACGGCTGGCGCCACACTTATCGCGTGAGCCGTGACGGGAAAAAGGAAACACTGATTACGGTTGGCAACTTTGATATGATCAATCCGGTGCGCATTGATGAGAAAAATAACACTTACTATTTCACAGCATCGCCTGATAATGCCACGCAGACTTATTTATACAAAGCATCATTGGACGGAAAAGGCAAACCGGAGCGCATAACACCCGCAACCCAGTCGGGAACGCATGCTTATGAGATTTCGCCTGCCGGAAAATTTGCAAGACACCAGTTTTCCAATGCTAAAACCCAGCCGCTGACCGAGTGGATTTCTTTGCCAAAACATGTGTCCATTGACCCGTCAAATTCCATTGCACAATCCACAGATAAGATCAATGCAGGGAAAATGAACATTCAGTTTTTTAAAGTAAAAACTGCCGAAGGAGTCGAAATTGATGCGTGGATGGTGAAGCCAACCAATTTTGATTCAACCAAAAAATACCCGATCGTCTTTATGGTTTATGGTGAGCCAGCGGGGAGCACGGTGAAAGACGTGTATGGAACAGGACGCAATCGCTTGTATGCAGGAAGCATGGCCGACGACGGTTACATTTATGCATCCATTGACAACCGGGGAACGCCTTCACCAAAGGGAGCGGCCTGGCGCAAAGCGATTTACAAAAACATTGGAAGGATCAACATTAAAGATATGGATGGCGCTGCGACGGCAATGTTCCAGCAATATCCGTTCATTGACACAAGCCGCGTAGCAGTTCACGGTTGGAGCGGCGGAGGATCGTCGACATTGAATCTTTTGTTTCAATATCCAAATCATTTCAAAACGGGGATTGCAGTGGCGGCGGTTGCTAACCAGCTGACTTACGATAACATTTACCAGGAGCGTTACATGGGCGTGCCGCAGGAAAACCGGGAAGATTTTGTAAAAGGATCGCCCATTACGCATGCTAAAAATCTGCAAGGCAATCTGCTTTACATTCATGGAACAGGCGATGATAATGTGCATTATCAGAATGCTGAAATGCTTGTTAATGAGTTGATTAAAAATAATAAAGTGTTTCAATTCATGCCTTATCCTAACCGTTCGCACGGCATTTCGGAAGGGGAAGGAACTTCGCAGCATTTGAGAAGTCTTTTTACTGATTATTTGAAAAAGAATTGCCCTCCCGGGGCGAAATAACATTTTCGCAATGAGACGATTTTCTTGCTTTTTAATGGCGTTCATTTTGCTGTTTGGCATTGCAAACGCACAATTGAGTGAAGGAACAAAAGTGGGTGTCGCAACCGGCAAAGGCCTCAATACGGATCGGTCCGGCGTGTTTTGGAGCACGCCGACCGAATCTTCCAATGTAGTCGGCGATTTTTACATCGACTCGACCTGGCACGAAGGAACCGTAAAACTGAATGCGCCTATGTCGCAGTTTGGCGGTCTGGAATCAGACAGCCTTTCGGGGATAACCATTCGTTATAATGTTTTGAATGAAGAGCTGGAAGTGCTGGCAAAAAAGAATGACGTGCGCGTAATCAAAGCCAGTTATATCAAAAGCTTTGAAATCAAAGGCGCTGGAAGTCAGCAACGTTTTGCAAATATCAAGTCAATATTTCCGGAGACTGAGCTGAAAGGAATGAGTGAAGTGGTCAGTTCCGGGAAACTTACATTGGTAAAACTTTATAAGCCAAAAATCACTAAGCCCAATTACAATCCAGGCTTCGGAACGGGCCAAAAGAACACAATTGTGCGTCTGGACAGCGATTACTACGTTGTTTCAAACGGTAAATCAGAGAAATTCAACTCAGGCAAAAAGGCTGTTCTGGCCGTAATGCGCGATAAGACAGCAGAAATCGAAGATTATTTGAAAAAAGAAAAAGTCGCCCTTAAGAGCGACCTTGAATTGAAAGATCTGTTTGACTTTTATAACAAGCTGTAATTGCTAATAAGAATGAACCGGGCAGCATTACTTTCCGTATAATTTTTTCGCAGCCGCCTCGTATTTATCGCCAGCAGTCCACTGCGGAGCCACTTTCTGTTCCGCGATCAGTCGCGTCGCATAAGCATATGCCTGACTGAATTTGAGCAAATAGTTGAAATCAATTGTGTCCGGATTATCAGAAACCTGGTGGTAATTTTTCATGATATCCGCATTAAACTCCTTAAAACCGGGCGTAAATGTCGGTGCAGGAATGCCTTCTTTGGCAAAATTCACATTATCAGACCTGTCAAATAAGCCTTGTTCAGGAGAAGGATCAGCGAAAACGCCCAACCCGAATGCTTTACAAGCCGTCTCAATTTCGGCACGAGCACCTGTTCTGTCCAATCCCATTACCGAAACAATGGTCGTGTCATTATAACCCGCGCCATCAGAATTGATGTTGAAAATGCATTTGTTCAAAGGCAACAACGGATGCATTGCATAATATCTGCTTCCCAGCAACCCAACTTCCTCCCCAGTCAGCGCCACAATCAGCACAGAGCGTTTTGGCGGGTTCTTAGCAAGAGCCTCCGCTGCTGTCAGCAAAGCCACAGTTCCGAAAGCATTGTCGCGCGCACCATTGAAGATGCTATCTTCGGCTGTAAACGGCTGTCCGCCCTGTTTTCCAACACCAACGTGGTCATAATGTGCACTTAGCAGCACATATTCATCTTTCAGTTTCGGATCAGTCCCGGGAATATATCCGGCAACATTATAGCTTCCCACGATCTTCGAACTTCTGCCCGAAGTCTTAAATTCCACTTCCTTAACGGCGCGTAATGCGCGTGCATATTTCGCCTCTTTTCCGTTGATCCAAGCGTGCGGGATCGTTTTTGCAGCAGCGCCATCACTTTCGGCCAATGCAATTTTTTCCGCTGCAAACGATTTATTTACAACATTCCAGGGAATGGGCGCATTAAATAACTCAATAACCGCAATGGCACCTTTGTCCATGGCAATCTTGCGTTTTTCGTTCGATGTATTGATAATTTCGCGTGGAGTCTGCGATTCGGTTGTGCCACTTTCGACCAGAACAATTTTTCCTTTAACGTCCAACCCTTTGTAATCATCCAGATTTTTAGAAGCGTCTTCGAGGCCAAAACTCGCGTAAACGATCGGTGCTTTTACATCCAATGGGCCGCCGCTCATCAGGATCCAGTCCTCTCCGCTTTTCATGATCTCGGCATCCGCTGTGATGACGCCCGTGCCATTAGGACTCATTTTTTCAAAAGGCACATTCTGGAAATAAGTTGCATTATTAGCGCCTCCATTGCCAGGAACTGGAACTACGCCCAGTTTACGGAACTGCTCCGCAATGTATCGTGCCGCAACCAGATTCCCCTGCTCACCAGTCCGCCGCCCAAGCAATTCATCCGCCGCCAAAAAACGCATATGCGCCTCCGCCTCCGCCTTCTTAATCTGAAATTCAGGAAGGGAGTTTGATTTCTTTTGGGAGAAGGCAGGGGCATTCAAAGCGCCGAGAAAGAGAACGCCCAACAATATTTTTTTCATGGAGAGAATTTGATGTTTTGTCAGCTTTGAAGATAGTGATTATCTGTTCAATATCACCGCCGCTTCTTTTGCGAAATATGTCAATATGCACTTTGCGCCGGCTCTGCGGATGCTCATGAGGACTTCCATCATGGCGCGGTCGCCGTCGAGCCAGCCGTTTAATGCGGCTGCTTTGATCATTGCATATTCGCCGGAAACATTGTAGGCTGCAATGGGAATGTCGAAATTTTCGTCGAGCTGGCGGATAATGTCCAGGTATGATAATGCAGGCTTAACCATCAGCATATCAGCGCCTTCGTTGAAGTCAAGCTGTGCTTCCAAAAGCGCTTCGCGCTTATTGGCCGGGTTCATCTGATAGGTCTTTTTATCACCAAACTTAGGCGCAGATTCCAATGCATCGCGGAAAGGTCCGTAAAATGCACTCGCATATTTAGCTGAGTAAGACATGATGCTGACGTCCGTGAAGCCATGATTATCAAGATGTTGTCTGATATAACCAACCCGCCCGTCCATCATATCGCTTGGTCCGAGAATGTCAGCCCCGGCTTTTGCCTGTGCCAGCGACATGTTTCCAAGAATTTCCAAAGTTGCATCATTCAGGATCTTGCCGTTTTCAACAAGCCCGTCGTGGCCGTCTGAACTGTAAGGGTCCATGGCCACATCAGTAATGATCGTCAGCTCAGGAAATTTCTCTTTAATGGCCGTAATTGCCTTTAAATAGAACGTGTTTTCATGATAACTTTCCGAAGCGTGTGCGTCTTTTTTGCTTTCCGGATAATTTGGAAACAGGTCAATGGCACGGATGCCCAGGTCTGTGACTTCTTTTAGTTCTTCGAGCAGATTGTCCAGTGAATAGCGGTGAATTCCAGGCATGGATTTCACTTCCACTTTCAAATTAGTGCCTTCCTGCACAAACATTGGATAAATAAAATCAGAAACCTGAAGCGTAGTTTCCTGAACAAGATCTCTGATTGCAGAAGATTTTCTATTGCGCCGCGGACGGCGGGATATATTGATCATGATGGATTGGCTTTCGGCGATCAGCGTGCGGCTGTCGGCTTTTTTACTATATGACTAGGTAAAGAACCATCCGGAAAATGTTAGAGTTTCCCGGTTAAAACGTTTTTTGCAATTTCTTCACCCCTAATGTGCATGGCCGCCTTAGCCAACCATTAGTTTGAAACCTTCGCCATGCAGGTTCATGATTTGAATAGCAGGGTCCTCGCGCAGATATTTTCGCAATTTGGTAATGTACACATCCATACTCCGCGCATTGAAGTAAGAATCGTCGCCCCAAATCGTTTTCAGCGCAAAGCTGCGGCTGATGGGCTGATTGAGATTTTGGCAAAAAAGTTTGAGCAACTCCGATTCCTTGCTGGTAAGCCGCACCGATTTATCATTTGCCGAAAGCTGCTGATGTGCATAATCAAAAGTATACTGCCCAACCTGATAAATTTTCGCTTCTTCCTGACCGTCAGGCTGTTTCTTGTAGCGACGCAGAATGGCTTCAATGCGTAAAAGGAGCTCTTCCCTGTCAAAAGGTTTGGTAACATAATCATCGGCGCCCACCCGAAAACCCTGCATCGTGTCTTCCTTCATCGATTTGGCGGTCAAAAAAATGATGGGCACATCGCGGCCGCTCATGCGAACTTCCTTAGCAAGCGAAAATCCGTCTTTCTTCGGCATCATCACGTCGAATATGCACAGGTCGTAAGTTTTGTCAACAAATGATTGCCAGGCCTTTTTGCCCATCAGTAGCTAAATCGGTAGGAAAGCCTTTATCTATCAGATATTCCTGAAGCAGTGATCCCAGGTTGGCATCGTCTTCGACGAGTAAAAGATTGGGCATGGAAAGGATAAATTAAATTATGTTTGCAAGATAATATCGATAAACCTTCTTAACTCATAAAAAATGTTAAAATTCCTTCTTTGGATTGTTGGAATCATTGTAGTGCTAGGCATCGTTTACATTGCCGGTCCCAAAGTGCCTGAGGCTAAACTGACGCCCGTTTTGCCAACAATCACTTCCAATCTGCCTTTATTGGAGCAGGAGGTGAAGAAACTCGAAATGGCAACTCCCAATCTGAAACCGGACAATGAAGCGCGGATTATTTGGGCCGATTCTGCTAAAAAAGAAAAGACGACTTACAGCATTGTTTACATTCACGGATTCGGCGCAAGCTGGGCGGAAGGCGATCCGATCCATAAAGATCTGGCAAAAAGATATGGCGCAAACCTTTATCTGGCGCGTATGCACGACGCCGGCATTGCGGATACAAATGCCCTGCAAGATCTGACGCCTGCAAATTTTATGGCAGGAGCAAAGCGCGCACTGGCCATCGGGAAAGCATTAGGCGACAGTGTAATTGTGATCGGAACTTCGGCGGGCGGCTTGCTAACGACTTATCTTGCCGCAACGCATCCCGAAATCAAGGGCGTTGTGCTTTATTCGCCTTGCATTGAAGTTGCTAACTCAACATTAAAACTGATCACGCGTCCGTGGGGAAAGCAGATTTTGCATCAGGCAATCGGGGAATATAGTAAGTCCCGGGACACCATTCCGGAGCGCGCACAATTCTGGTTACAAGGTTATCATACCAATGGCCTGATCACATTGCAGCAAATGATGGACGCAATTTCCCGGCCGGAAGTTTTTGCGCAGATCAAAATGCCGATTTTCGTGGGTTATTATTATAAAAATGAAGAAGAGCAGGACAAAGTTGTTTCTGTAAAAGCCATTGAGAAAATGTTTCCGGAACTGGGCACGCCCGATGATCAAAAAGTGCTTAAAGCATTTCCCGAAAGCGGAGACCATGTGATTGCGTCAAGGCTTAGGTCAAAGGATGTGAAAGGCGTTTATGAGGCTACGGACCTGTTTTTTCAGCAAAAGCTGCATCTTAAACCAGTAGAAAATAGCGTTTTACAGCCTTGAATTTTTGGCTGCGCAAAAGCAAGTGGGGCAAAGAATCTGGTTTAACAAATCAAAAATGCTTTACTTTGCCGCCTTTAACAGACTATCCTAATTAATCAATTATAAAAGGAAAAACATGGCTTACGGTTTATTAAAAGGAAAAAGAGGAATTATTTCAGGTGCATTGGACGAAAATTCGATTGCCTGGGAAAGTAGCGCTGAAAGCAAAAGAAGAAGGAGCCATTTTCACATTGACCAACGCACCGATTGCCATGCGCATGGGAGCGATCAATGATCTGGCCAAGCAATGCGACGCACAAATTATTCCTGCTGATGCCACTTCTGTTGAAGACATCGAAAACCTTTACACCCAATCCATGGAGATCCTTGGAGGCAAAATCGACTTCGTTTTGCATTCAATCGGCATGTCTGTCAATGTGCGTAAAGGCAAATCATACGGCGATCTGAATTACGAATGGATGCAAAAAGGCATTGACATATCGGCCATTTCGCTTCATAAATTTTTGCAGGTGGGTGAAAAAGCTGGATGCGATCAATGATTGGGGATCGGTTGTAGCATTATCCTACATTGCAGCACAACGCACATATTCTTTTTACAGCGATATGGCAGAAGCAAAAGCGATGTTGGAAAGCATTGCACGCAGCTATGGTTATCGTTACGGAAAAAGGCTAAAAATGTGCGTGTTAACACCATTTCTCAAGTCTCCTACCAAAGACAAAAGCAGGCTCAGGAATTGAAGGTTTTGATGCATTTTATGACTTTGCAGAGAAAATGAGCCCATTAGGAAACGCAACAGCAGATGATTGTGCCAATTACGCGATCACATTGTTTTCCGATCTAACGCGCTTTGTTACGATGCAAAACCTTTATCACGACGGCGGTTATTCGTCGACCGGGATTTCTGAGGTAGTCTGGTCACAATGATCCAGTAATCAGCACAAGTAAGCAGACCGAAACATATTTTCAAACCCTTCAAGGCACACGTTTTGAAGGGTTTCTTTTTTATGTAAAATAATGCAGCCGATCGTCCGTTTCGCGTTGTGTAATGTTCGTGAACCAGTTAGTTTCGCCAAATTATTAAGCCCTATGGATTTAAAGGTAAATGTGCCTGTTATGAAGACTTTCAATATGCAGTGGAAGCTGCTGTTTTTAGCTGTTATGATGCTTTCGCTGGCTGGTTGCGGAGGTGATAAAGAAGAAGAAAAGCCCGCTGCCCCCGACGCACCCATTTATACATTGGTTTTTTTGGACAAAACGCAAAGTGTCCATGTCGATAAGCAATATGTCAACGACAAATATCGTCAGGCGTTAACAGATATTATCGAAACGAATATGAAGAATAAAGGCGACAAGCTGGAAGTCTATTTTATTCATGAAAACACTTCAAAAGCGCGCGCATTGTCCTTGACTGTGAGAAGTGAAAAAGATAATATGGAAGGTTCCAACGCCACCGACCGCGAAGGGATTGAAACTGCGTTTCAGCTTGCATTACAAAAGGAAAAAGGCATTTATTTGCGCCAGCTTCTGGCTAAGTTAAATCAGCAAAATACAGGCGCATCCAATCTTTCAACGGACATTTGGGCAAGTTTGCCGGTTATTGCAAAAGCAGGAGAAAGCGGTTCAGAAGTGAAGGTTTATTATTTCAGTGATATGGTGGAAAGCGTAAAAGGCGCGAATCGCCGCGATTTTCACATTAAGCCTCCTCAAACTGACTCAGAGGCAGAAAAAGATGCAAAAGAAGACGTCAAACAACTCGAAAAATACACAATCGGCTCACCACAAGTCACAATCGTTTCGCCTTTCGAGCCCACCGCATCCAGCAAGAAAACAACCCGCACGTAGCACACTACTGGACGACATTGTTTCAGGAATTGGGCGGGGTAAGTGTAGAGGAACTTTGAGTTTTTAGATATTACGGATCGCTTTCGCGTTCTCTAATTTATCAAAAATGGCAGCAATGGGAATCTTGAATCCTTCAACTACAAAACTTTCGATAAAACCTTTTGAAGAATTTAGTATAAGTGCATATTCGTCCGCAACCAAATGATATTGTTCAACCGTTTGGCTTTCAGGGTCGACCATCCAGAACTCTTCAACTTTATGGTTTTCGTAATCTTTAAATTTAATACCTCTATCCCTTGATTCAGTTGAAGGCGAAATTACTTCAACAATTAAATCCGGTGCAGGGAAGAGTATTTGATCTTCTTTAAACTGATCTGCCTTTTCTGACCTGAAAAAACAAATATCCGGCTCATAATCGTTGCGGGTTAATGTAATCATCATTTTTTCGACTCCCACAAATCCTAAACCATGTTCTATTGAATAAAGGTTAAGAAGTTGTGCAAGCAACAGCGTTGCGCGGTTGTGTTGCAGTTTGGCGGGAGAGTGCACAACAATTTCGCCATTAATAAACTCAACCTTTTCTTGTTCAGTAATGGCGTTGTAAAAATCAATTCGTTGTTCCTGCTCTTCGTTCAGCATAGCAGTAATTGCGTTGATGATAAAAAATGCATTGGGTTCTTTAAGGATCTCAGAAGCAATGCGTTTTTCGGTCACTGTTTTCAACATCAGTGTTTCCAAATTTAACAAAATTTAAGTGTAAAAAAATTGATTTCAAACTTCACCCAGCCCAATTCTCCCTGTCCAGACTACGATATTGAATTGCTTCGGCGAGGTGTTCTACTTTAATGTCGGGGCTTGAAGCTAGGTCGGCGATGGTGCGGGAGACTTTTAGGATGCGGTCGTAGGCGCGGGCGGAGAGGCCGAGGCGTTCCATGGCGGTGCGCAGGAGTGCCTTTCCGGGATCGTTGATAATGCAGATCTCTTTTACCATTTCGGGCGACATCATGGCATTGGAATAGATGTCTTTGTTGTTCTTGAAACGCTCCGTTTGCATTTCACGCGCTTTGATGACCCGCGCGCGGATCTGCTCGCTGCTTTCTGATTTACGGGTCGAAGCAATCTGGTCAAAAGAAACAGGCGTAACCTCCACGTGCAGGTCAATGCGGTCTAAAAGCGGCCCACTGATCTTGTTGAGATACTTTTGAACTACACCCGTTCCGCATACACATTGTTTTTCGGGATGGTTGTAATAACCGCAGGGACACGGGTTCATGCTCGCAATGAGCATAAAGTTGGCAGGAAATTCGACTGTCATTTTTGCCCGGGAAATCGTCACTTTACGCTCCTCCAAAGGTTGGCGCATTACTTCCAGCACCGAGCGCTTGAACTCGGGCAACTCATCCAGAAACAACACGCCATTATGTGAAAGCGATATTTCACCAGGCTGCGGAAAGCTGCCGCCGCCCACGAGCGCCACATCACTTATAGAATGGTGCGGTGCCCGAAATGGCCTTCTTGAAACCAATGTCGCCCTTTTTCCAAGCTTGCCAGCAACAGAATGTATTTTTGTTGTTTCCAGTGCTTCGGGCAAGCTTAATGGCGGGAGAATGCTCGGGATCCGCTTTGCCAGCATTGTTTTTCCGGCTCCGGGCGGACCGATCATAATCGCGTTATGGCCGCCGGCTGCGGTGATTTCCAACGCGCGTTTAATGTTTTCTTGGCCTTGCACATGCTCGAAATCCGCATCATATTCATTCTGTGAAGTGAAAAACAAATCGCGCGTATCAACCACAACAGGCTGCACGTCGGATTGTCCTTCAAAAAATGCGATTGCATCGGCGAGCGTTTCGACCGGAATGACGTCAATGTTGTTTACAATCGCGGCTTCATGCGCATTCTCGGCAGGGAGCACAAAGCCTTTGTAACCTTGCTTTCTGGCCTCGATTGCAATGGGCAGCACGCCTTTAACAGGCCGCAAAATTCCGTCAAGCGAAAGTTCTCCGAGGATAATGTAATCTTCCAGGCTACGCTGGCAATTGAGCTGTTCGGATGATTGCAACACGCAAAGTGCGATGGGGAGGTCGTAAGCAGAGCCTTCTTTGCGGATGTCGGCAGGAGCAAGGTTAACGACGAGTTTTTGCCTCGGCATTTTGTAACCAAAAAAACTTCAATGACGCTTCAACCCGCTGCTGGCTTTCTTTTACAGAACTATCGGCCAGCCCGACCATATAAAAGCCCATTCCCTGGGCCACATTTACTTCAATCGTTGTGATCGTAGCATCAACGCCATAAACGGCGCTTCCATAAGTTTTTGCAAGCATGTGTGTGTAATTTTAATTTCGGCAAAAATGCCTATTTTATCCAAAAATTCAATCCTAAACCTATGAAAAAGTTCTTGCTGGTGATATGCATCTCGCATGCGCTTATAACCAACGCCTTTTCCCAAAATGCACAAACATTAAAGGACAAGATCATCTGCATTGATCCGGGACATGGCGGCACAGCCTTAACCGACAGTTATCGCGTTGGCCCGGGAGGTGAACGTGAGGAATGGATTAATCTGAGAGTTGGGTTAATGCTGCAAAAAACGCTGAAGAAAGGGGCGCGAAAGTCATTATGACGAGGACGGAGGACAAAGCAGTCACACTTCTGGAGCGCGCTAAACTTGCCGTGGATAACAAGGCCGACGTATTCGTTTCGATACATCACAATGCAACCGCAGACTCAACTGTGAACTTCCCGATTATTTATTTTCATGGAAATGCTTCCGAAAACTTGGCTAGTGTGGACCTTGGCAAAGCATTGGCAACAAAACTGCTCAATTATCTGCATAAGCCGGATTCACCCGTTTCGTTGGTTTCAGATTTTACTGTTTTTGCAACGTCCGGTGCATCGGTTTTGAGAAATACTTACGGCATTCCGGCGATTCTCGCAGAGGCTTCCTTTTTTACAAATGCTGACGAAGAGCAGCGATTGAAACAAGAAAAGCACAATCGCGACGAGGCGCAGGCTTATGCAGAAGCTTTGGAAGCCTTTTTTGCAAAACCCATTGCCAAAATTCAGGCTAAGAATGCAAAAATGCCGGTTATCCCGCCGTTTATGGTTTTTCAGGAAGCGGAGCGGATGACGCCAACTGCAAAACGCTGGAATCAGGATTTTCTGGATGCAAAAAGCCTTATGACAAAGAATGACACGACATCGCTTAGCAAAGCTTTCGATCTTTTTACAAGATCAGCGCGCTCTTTTCCTGATTCTCCCGTGGCTGCGGATTGTCACGCAAATCGTGCAAAAATTCTCGCCTTGAAAGGGAAGAATGATGAGTCAAAGCAGGAAATTCAACGGGTAAACGAATATTACGTAAAGCTTCGTAATTAGTCAACTCATTCTACCACAGCTGAAACGCAAATGTATGTGGGGATGATCCCGGTTGCCCTTATACGGACTTCCGCATCTTCTGCCTGCGTGTTTCCGGTTAGCACCAATGCCGTGTCCAGGCCGAATTTGTTTCCTCCCAAAATGTCCGTATGCAATGTATCGCCCACCATCAGAATGTTCTGTTTACTTACATTCGGATAATTCTTAATGTGCTGATAAGCGAAAATAAACATTTGCGGATCGGGCTTTCCGAAGCGGATAAATTGCCTTCCAATGGTGTCTTCAATCATTTTTGCCAAAGCGCCCACGGCAATGGATAACCGGCTTTTGGATGCAGGATACGTTTTATCCGTATTGGCCACGATAACCGGAATGTTGCGTTTCCGAAGCAGATTCAAGGTTTTGGTCAAATCAGTGTTCCAGTCAAAACCTTCGTCGTCAAGGAAAACCAATGCGTTTACATCATTAACAGAATTAAGGTCTAATTCTCTGATCGATAGCGTTTTGAGATCGTGTGAACCAATGTAATGTGCTGAATTATCCGTCCCTAAATAAGCCACAATCCCATTTCTTACTTTCAGTTCCAGATATTCGCGGGCCAGCATGCCGGATGATATAATGCGGTCGGGAGTAACGTCGTTAATGCCAAGTTTTACATACGATTCCGCAAGCTGTTCGGGGCTGCGAGAAGCGTCGTTGGTGACAACGTAAAAGTCTTTTCCAGTTTCACGCAAATAGGCAAATGTGTTTTCAATGCCTGGAATGAGGCCATTATAGGTTTTTAAAACCCCAAAAGCATCAAAGAAAATTACTTCATATTTGGATATTACTGACTTAAAATTGTCGAGGATCATAGCATTGGTGTCTTAGGAGTGAAAAAAGGAGCGCGTAAGAGCGGGTTACAGTTGCAGGACCCTCAGTATTTTTTCTTCATCAAAACCATCAATTGAAGGAAAATAAAGCTCATAAGCCTCCTTTTGGAGTTTGGCACAATATGACCTGTGGAAGAAATATTTGCCGTATTTAATAACATAATTAAGAATAAAGAACCGGTAAGCCTCTTTGATAAACCGCACTTCACGCTCTGTTAAAGGATAAACCTGATGATATTCTTTCAAGAAAATCATGAAGCGGTCCTCCATCAGCGGCCCCATTAAATAGCTGAAAACCGTCCGGTCGCCCACATTAGAACAGACGCGCGCAAAGAAATAGAAATCCATGATGCGTGAAGAAACGCGGAACCAGTCATAATCCCATCTTGAATACAATTTCAGATCGTCGGTCACTGAAAAGTTTCCAATGTTCCAATCCACAAAAACAGGCATTTTATCAAATGAACTGACGTTCAGGCGCTGAATGTTCTTCATGAAAATATCGCATTGCCGCTTTAAAAGTTGAATGTAACCGCGATGCTCATATTGGCCGGTGTCCGATTCAAGAATTTCAAGCAGATGCTGAATGTCCGTCCGCAGGTTTTTGGATGATTTTGGAATTGACTTTCCAGCCCGCAGGCAGGCGAGGTGAAATTTTGCAGTCTCGCGTCCCAGCGCGCGGATCTGATCTTCATTAAGCCGTTTCGGAAGCCGGTTCATCGCCCGGATCGGATTATAGAAGACGACCCAGGTGTCTACAAAATCCTCCTGATAACGATATGTGTAAACCTGATTATTTTTTACCAACGACCTTGCAAGCACATTTTCAAACGGATAAAGCAGGTTGTTGGCAAGTGCTTGTATGATCCGGTGGTCTTCCTTGAAATGCTCGTATTTACCAAAATAAGACAGCTTCGCAATCACAATGTCGTCGTTGTCAAGCGTGACGCGGAAGACGTGATTGGTTGATACTTTGGCACTTATATCTTCAACAAACTTAACTCCAATGGAATTATCAAACCCTGCCCAGGCTTTTCGGATAATTTCAGGATAATCTTTTAAACGCATTTATATTTTTATTTGGGCAATGCAAAATGTTGATGCTATGCTCTTTAACAGAGCTTTCGGGCACCAAAGTTAGCAACTTCGCGTAAGCCCGCACGAGGCAAATATCGAAACTTTGAATAATTTTGCGGTTCAATTTTACCTGATACATTTTGTTCTTCTACTTCTCCCGCTTCCTGGTTCGCCTGGCGCTGCCCATATATCTTAAAAAGCTTTGCGTCCAAGGTTTTGATAAAATGCATCAAGGTCCGGTGCTCCTGGCTTCAAATCATTCCGGTTCGTTCTTTGACGCCGTTGTAATCGGCGCAATTATGAAGCAGCCCATTTTCACGTTGACCCGCGGTGATGTTTTTAAGAAAAAAGCGGCAGCATTTTGGCTTCGTCAGATCAAGCTTATTCCGGTTTTCAGAGGTTCGGAAGGACGTCAATATGTGAAGAACCACGACGTTACTGTTCAGGAAGGCCATGATGCGATGAAAAGCGGAGGCGCTGTCATCGTATTTTCGGAAGGAATTTGCGTCAATGAATGGCGGTTGCGGCCATTAGGAAAGGGAACGGCCAGAATGGCTTATCAGGTTTGGCATGGCAGTGATCCGTTGAAAAATATGGGGGTCGTGCCCACCGGCGTTAATTACGAACACTTTCGTGGACCGGGCAAAAGGGTTTCCCTGCAATTTGGGGACGCTATTCTGATTAATGATATCAAAACGAATCCGGAAGAGTACGAAAGATGGCTCCGGGAATTCAATGACCTTTTGGAACAAAAAATGAGCCGGGAAGTTTGGTCAATTCCTGCGGATATTTCGAAAGTGGAGCAGAAGCAACGCTTAAATACATTATTTGGCGACTGCCCGCTGCCGCCAAGCGGTAATGCATTTCAGAATGCTATCGGCTGGTTTGGGCGTGCGATCCATAAGCCGCTTTATAACTTTTTTGAAGGAAAAGCCGCTAAATTAACAGCCAGGACGGTTTTTTACGACTCCGTTTTGTTTGGGATGCTGATGTATCTTTATCCTACAGTCGTCGTTTTACTCTCGTTAATCTTGGGATTGATAGCCGGATGGCAGGCAGGATTAGCATTATTCTTTGCATTGCCAATCCTGGCCTGGCTCGGAAGTCGTTATTAGTCTTTCACCCTGCTCAAACTCATCATTTTAAGCATCCAGTCAGGCAAAGGCCGTTGGTGTTTTCTTTTCTGAATATCCAGGAACCAGCCAATTTTCTTTAAAATCGGTAGTTTGTGTGTTTCAACAAGCTCAATCAATGTGCCGTCCGGATCTTCCAGATAGGCAAACCGGCCAGCTGCCGATTCCATGCCAAAAGACCGTTCGCTATCAATCGTAAACGGATAACCCTGCGCCTGCCAGTTTGATTTTCAACGTGTCCATGTCCAATGTGTCAAAGCACAAATGGATGAATCCGCAATCACCCCAAAAGCGATTCTGGAATATTTTCTTCGGCGTGCGATCGAGCGCCTGCACGAGTTCTATTTGAATGTTACCCAGCAAACGGCTGAATGCGCCATCGGGTGTGAAAGATTTTCTTAACAACATTCTGCGAAAACGCTGTCCTCTGACAGTCGTCGGCATATCTTCAAAAACGCCGGTGCGGTCGTAAACGACTTCCAGCGGTTGCAATAAGTTTTGATAAAAAACCACTGCTTTATCAATGTCCGAAACGCCAATAACGACGCCAGCGACGCCGCCAACTGGTTTTCCGGTTTTCTGAAACCAGGATTCATCGCTTGTGATCTGGAATGTGTTTCCGTAAGGGTCATTGCCCCAGAAACCTTCTCCTTCCGGCAATGCAGTCAATGGGCCGACGCCTTCTTTTGACTGACTTTTTAACCATTCATGTGCTTTCCTGACATCGGGCGCTTTGAACCGGATCGCATTAATGCCGAGGTCTCCGATTTCAGGTTTGAAATTAGCCGGTTCCGACTTTCTGCTGGTAAACGACCAAATTTCCAATCCGCCGCCGCCTGCCATATTAATAGCCAGAAGTGCATGACGCTTGTGCACAACACCGCCCGTATAAGGCGTCATGAGCGGCGCTTCGGCTTTTTCGTCAAAAACGGGCACGTCAAATCCGAGCATTTGGCGATACCATTTAAACGCGTCGGGGACATTTTGAACACCAATTCCTACTTGTTGAATTCCTGAAATCAGCGGAGCACTCATTCTGAAAGATTATAATGGATCAATGAAGCCAGACATTAATTGTCAGCTTGAAACGGAGGGCAATTTTACAAAATAAAAAGCAAACGAGACATCAGTAAACGCAATTGTGGATAAAATGTGGAGTGTGGAAAAATTTTCTTAGGATACAAACAGTAAATGGTTATCTCATCTACATTATAATTCATATCTTTAAAAGAGATTTCCAGAATATTATTTTTAAAAAGCTGGTTATCAACGCATCCATTAAGGTGCATTCATCGTATGTGTTACGAGCGCCGTCTCAATAAATTGAAGAATGAACGAGTCAGTAGTGATTGCCCCAATCAGTGAAAGTTTAAGTGGTTTTTTAGGTTCAGCGGAATATTCCAAAGTGTTTTTGATAGCTGATAACAATACAAAAAGGCTTTGTTATCCTCACTTGAAGGCAGTTTTGCCAAGTCATAATGTTGTGAGCGTTCCGAGCGGTGAGGCCAATAAAGTTTTGGCAACCTGCGAAAAAATTTGGGATGCGATGACGAAGGAAGGTCTGGACCGGCATGCACTGGTAATTAATCTGGGTGGAGGTGTAATTGGCGATATGGGCGGATTTTGTGCGGCGGTTTACAAACGTGGAATAGATTTTATACAGGTGCCGACGACCTTGCTTTCGCAGGTGGATGCAAGTGTTGGCGGTAAGTTAGGCATTGACTTTCAAGGGTTTAAAAATCATTTAGGCGTTTTTACATTGCCAAAAAGAGTGCTGATCGATCCGGTTTTTTTACAAACATTGCCGGAAAGAGAGATAAGGTCTGGTTTCGCTGAAATCATCAAACATTGTCTCATTGCTGACGCGAAAAAGTGGGATGAGATCAGGCAGAAGGATTTTGAAGAGCAAAACTGGACGGACCTGATCGCGCATTCAGTTAAAATAAAGGAACAGGTTGTAGATCAGGATCCTACGGAAAAAGGTTTGCGTAAGATCCTGAATTTTGGACACACACTCGGCCATGCGGTTGAAACTTGCTTTTTGAATAAATCGGCCAATCAACGGCTGTTTCACGGAGAGGCGATAGCGGTGGGAATGATCATGGAAAGTTACCTTTCGTTTTCGAGAAAGATGATTGACCAGCAGACGCTTACAGAGATTGAAGAGTTTTTGTTTGCAACATATGGAAAAGTGCAGATAGCGCCGGAGGATGTGGAACAGATCATTGCACTTACACGGCAGGATAAAAAGAATAAAGGAAAAGAAGTGAGATTTTCATTGCTGAAAAGGGGCGGGGCAATGTGATTATGATGTGGTTATTTCTGCTTCTGAAATGCGTAAATCAATAGCTTATTATTTGGGATAGTTTTAAAAAGCATCTGGCGTAAGTTATTGGTTCTGTTGGATTTGTATTAATACATTCTTGATATATATTTCATAACCTGACAAATTAAATGCTTATGCTAAGGTCTATTACAACTTATGCCGCTTTACTCCTAATTATTATTATAGCGGGTTGCTCCAGTGGTCGGAAGGTGTTTGTGGAGCACGATTACAGCTACGAAACCAACTTTAAGGATTATTCTTCCTATACATTTCTCGAATGTGAGCGCGATACAAACAATCTCTGCACGGAGATTTACGAAGCTATCCGCCGCCAGATGCAGGTAAGAGGCTACAAGCTTACCGCAGAAAAACCAACATTGCTTGTTAACTATGGTATTTTTTACGACAACCTTCGTTACCAGGGTTATATGCAGCCGGTTATCAAAAACTGGGTTGATACAGAAAACGACGGTTTCCGCTACGAACCGATCAAATACGCATTGGATAAAGGCACATTAATCGTTTCCCTTATCGATGCAGAAAGTGATCAGGTTGTATGGAGGGGATATGCATCCGGGATTTTTAATGGCGTTGAAACTTCCAACAACCATTACAGAAGCGTCGTAAGAAGGATTTTTGACCAATATCCGCTTTTTGCGAAAGGTTATGATCCGAGACGTTACAGTGAAGCGGTAGGACGATAAACCGCTCCTTATCGTAATTTCAATGTTGCAAGCGTCAATATGGCCAGGATGATTCCAACGATCCAGAATCTTGTCACGATTTTGGATTCGTGGATGCCTTTTTTCTGGTAATGATGGTGAAGCGGCGACATTAACAGCACCCTTCGGCCTTCGCCATATTTACGCTTGGTGTATTTGAAATAGCTGACTTGTACGATTACAGAAAGGTTTTCAGCGATAAATATTCCGCACATAAAAGGAATCAGCCACTCTTTCCGGATCGCCAGTGCGATAACCGCAATAACACCACCAAGCATCAAGCTTCCTGTGTCGCCCATGAAAACCTGGGCGGGATAGGCATTATACCAGAGGAACCCGACGCAGGCGCCTATGAATGCGGCACAAAAAATCACAAGCTCGCCCGAGTTCGGAATGTACATGATGTTTAGATATTGCGAAAACTTCGTGTTTCCTGACAAATAGGCCAGAACGCCCAATGTAAGCGCAATAATCCCTGAAACGCCTGCCGCAAGTCCGTCAATTCCGTCGGTAATGTTGGCTCCGTTGGAAACGGCTGTGATGATAAAAATGGCAATGATGGTGTAAATCACCCACGTATATTCCTCAGGTAACCAGCCGAAAAGCAATGCTTTATAATCAAATTCATTGTTTTTGATGAAAGGGATTGTCGTTACGGTTGGATGAATAATGTCCCGGTAACGCTGGATTTCTCCCAGATTTGAGCTTAGCAACGGCTGTTCATAAATCCGGATCCGCACATTGTCGTTAAACGAAAGCGTTAGACCCACGATCACGCCCAATCCCACCTGGCCGACGATTTTGAAGCGGCCATGCAGGCCGTCTTTATTGTTTTTGAATTTTTTAAGATAATCATCGACAAACCCGATCATCCCCGTCCAGAGCGCTGTAATGATGAGCAGCACGATGTAAACATTACTCAACTTTGCAAAAAGCAGCACCGGAATAAGCAATGAGGCCAAAATGATAAAGCCACCCATTGTCGGCGTTCCCGCTTTTTCCATCTGACCGGCCAATCCCAAATCCCGGATTGTCTCGCCCATTTGCTTCTTTCTGAGATAATTAATGATCGTTTTTCCGTAAGTGGCGGCTATGAAAAGCGACAGGACCGTCGAGCCAAGCGCCCGGAAGGAAATATATTGGAAAACGCCCGCTCCCGGGATATTGAAATGCTTGTCGAGATAATCGAATAAGTAATAGAGCATGAATAATGTATTGGGGATGACGCTGCAAAGTTGCTTCTTTTCAAAGACTACACAAAAGGGCCATCGTTTTTTTCATCCCTGATTAAGCGTGTCTTGCTGCAAAAGCTTCGAGCAAAACCTCCTTATCGTCGAAATGGTGTTTTATTCCTTTGATTTCCTGATAATTTTCGTGGCCTTTTCCCGCAATGAGAATGATATCATCCGGATTGGCTTCATCATAAGCCCTGAAAATGGCTTCGCGGCGGTCTTCAATCACCGTTGTCTTTTTGTAATCCAATGGTGGAACGCCTTTGCGCATTTGTTCTAAAATATCAGCCGGATCTTCGTAACGCGGATTATCAGATGTGAGAATGACCCTGTTACTGAATTTGCAAGCGATAGCGGCCATTTTAGGGCGCTTTTCCGCATCCCGATTTCCGCCGCAGCCCACAACCGTGATTACTTTCTCATTTCCGCTGCGCAAATGGTTGATGGTTTCCAACACATTTTCCAATGCATCCGGCGTATGCGCGTAATCCACGATTCCCACAATGTTATCGGGTGAATGAAACTGTTCAAATCGTCCCGGAGGGCTTTTCAGGTTAGAAAGTTCTGTTAAAACGGACTCAGGTTTTTCACCCAAAAGAATCGCCGTGCCATAAACGGAAAGCAAATTATAAGCATTGAACCTGCCGATGACCCTAAACCAGACTTCCTGCATATTAATGTCCATATGCATGCCCGCCAGCGTGTCAGAAATGATTTTTCCTTTGAAATTGGCCAGCGTTTGAAGAGAATATGTTTCGATTTTGGCTTTTGTATTCTGCACCATTACCGAACCACGGCGGTCGTCCACATTAACAAGCGCAAAAGCCGACTCAGGAAGTTGGTCAAAGAAGCCTTTTTTTGCTTTAATGTAATTATCAAATGTCTTGTGGAAATCGAGGTGATCGTGCGTAATGTTGGTAAAAATCCCTCCTGCAAACTGCAAACCCGTTATCCTATGCTGCGCAACCGCATGCGAGCTCACTTCCATAAACACGTGACTGCAATTTTTCTTCTGCATTTTCGAAAGCAGCTGATTCAATGCAACAGCATCCGGCGTGGTGTGCGTCGAGGGAATAATTTCATCCTCAATTTGATTTTGAACAGTCGAAATCAGTCCGCAGCGATAGCCTAATGCACGAAAAAGCTGGAAAAGAAATGTGGCAACGGAAGTTTTACCATTGGTGCCCGTAACACCGACCAAAGTCAGGTTTTGCGAAGGATTATCATAAAACGCTGAGGAAATGGAGCCCAGCGCTTCTGCCGAATCCGGGACTTGAATGTAAGTCACTTGCTCGCTCAATGTCTCCGGCAATTCTTCACATAAAATAGCAGCCGCGCCCAGCTGTGTTGCCGTGTTAATGTATTGATGTCCATCCGTTTGCGTTCCTCTTAATGCAACAAATAAACTTCCGGGCAAAACTTTTCTGGAATCCAGAATAATGCTTTTGATAACAGCTATATCAGAGCCGGTAATGTTGGCTCCGGCAACGCCAATCAGGATATCGCTTAAAATTTTGTCTGGGGTGCTTTCCATGAAGGAACTACTGTAATGTTAATAGGATCGTTTTATTGCCAGCCGGGTTAGTGCCGGGCGGTAAAGATTGCTCTACGACCTTGCCGGAGCCTTTAAAAGTGACATTAAAGCCTTTGTTTTCCAAAATATACAAAGCGTCGCGCATGGCCATTCCCAGCAAATCCGGAACATCTTTCGTATCCATCACACGCGCCTGATAATTCGTTTTACCCTTTTTCAAAAGAGAGGCAGCTGCATATTCCGTGCCGTCGGGGACAGGCGTCAGTTTAAGTTCTTTGCTGATGATTTTCAGGTCTTCCGCACGTCCGGCCCACCGTACATCTTTGGAAACCTCCGGAATTGAATCTTTAACCGGCTTCTGAATGCTGACGTCATAAGCATAAATGCGATCGGCCACTTCTTTGAAAACCGGCGCTGCAACGCTTCCTGCATATAAAGTATAGTTCGCACCCTCACCCTGCGGCGTGTCAATAATCACAATAGCACTGTATTTTGGCTTATCTGCCGGAAAGTAACCCGCAAATGACGTGTAATATTTTCCTGGTGTGTAAATGCCATTGATCAGCTTCTGCGCTGTTCCCGTTTTTCCGGCGATCTGGTAAAGCTCCGAGCTAATATTCTTCGCAGAACCCGCTTTTACAACGCCTTCCAGCATTTTCTTCACCTTTTTTATCGTTTCTGCGGACGCAATTGGCTTATCCTCAACATATGGCGGGATTTTGTCTTCAACGCCTTCTGCATTGCGGATCTCGCGCACGATCATAGGACGCACCCAGTAACCATCGTTTGCAACAGCATTGTAAAGCGCCAGTGTCTGCAACGGCGTCATTGACATTTCATAACCGTAAGACATGAATGTGAGCGAATATGCGCTCCATTGCTTCGATGTGCGGTCTTTGATATAAGGCGGCTTTTCCCCCTTCATGTGAATGCCCGTCGGCGTGGTCAGGTGAAAGCGCTTTAAATACGAAAGATAGGTGTCAGGTTTGGAAAAGAAATAGCGCTGCATGAGCATATGCACGCCAATGTTAGACGATTTTTCAAAAACCTGCGTCGCAGTCAGCACACCGTGGCCACCTCTTTTTGAATCATTAATAGAAGTTCCGCGAAAGCGAACCGAGCCGGCTCCTGTATTAACGGTCACCTGGTCAGGGTTCATTTTTGTTTCTTCCAAAAGCGCCATCATCGTCGGCAGCTTAAAAGTAGATCCCGGATCAGCGCCACCTGCGACCGCGTAATTGAAAACTTCCTCATATTTGCCATCGCCGCGTTTGGTCAGATTGGCCATTGCCCGAATTTCACCGGTGGCCACTTCCATCACGATCACGCAGCCATAATTGGCTTTGCTTTCCATGAGTTTTCTCCGCAATGCAATTTCAGCGCGGTCCTGGAAATTCATGTCTAATGTGGTGTAAACATCACGCCCGGCCTCTGGCTGCACATTTAATGCATCTCCGACAGGAATTTTCATGCCACCTTCAACCATTTCCACCCATCCTATGCCCGCTTTTCCTTCCAGATTTTTGTCAAAGCTCGCTTCCAGACCAATGTAGCCGCGTCCGCTTTTCGGATCAATGCCGCCAATGGTCCGGTCGGCCATCGGACTGAATGGTTTATAGCGTCTGTAAATCGTTTCAAACTTTCCGCCGCCACCTTTGCGGTTTCTTGCAAAAAAGGGCCACAGTTTAATTTTTTCCCGATCCAGATGGCTGATCTGGCGATTTTTCAGTCTTAAATATCTTTTGTTCTTGCTCACACGATAACGCATGATCTTGTTCTTGTAACCTGATGCGGTAAACTCACCAAAACTCTTGGCAAGCAACGAAGAAAGCTCATCAATGTGATTGTAGAAATAAGCGGAATCGGCCACTTTGGTGTCCAGACCCACATAATAGTAAGGCAGGGAAGTCGCCAGCAAGCGGTCGTCTTTGGAATAAATATTCCCGCGCATGGCCGGAATCGTATCCAGTTTCAAATCGTTTTTTGCAGAATATTCGGCCCAGGTTTTTCCTTTAAATTCATCGTAATACTGCACGCGGATCAGTTTACCAAAAACCGCAATAGCCAGTACAAACAAAAGCCAGCCCACGGTCCGGGCACGGGCGATCAGCGCTTTCTTATTATTCTGACCGCTTTCAACGTCGTTCTTCATGACCTTTATTCGAAGAAATTGAGCTTATTATTGAGTAAATATTATGAGCGCCAGGGCCGGCTAATCGTCTTCTTCTTCCTTAATGATGATTTTTTTGGGAGGGATAAGGTTTTCTTCAAGACCTTCTGCTTTCACTTTTTCAATGATCACCGATTGCAGCCCGCTTTTCATGTATTCAGCATGAATGGAAGTGTATTCTGCCCGAAGATCGTCCACTTCTTTTTTCAGCTTAATGCTGTTGCGGACATATTGCTCGGACTGAAATCCAATGCGTTCATAAGCAACGAGCAAGATCACGATCCAACCGAAATAATAAAAATACTTGACGGGAAGGCGTTCCTCTTTTCCCGGCGCTTTCTCTCCGAAAACCTTGTCAAGTGGCAGAAACTTGTTCAGCCAGTTGAATAAATGATATTCCCGCTTGCGCTTCGCTGGTTTTGGAGGCTTAGGCGGAATAGGCTTAGGTCTTCGTTTATTTTCCGACATTCTCAAGTGGGATTTTAAAAACTATAATTTCTCTGCTATCCGTAATTTGGCACTTCTTGCACGCGGATTACGGGCCACTTCTTCGGGAGTTGCTTCCACCGGCTTTTTGGTAACGCTGTTAAGCGGCCTTATCGCATTTCCATAGAAGTCCTTTTCTAGTTCTCCGTCAAATTTTCCCTTTAAAATGAAGTTTTTAACCAAACGATCTTCAAGAGAATGATAGGACATCACAACCAGCCGGCCGTTCGGATTTAGCACTTCGGGAACCTGCGTCAGAAACTCTTCCAGCACAGCCAGCTCATCATTCACCTCAATCCTTAATGCCTGAAAAACCTGCGCGAAATATTTATTTTCACGATGTTTCGGTGCATAGCGCATCAAAATTCCTTTCAGTTCGGCAATCGTTTCAATCGGGGAATTGTGTCTTGCAGAAAATATCGCTTCTGCGGCCGTGCGCGCATTGGTAACCTCGCCATACATGCCCAAAATGCGCTGCAATTCAGCTGTCGACCTCGAATTAAGGACTTCCCGGGCCGTCTTGTCAATGTTAGGGTTCATGCGCATATCCAGGTCCGCGTCAAAGCGCGTTGAAAATCCCCGTTCGGGCGTATTGATCTGGTGCGAAGAAACGCCGAGGTCCGCCAGAATGCCGTCTACTTTTTCCGCCTTATGCAGTTTGAGATAGCGTTTCAAATGCCGGAAATTGGCTGCTATGAATGTAAATCTTTTGTCATCTTTGAATTCCGCAGCATTTGCCGCCGCGTCCGGGTCCTGATCAAAAACCAGCAGTCGTCCGGTCGTAAGTTTTTCGAGAATCGCGCGGGAATGTCCGCCGCCACCAAAAGTCACATCCACATAAACACCCTCCGGTTGAATGTTAAGCCCTTCAAGGCATTCGGACAACATGACAGGCTCGTGATATGTACTTTGTAAATCCATTTGTTAAAAGCAACGTACTTAGGAACTAATTCTTGCCAGGGGGCAGTTACAAACTTAGCAATTTTCAAGCGTACGAATTGCTGTCAGCAAAGGATTTAATTTCGGCACCTTACCGTTAATTTAATAATAACCCACTGTATATGAGAGTCATCAATCAGCTTGCGGCAGTATTGATTTTATTTGCCATGATCAGCTGCAATTCTTCGGCTGAACCCGACCTGAAAACGGGCATCTGGCGGGCAACATTGAGCCGGGAGGAGAACAAGCTTCCATTCCTTTTTGATCTTGCTAAAAATCCCGATGGCAAAACCTATTCAGTCACGGTCATCAATGATACGGAGCGGCTCAAAATGGACACTGCGTTTTTTCAAAATGACTCGCTGGTAATCCCTATGGAGCTTTTTGACATGAAAATCGTGGCAAAAGCCGAAGCGGAACAGTTGAAAGGCACCTATTATAGAATTGCAAATGGCAAAATTTCCGGCGGCATTCCGTTTGAAGCTAAGTTTGGTCAAAATTATAAATTCTTCAAGCCGGGTGAGGCAAAGAGCGCAAAATCCGTAGCCGGAACCTGGGACGCAACATTCATTACCGAAGCAACCGGCGACACCACGCAATCCGTCGGAACGTTTGTGCAAAAAGGAACCGACGTTACCGGATCCATTTTGACAACAACCGGCGATTATCGTTTCCTCACCGGAAGCGTTCACGGCGACAGCCTGTTCTTATCAACATTCGATGGTTCCAATGCCAAACTTTTCAAAGCCGCCATTCAAAACGATGGTTCTTTAAAAGGCTCTATGTGGTCAGGAATCAAAAGTGTGAGAAGCTTTACTGCCAAGGCGAACAAAAACGCCAAACTGCCTGATGCTGGCGGACTTACATTCCTGAAACCAGGTTTTGAAACGGTCGACTTCACATTTCCTGATTCGGACGGCAAACCGGTTTCACTGAAAGATCCGCGGTTTAAGGACAAAGCGGTGATCATTCAGATCATGGGTTCGTGGTGCCCAAACTGTATGGACGAAACCAATTTCATTGCGCCCTGGTATAAGAAAAACAAAGATCGCGGTGTGGAAGTCGTGGGGCTGTCTTTTGAAAGATCAGCAGATCCAAAAGTTTCTAATCCGAAGCTAAAAAGAATGATCGAGCGCATGGGAATCGATTATCCGATTTTGCTTGCTGGCACCAACACCGACGAAGCGACTGCCAAAGCATTGCCTATGCTCAATAAAGTAATGTCCTATCCCACAACCATTTTTATTGATAAAAAAGGCAAGGTGCGCGAAATCCACACGGGTTTTTCAGGCCAGGGAACAGGCGTTTATTTTGACGAATTCGTAACAGATTTTAACAGCTTAATGGATAAGCTGATTGCAGAAAAATAGTTTTTTAAGAGCGCATCGTCAGTTCATTCCGGCGATGCGTTTTTTATTGAACTAAATTAGTATGCTTGCATAATACTCGACTGATTTCTTACATTTGTGACAAGGGGCACTCCCGATACTATTAAGCTTTTTCAGACGATGCGCAAGGAAAAAACCATCGATTTCCAGATAAAATGGGCATGGCATTCGATTTCGAGAATGTACAATGCTTACGCTGCACGTTTTGACACAACCATGGCCGTGGGCTATGTCTTGCTCAATATTGACATTGAAAATGGCACGCCTGCAACCAAAATTGCGCCATTATTAGGCATGGAACCGCGCAGCCTTGTGCGCATGCTGAAAAACCTCGAAGAGCGGGGACTGATCAAACGCGAAGTGAGTGAACAGGATAAACGCTTTGTCCGGATCGTGCTGACAGACCTTGGAAAAGAAAAGCGTGAGCTGGCCAGGGAAGGCGTAATTTCCTTTAATACAATGATCCGGGATAAAATTCCTTTGGAAAAACTGGTCGTGTTTTTTGATGTAATTAAAGATATCAATAAGCTGGTGGAAGAGGAAAATCAGAAACTCAAAGCCGGCGAAATACAGGAAGAGCTTTAAACCAAACCTTTAAATAATGAATCGTTCAATTCGTAAAGTAGCCGTTTTGGGCTCGGGCATTATGGGATCGCGCATCGCGTGCCACTTTGCCAATATCGGTGTGGAAGTTTTGTTGCTCGACATTGTGCCAAAAGAGCTCAATGACGCTGAAAAAGCCAAAGGACTTACCAACGAGCATCCTGTATTTCGAAACAGGATCGTGAATGATGCATTACAGCAAGCAGTCAAAGCGTCACCCGCTCCATTATACAGCCCGAATTTCGCGACGCGGATCAAGACAGGGAATTTTGACGATAACCTCGCCGATATCAAAAATTACGATTGGGTGATGGAAGTCGTGGTGGAACGGCTTGATATTAAGAAAAGCATTTTTGAAAAAGTGGATGCGCTGCGCAAACCGGGCACATTAATCACTTCCAACACTTCCGGAATTCCCATTCACTTGATGGCAGAAGGCAGGAGTGACGACTTCCGTAAACATTTCTGCGGCACGCACTTCTTCAATCCGCCACGTTATCTGCGACTGCTCGAAATTATTCCGACGCCCGAAACAGATCCTGCAATTGTCGATTTCCTGATGCATTATGGTGATCTTTTCTTAGGCAAAACGACTGTGTTAGCCAAAGACACGCCGGGCTTTATTGCCAACAGACTTGGGATTTACGCATTGATCCAGACCATTCGCGTGGCGGCTGAAATGGGTTTGAGCGTCGATGAGGTGGATAAATTAACCGGCCCGGTTGTCGGTCGTCCCAAATCCGGGACTTATCGCTTGTCCGACGTTGTGGGCTTGGACACAACGGTGCATGTGGCCAACAATTTATATGCTTCCGGCGAAGGAAAGGATGAATCCCGCGACGCTTTTGTAATGCCCGAGGTGATGCAAAAGCTTTATGACAACAAATGGCTGGGCGATAAAACAGGTCAGGGTTTTTATAAAAAAGTAAAAGACGAAAAAGGTAAATCCGTCATTCTGGCGCTGGATTTCAATACATTAGAATACAAGCCTTCAGAAAAGGTAAGGTTTGAAACATTGGAAGTAACGAAGGCCATAAGCGACGTTTCAAAGCGTTTCGGCGTGCTTGTGGGCGGCCGCGATAAGGCAGGCGAGTTTTACAGAAAGACATTTTCCGACATTTTCAGATACGCCTCATTGCGTATCCCTGAGATTTCAGACGAGATTTTCAGGATCGATCAGGCCATTTCCGCAGGGTTCGGCTGGCAATATGGCTTGTTTGAAACCTGGGATGCGATCGGCGTGAAAAACATGCTTTCTATCATGGAAAGCCTTGATATGAAGCCTGCTGACTGGGTTTATGAAATGATTGCGGCAGGAAATGAGTCATTTTATAAAGTAGAAAACGGCAAGCGTTCCTATTACGACATTGTTTCAAAAACCTATAAAAAAATCCCCGGTCAGGAAAGCTTCATCTTGCTCAGCAATTTGTCAGATAAAATTGTCTGGAAAAATGCCGGTGCAAATCTGTATGACATTGGTGACGGAATTCTGAATCTGGAATTCAAGTCGAAGATGAATACGATGGGTTCGGAAGTGATTGAAGGGATTAACAAAGGCATTAGTCTGGCAGAAAAGGATTTCCGCGGATTGGTGATTGGAAACGAATCCAGCGAAGCATTTTCGGCGGGTGCCAATCTGGCCATGCTGTTTATGTTTGCCATTGAGCAGGAATTCGACGAGATCAACATGGTGATCGCGCAGTTTCAGCAAACCATGATGCGTGCACGATATTCATCGATTCCGGTTGTAACCGCGCCGCATACGCTTGCGCTCGGTGGCGGTTGCGAACTTAATCTGCATGCGGATAAAGTTGTAGCACATGCAGAAACCTACATTGGCCTTGTGGAATTTGGCGTCGGAATTATTCCGGCAGGCGGCGGCACAAAGGAAATGGCGCTTCGTTGCTCGGATATGTATCAGGCGGGTGACACGGAGCTCAACATTCTGCAGACCGCTTTCATGAACATTGCACAGGCGAAAGTTTCAACTTCTGCGCAGGAAGCGCGTGAAATGAATTATTTGCAGGAAAAAGATCAGATTGTTCTCAACCGTTCACGACTGATTGTGGAGGCAAAACAAGCTGCGATTGATCTGGCGGATAATGGTTATACGCAGCCGAAACAGCGAAATGACATCAAAGTGCAGGGCAAAACGGGCATTGCTTTATTTATGGCGGGCATCGCGCAAATGCGTTTGGCCAATTACATTTCGGATCACGATGCGAAGATTGCGAACAAGCTGGCTTATGTCATCAATGGCGGCGATCTGAGTTATGCACAAAATGTGACCGAACAATATCTGCTCGATCTGGAACGCGAAGCATTTCTGTCCCTATGCGGTGAAAAGAAAACACTGGAGCGGATGCAAGGCTTGCTAAATGGCGGCAAACCGCCCAGAAACTGATTATTCGAGAACAAGCAGATCTTTCCTAATTTGTCAAGGGAATTATTGTTTGACCGATTAATGTTTTGCAATTAGCAGGATATTCGGTGAAATGTTCGATATTTAGAAATAATCATCTTATGAATGGGTGATGCGGACGATTCGCCTACATGCTAAATCGACTAAAAGTACATTTGATCAACAATGATTTCAAAAAAAGCAAAATACGCGCTTAAAGCGTTGAAGGTCTTGGCAGAACAATACGGAAAAGGACCCGTTTTGATCTCCTATATCGCTGAGAAAGAGAAAATTCCGAAAAAATTTCTAGAAGCAATCTTACTGGATTTGCGTAACAATGGTGTGCTGCAAAGTCAGAAAGGAAAAGGAGGCGGTTATTTATTGAGAGTGCCGCCGGGTGAAGTCAATTTTTCAAAAGTGTTACGGATCATCGATGGTCCGATTGCGCCGGCGCTTTGCGTTTCAATGTTCTTCTACGGAAGATGTGATGATTGTAAAGATGAGGAAACTTGCAGCTTGCGATCCGTGCTTGAAAGATGGCGTGACGCTAACCTTGCCGTTTTGGACAGAACAACGTTAAACGACCTTTTGCAAGCGGAAAACGCGCAGCAATCAGACTTGTTATCTCAATTATAAGCGATCCTTGCGCACATATAAGCGTGTGTCATCAAAGTCGCCGATGTATTGATAATTACTTTGAACATATTGAAAAAGCTCAGGATAACTCGTTATTCCCTGGGCTTTTTTGTTTTGCACCCACATGCTGTTTTTCCCAACCGCATCGAGCACAACAGCAGGCTTAGTTCGGTGAATGTCAGAAAGATAGCGCTTCTTGTATGCATCCTGCATGGCATGATTGAAAATGGAACGCTCGGAATGGTTTTCAGCAGTGCCCTGCGCGAGCTGAGCTTCTACATAATAAACACATTGCCAGCCCCATACGACCATATAATCGCCATTTTTACTATATTTCTTTAATGCTTTTACAACTGGGCTTTGTGCCAGCGCCCGGGCTTCAACGGATACGAATGCATTGAGCCTGCGCTCTTTAACAAAATAATAAGCGTCATTGCCAGCAAACCATAACAGCACGGTTGCAGGAAAAACAACCGACCACTTTTCAATGCGGGCGAGTCCGTAGGCGGCAAGAAGCGTCCATGGAATGATGCAGAAATTCAGATAATGAATAAAGTCGTTGCCGGATTTGGTAACAGCGAAAATGCTTGAAATGAGCAGGGCAAAGATGGTTATCGGCACCAGCATGTCATGCTTCCTACCAGAAATGCTTTTTACGATCTGGAAAAAACCTGCAATAATCGGAATGATGAGTGCAATGGTAAAGACCTGGAAATCAGCACTAAGTTTGATAATTTTTACAAATTGAGCCGGAATGTCAAGCATTCCTTTTCCTCCAGCATAAATCGCATTGCCAAAAATATAGAAATCAAGCAAATCAGTAAAGACATTGAATGCAAGCGTCCAGAGCAGCACAATAGTGGGAAATGTTAGCCCCCCGAGCAACAGCAGAATGACTGGCTTTCCTTCTTTTTGTTTATTAAACCATTGGTAACCAACCCATAACCCTGCCGCAGCCAAAACCAGAGCCTGGGGAACAGCTTGCAGCTTTGCAAAAGGAATTGATCCGGCAACTAGTCCGAGTAAAAATAGATTCTTGCCGACATTTCCATTGTTAATGCTTGCGCGGGAAAGCAACCATAAGCATAAAGAAAGGAGAAAAACTGGCAGCTGCTCGCTCGAATAATGTACAAAGTCAACTTCTTGAGTGAATGTTAAAAAGAGAAGCGGCGGAAGGAAAGCTTTCCTCGCAATGGAAGTTCCGAACCAGTTTTTTAAGGTAAGAAACAAGAATAAAAGCGCTCCACCCGCACAAAGAAGCCCCATTATGCGTCCGGAAGTGTAATCGATCTGAAAACCCAGGAGTTTAGGGATAACCAGCAAATAATTGTCGAGCGGGCCAATGGTCGTGCCGTCTACCGAACGCCAATAAACCGGATCCTGAAATAAGGTGATCGCATGGCTTAGCATCTGGCTTTCGTCAGGATTGAGCTCCCTATTGAAAACGATCACCGGTAAACGCATGAAAATCAGCAATGTAATTGCTGATAGGATAAATATTCTGGTGGAAATTGATTTGTAAAAACCACTAAAAATAACAAACGCCGCCAGCGCATAACCAATGAACCAATATACAGGCGGTGAGTTGTCAAAAGTGATCATACGACCTAACTGAAAGTGTCTACTTTCTCAACGAAATCGCGGTAATGAACGGCAGGAATGAAGTGCTGCTGAGAACGATATTGTAATACCATAAACACCAAAAACAGCGAAATCAGGAAGGATTGCAGCATTAAGATCATGAGCGTGCTGCCCAAAGTGGATGCCCAGCCCGGCGTTGCATTGCCGATGAGTTTCAGGAAAATGATGAAAATGATAAACGCGATCGCTATGCCTGACATAAAGATTGAGAAGATTAAAATGCGGACTGCCGTGGTGTCAACCAGCACGGAAATTGCGCTTAATCCATGCAAAACAAGCGAAACGAAGTTCATTTTGCTTTCTCCGGCCAATCTCTTTGCCCGGTTCGTCAGGACAGAATCATAGGGAATTCTTGATCTGATGATTCCGCCCGGATAATTGTTCCAGATTTCGGAAACGCGCACGAGGTTCTGCAAGCGGTTCTGAGGGACAAGACTGAAATTGCCAAAAGTGATTACTTTTCCAGTCAGCATTTTGAATAACAGCTTGTAAATCACGTAGAACGACCGGAAAAGTAGATTTTCCGTGCGCTTATTCCGCTCAGCAAAAATAATTTTACCCGGCTCTTGTAAAGATCTTTGCGCCAGTAAGTTAATGTCGCTCGGAGCATCTTCCCCGTCGGCATCCATAACGATCACTTTGTCAGCAGCAATGTGCTCAGCGACGTATGAAAGGCCGATTGCGATGGCTTTCTGATGGCCGAGATTGCGATATAGGCGCAGAACCTTTATCTCTTTACCGCCAAATTTGACAAACGGCTGTGTTCTGTCTTTGGAAGAGCAGTCGTCGACAATAAAAAGGGTTGTGTTTTGCAAGATCGAGGGGTTCAAATCCTCGTTGATCTTCTGTATAAGCAGGTTCAGCGCCTCCCAGTCGTTGAATTGCGGAATGATAATGACAAAATTTTCTGGCATGGGGGAGGAGTTTGAAAGCCTCCGAAATGACTTCGGAGGCTTTTAAATAATTAAACTGTTTTTACTCCTAATCGGGAAGAAATACCGTCGTGAATTTGGGTAAGCGTCTCAGTCAGGCCATATTCCCAGTTCCATCCCGGATAATGTGATTTGAACTTCGAAAGGTCGCTGACATACCAAATGTGGTCGCCGATCCTATTCGTTTCTGAATATGAGTAAGATAATTTGTTTCCTGTAATCTGCTCGCACAATGCAATGGCTTCAAGCATTGAGCAGTTTGCAAAACGTCCGCCGCCCGCATTGTAAACTTCGCCCGGACGTGGATTTTGATAAAAATGCCAGAACATGTTTACAAGGTCATGGCTGTGAATGTTGTCACGAACCTGTTTTCCTTTATAACCGAAAATCGTGTAGTGATTTCCTGTAATCGCGCATTTCATCAAATAAGCAAGGAATCCGTGCAACTGCGCTCCCGAGTGGTTTGGGCCTGTAAGACATCCGCCTCGGAAAACCGCTGTTTTCATGCCGAAATAACGGCCATATTCCTGCACCATAATGTCGGCAGCCACTTTTGAAGCGCCGAAAACAGAATGTTTTGTGTGGTCAATGCTATGTTGTTCGTCGATCCCGTTCTCGAAATATGGGTGATTCTGATCAATTTCCCAACGCGTTTCAAGCTCGATCAATGGCAGATAATTTGGATTATCACCATAAACTTTATTCGTGGAAGTGAAGATGAACACAGCTTCCGGCGTGTGCAGGCGTGTCATTTCCAGCATATTAAGCGTTCCAACTGCATTTACACCAAAATCCGTGAAAGGCTCTTTCGCTGCCCAATCGTGACTTGGCTGTGCTGCTGCGTGGATAATAAGCTTAATGTCGTTTCCGTATTCTTTGAAGATGGGTTCCAGCTGGCTAACCTCACGAATATCAGCTGAATAATGCTTGTAATTGTTGAACTGATCCTGGATCCTGTTGCGGTTCCATTCTGTATTTCCGTCAGCTCCGAAAAAGTATTCTCTCAAATTATTATCAACCCCAATTACCAGATCAAACTTATCCGCTAAAAAAGCAACCGATTCACTTCCTATGAGTCCGGCAGAGCCGGTTACCAAAGCTATATTCATGTTTTTGTGTACTTTTAATTGCTTGTCTATGCTCGATTATTACCAATGTATCCTGCCTCGAATACGTAAAGTAAATTAAAAATGTTCAATTGTCACAACTTCAGTTAGTCTATGGACACCTGTAAAAGGAATAATACGCCAGACCCTATATTGAAATTGTTCAATCGGTTCTAAATGCTGTTTCAAAAAAAAGATATCCCCGGAGAAACGAGGATATCTTCAATATGTTGGCAAGAAATGCTGTTATTGTTTTACAACTGCACTGGATTCGCCGCTGTATAATTTTGCTCTGATGTCGTTTACACGCGTTTCCAGCTCAGGTTTGGCTTCGTATTTGAGAGACATTTGACGTGGTAACGAGTCCGGGCTTACGCCGTAAACAGTTTCATTGCCGACATTCAGGTCTTTCTGCTCAATGTGATTGTATTTCTGATATTCGCAAGAAGATAGCAACGCAACACCGGCAACAAATGCAACAATTTTATAGAATTTCATTTCTTTGATCGTTCATAGTAATATGGGCAAAAATAACCGTCATTTTCATAACCACCAAATCAGCCCGGACGAAATGTTACTTTTTTAATTCGGCCAATTCATTACGCACAAATTGCATCAGATCAGTGATATGCTGTTCCGAAAAGTCAAAAGGAATGTTGGCAGCCTGATAAATTTCCCCGATGGTTGCCGTATAGCCCAGTTTCAATGCGTCCAGGTAACCTTTCAATCCTTGCTCAGGATTCTGGCGATAATTTTTCCAAACCCCAATGGCTCCCAATTGCGCGATGCCATATTCTATATAGTAGAACGGAACTTCATAAATGTGTAACTGACGCTGCCACAGGTATTTTTTATAAATTTCCAGATTCGACCAATCCATTACATTATCCGTAAACTCGCCATAAATGCGCACCCATGCTTCCGTGCGTTGTTCGGCCGTGTGCGCAGGGTTTTCGTACATCCAATGCTGGAATTTATCCACAGTTGCAACCCACGGCAATGTTTCAATGATTGATTCCAAATGCTGGATCTTCGCTCTTTTCAAATCATTTTCGTTTTCGAAAAATTCATCCCAAAAGTCCATTGTGATTAATTCCATGGACATAGAAGCGAGCTCAGCAACTTCCGAAGGCGTGTGTTTGAACGAGTTAAGCTTCAAATCCCGGGTCACCAGCGAATGCACTGCATGGCCTCCTTCGTGCAAAAGCGTCACCATATCGCGCAAATTGGACGTCGCATTCATGAAAATAAACGGAACGCCAATTTCATCCAGCGGATAATTATAACCACCCGGCGCTTTTCCTTTCCGCGATTCCAGGTCAAGATGCTTCATCGTTTTCATGGTGCGCAGGCAGTCGCCCAGAAACGGATCCAGACGAGAAAAACAGCGGATAGTTTTATCCAAAAGCTCTTCACCCGTTTCAAAAGGTTTCAACGGCGCAAGTCCCTGCGGGTCCACTTTTGTGTCCCATGGACGCAGCTGATCGACTTTCAACGCTTGTTTTCTGCTTTCAGCCATTTCATCGAGCATCGGCACAAGGGCTTTTTTTACAGAATCATGAAAATTGAAGCAATCCTGAGGCGTGTAATCAAAACGGCCCATCGCCGCGAACATATAATCGCGATAATTGGCGAAACCTGCATTTTTACCAACATTATCCCGAAGCGAAACGAGCTTGTTCAGCAGTTCGTCCAGTTTTTCGTGATCTTCATAACGTCTGCCGCTGATCGCGCGCCAGGCTTCTTCCCGCACATTCCGGTCTGTCGATTGCAAACGGTCGGCGGCTTTTTGCAAAGTCATTTCTTCGCCGTCCAATGTCACCGTCATCGCGCCCGCAATGGCTCCGTAGTGGCGCTCCTCGGTTTGCATTTCTGTGATCAGCGGAATGTTCTCATCGCGGAAAATCTCAATGGCCTTCTTCATGCCGCGGATCGTGATGGCAAATCCGGCTTCGGTCAGCTCGCTCAGGTAAGGGCTGTCCACGACTTTTTTGTCCAGCGCATTGCCGTATTCAGCAAGTTTAGGCTGGATCTCGGAGATGAAAAATTGCAAGGCATTGATAAGGCTGGTATTTGCCGTGTCGCAAGTCTGGCGGATATATCGCCACGCAAAGTTTTCTGACAAATAAGATTCAATTTCGCTGCGATCCAGAAACCATTGCTGTAAATCCTGGGCCGAGTTGATTTCCCTGTTTTTCAAATTTTCAAAAAACGGCTCAACATCTTCCCATTTTTTCAAATCAAATTCTTCCCCAATAAAAACCCTTTTCGCCCGGGTCGGTATATCAATAATGTTGTCGTTAGTCATTTTTAATGTTGCTTATTACTAATTTTTCAAAGTTAAATCCGAATTGCAAATTATTAAACAGAGTCCGCGCGTTGCGTTGTGTCCGTTAAATTATCCGTTACAACGTTTTCCGTTTGGTTAACATTCGCGAAGGCGTATTCCATTTTACTGCGGTCGAATTCTTTTTCATTGTTTGCAAGCCAGATTGTGGCAACGCCGTTTCCGATAAAATTCGTGATCGCGCGCGCTTCGGACATGAACCGGTCGACGCCCAGCAAAAGTGCCAAACCTTCGACTGGGATCACTTTAATGGCTGTTAATGTGGATGCTAGCACCACAAATCCGCTTCCGGTTACGCCGGCGGCTCCTTTGGAAGTGACCATCAGAATGCCAATCAGCGACAGGATTTGTCCGAATGTGAGATGCACATTGAAAACCTGGGCCAGAAAAATCGTCGCCATGGATAAATAAATCGTCGTGCCGTCGAGATTAAAAGAATAGCCAGCCGGAACAACCAGCCCGACAACCGGCTTGGAACAGCCCATGCGCTCTAATTTGACCATTAGCGAAGGTAAACCCGCTTCGGAAGACGATGTTCCCAGCACAATCAGCAATTCTTCACGAATGTATTTCAGATAGGACCATAAATTGATCTTGTAAGTCCGTAAAACGAGCCCCAGCACACCAAAAATGAAGATCGCCATCGTGGCATAAACCGTTCCCATCAGCTTGGCAAGCGGCAACAATGTATCAATGCCGTATTTCCCAATGGTGTAAGCCATTCCGCCAAATGCTCCGATAGGCGCAAAAATCATCACCAGATGCAGGGCGCGAAAAACATATTTAGATGCGAAATTCAGCCATTCGGTCACTTTTTCCTTTCCCGAATATTTGCTCAGAACCGTTCCTAAAACCAGTGAAAACAGCAGCACTTGCAGCGTAACATTGTCCAGAAAAAACTGTAACCAGCTAAAATCCTGAACCTTACTAGTGTAAACGGATGCGTCACCTTTCTGTAAAGTGCTGGTTACGACGCCTTTTCCGGGCTGGATGATGTTAGCAACGACAACGCCGACAATGAGCGCAAACGTGGTCACAACTTCAAAATAAAGCAATGCTTTCGCGCCGACTTTCCCAACCTTCTTCAAATCACCCATCCCGATAATGCCGAGCGTGATCGTCAGGAAAATGATTGGATTGATAAAAATCTTGACGATGGAGATAAAACCCTTTCCCAAAAACTCCATTTCAATGGCCTGCTGCGGGAAATAGTGCCCCATGAGCGCACCGGCAGTTATGGCAGTCAGAACCCAGAATGTGAGATTGGTGAAGAGATTTTTCAAAATGTTAAAGGTCTAAATGCTGGGCAGTTGGCGCCAGGTTTCAATTTACAATAATAAAAGTCTGAGGAATTGTCCGTTCGAAGGAAAAAGTAAATTTTTACTAATTATTTATATTTGGTCTAAATTATAATTTATATTTGCCTCCATCTACTGGCCAACTTTAATACTGCCCACACAATGCCGATAAGTCGTATTTGCAAGTTATTGACATTCATTTTTATCATTTGCTTAAAAGCTTCTCACGCTTTTGCGGGAGCTGATTTACGCATTGTTTCAGCAAACGGGACATTAAGTGAAATCCTGGTTGGGTTGGGTTTGGAAAAACAATTGGTAGGCGTCGACATTACGAGCACTTATCCTGCGACACTCGAAAAAATCCCTAAAATAGGCCATAACCGCAGCATAGCAGCCGAAGGCATTTTGACGCTCAACCCGGATGTGATTATTTATACAGACCAAAGCATGCTCTCGCCTGCTGTTGTGAAGCAATTAAATAGCAGCGGTAAAAAACTGGTCGAATTCAAGCATGAATATTCGAAAGAAGGCGCAGTAAAGCTTATTCGCGAAGTGGGGGCTTATTTCAATGCAAAGCCACAAGCCGAAAAGATGGTCAAATCCTTACAAGCTGATCTTGCAAAAACAACAGCTAACACATCTCCGAAAAAACTCTTATTCATTTACGCCCGCGGGACAGGGACTTTAATGGTGTCAGGAACCGGCACTTCTGTTGATAAAATGTTTGCCCTGGCCGGTCATAGGAATGCGGTTCAAGGCTTTACAGATTTCAAACCGTTGACAGCCGAATCGCTGATAACGGCTAATCCCGATGTGCTGGTGCTGTTTTCGAGTGGATTGGAAAGTCTGCAAGGCATCGACGGACTGCTCAAAGTGCCTGGCGTAGCTAACACAAATGCAGGAAAAAATAAAAAAGTGATTGCAATGGATGGCCAATTGCTAACCGGCTTCGGGCCGAGATTAGGCAAGGCGGCATTGGAGCTTTCCCAAAAGGTTAAATAGCAAGCGATGTTGGCAGAAATCATAAAAGAACCGGATCTGATATTGGACGCTCATGCAGAAGCGCCCGGTCATCGGCCATCCGCCAAGGGCAAAATGACGTGGATCATGGGCTCACTGCTTTTCGCAGCAATGATTTTTTCCGCATGCACAGGCGCGCTTTCTATTTCTTTAAGCGAGTTATGGGACATTATTTTGTTCAAAACGGGCATCATTGCACAAACCAATGTTGAGGAACAAAAGTCGATCGTCTTCTGGATTATCCGCCTGCCTCGCGTTTGTCTGGCCGTGTCAATAGGAGCGGGCCTTGGCATTGGCGGCGCATCATTGCAAGGACTTTTCCGAAATCCCATCGCAGATGCAACATTGATCGGTGTTACTTCCGGCGCGTCGCTTTTTGCCGTGTTCGTTATCATGCTTAATGTTAAATATTTAGGCATTATGAATGAGTGGGCCGGAGTTTATGGCATTTCGTTCGTTTCCTTTCTGGGTGCAGCGCTCACCACATTGCTTGTTTATCAATTGTCGAAAGTTGCTGGCGACGGCAGCGTAACCACCATATTATTGTGCGGCATTGCGATCAATGCATTTGTTGGCGCCATCACCGGATTAATGACTTATCTGGCCGATGACGCGCAGCTTCGTTCTATCACATTCTGGAACTTGGGCAGTCTCGGCGGTGCAAACTGGATGTCTGTGCTGGCCATTGCACCGTTTGTCGGCATTTCTGTTTTTGCGATGCCTTATCTTTCCAAAGCATTGAATTTGCTGGTTTTAGGTGAGAGCCAGGCCGGAAGCTTAGGCGTTAATATGAAGGTTTTAAAGCGCAAAGTCATCATTCTGGCCACATTAGGCGTGGGCGCATCTGTGGCGGTTGCCGGGACAATCGGTTTTGTCGGGCTAGTGGTTCCGCACATTATCCGCAGCACATTCGGGCCCGATCACAAAACGCTGTTGACCGGTTCAGCATTAGCAGGCGCAATTGTGTTAACATTGGCCGACACACTTTCGAGAACCATTGTTGCACCCGCAGAATTGCCGATCGGCATTCTCACCGCATTGCTCGGGACGCCCTTTTTCATTTATATTCTTTGGGAGCAAAAAAGAAAAAGGCTATGATCGAAGTTCGTAACGCATGTTTTGAGATGAGGAATCGTAAGCTTTTGCAAGATGTCAGCTTCGACGTGCAAGCCGGAGAATTTTGGGCAATCGTGGGTGCAAACGGCGCCGGGAAGTCGACATTGATCAAAATCCTTGCATCCGAACTTGCCCCGACTTCCGGTAACATTACATTTCGCAACAAAAACCTGCGGGATTACAAACTGAAAGATTTGGCCAAATTACGGGCTGTACTTTCTCAACAGAACTCAATAAACCTGGCATTTACAGTCCAGGAAATCGTGTTAATGGGCCGATATCCATTTTACCAATCGCAACCGACACAACGCGATCTGGCGATTGTTGATGCCTGTCTGAGGAATGTTGGCATTGAAACGTTCAAAAACCGCTTGTATCCGACGCTTTCCGGTGGAGAGCAGCAGCGTGTGCAGCTGGCAAGGGCGTTGGCTCAAATTTGGGAAATCAAAAATGGCCTGCTTTTGCTCGACGAGCCTACAACCGGAATGGATCTGCTGCATCAGTTTGAAACATTCCAATTAGCCAAGCAACTGACTGCCAAAGGATTCTCCGTTGTGGCTGTTGTGCACGATCTGAATCACGCATTACAATATGCTGATAAAGTGCTTATGCTTAAAAACGGGCAGAGTTATGCCCTCGGAACGCCCGCTGAAACATTAAACGAAACCATTATCAAGGCAGTTTTTGGATTGCCTGTGAAAATAATCCGGCCCGAAACGCTCGGTCATCCGATCATTGTGCCACACGTTCCGCTGATGGCGGCGCAACATTAATCTCAGTATTTTAACAAAAGAACCATTATGGAATCAACCCTTTCACCCGACAGAGCAGCACTTAAAGAGCGCTGGGCAGAATACAAAGCCATTAATCCCAAAAGCCGCATTCGTGATGCCGCCAAAGAGCTGAGCACGACAGAGGCCGAGCTGCTCGCCACCGGAATTGGAGAAAATGTGTCCTTACTGACCGGAGATTTCAGGGAATTGATCAAAGAAGTGCGTTCGCTGGGGCATGTGATGGCGCTTACGCGTAACGACCATGTTGTGCATGAGCGCAAGGGCGTTTATGAAAATGTGTCCTTTAATAATCATGTGGGATTGGTTTTAGGTCCTGACATTGACCTGCGCCTTTTTTTGGGTGACTGGAAATTTGGCTTTGCCGTTTCCGAAAATGATCGTCACAGCTTGCAGTTTTTCAACAGTTTCGGCGAGGCTGCGCATAAGATTTATTTAACTGAAAAAAGCAATAAAGAGGCTTACGATGCATTAGTAGCAAAATATCTGGCTTCTGATCAGGAAGTTGAACTTGCAATTGCAGATAAGCCGCAAAAAAGTGCTGATTCAGCAGAAAAAGTGGAAGTTGATCAGGCTGCGTTTCAAGCTGAATGGCTTGCTTTGAAAGACACGCACGACTTTTTCACCTTGCTGCGCAAACACAAATTATCAAGAAAGGACGCCCTTCGCAATGCGCCGGAGGGTTATGCTTATCGAATCAAGCCGGAAAGCATGAAGGCCATTTTCGAAGCCGCTTCTGAGCAGCAGCTTCCGATTATGGTTTTTTGTTTCAAATCCCAACTGCATTCAAATTCACACCGGACCGATCAATAAGATATTTGTGATGGGACCGTGGCTCAACATTATGGATCCTGAGTTTAACCTGCATTTGCGTGAAGACGCCATTGACGAAGCTTGGATCGTTAGAAAACCAACCGAAGATGGGGTGGTTACGGGAATTGAATTGATCGATAAAGAAGGTGTAATGTTCAACCAGTTTTTTGGAAAACGCAAGCCAGGTGTTCCAGAACTTCCCGAGTGGCCAGCGTTACTTGAAAGTGCTGCTATCCGACTTTAAAACATTAAAATATTGTCACTCAGGCTAAATTGCTGAGTCTTTAAGAATAAATTTCGCCATAGTAATTAAAAAATTTCCGGTTCCACTTAGAGCCGGTTTTTTTTGTGATATAGCTTTTTGAAATAAATTTCGCTGTGATTAAATTTTGCAAACATTGTATTGAGTTTAAAAAAATAAGTATTTGTAAGACAATGTGTTGTAAATATTTCCTGCAAACATTTATAATTTTAACTAAGATAAAAGTGTAAAAATAATTACATTTAGAACTGGATTTTACTATCAACGATCTGCTGATAATATATATATGGAGACAACAAAACAGTCACAAACTCAGCCAACTTACACGACCGACGAGGCTTATCAGGCTTCTCTTCAATACTTTAAAGGAGACGATCTTGCAGCCCGCGTTTGGGTGAATAAGTATGCACTTAAAGATTCTTACGGAGCGATTTTCGAGGCAACTCCGAATGATATGCACCGCAGAATCGCAAAAGAAATTGCGCGCATTGAAAAGCTTTATCCAAACCCGTTGAGTGAAGATGAAGTTTTCGATCTGATCAAAGATTTTAAATACATTATTCCGCAGGGAAGCCCGATGACGGGGATTGGAAACCCTTATCAGATCGCTTCGTTGTCCAACTGTTTTGTGATTGGAAATAATGGTGCTTCGGATTCTTACGGTGGCATCATGAAAATTGATCAGGAGCAGGTTCAATTGATGAAAAGACGCGGAGGCGTGGGTCATGATCTGTCGCATATCCGTCCGAAAGGATCGCCGGTCAAAAATTCCGCGCTGACTTCCACAGGCATTGTTCCTTTCATGGAACGCTTTTCCAATTCGACGCGGGAAGTTGCGCAGGACGGTCGCAGAGGCGCATTAATGCTTTCTGTCGCCATTCGTCACCCGGATTCTGAGGATTTTATAGATGCCAAACTGGAACAGGGAAAAGTGACTGGCGCCAATGTTTCCGTCCGCATTGATGACGAATTCATGAAAGCCGTTGACTCCGGAAGCACTTATCGCCAGCAATATCCGATCAAAAGCACGACGCCGACGCATGAAAAAGACATTGATGCCAGAACATTGTGGAAGAAAATCGTGCATAATGCGTGGCAGTCTGCTGAACCGGGAATCTTGTTTTGGGACACAATTATCCGCGAGTCGGTTCCGGATTGCTATGCAGACCTAGGTTACGAAACGGTTTCAACAAATCCTTGCGGAGAAATCCCCTTATGCCCTTACGATTCATGCCGGCTTTTGGCGATCAATTTGTTTTCATACGTTGATAAGCCTTTCACCAGTGAAGCATCATTCAACTGGACATTGTTCAAAAAGCACATTGCCGCAGCACAGCGAATGATGGACGACATTATCGATCTCGAATTGGAGAAAGTTGATGCCATTTTGCAGAAAATCGATGCCGATCCGGAAGATGAGGAAGTGAAAAGAGTGGAGCGCAATCTGTGGCTGAACATTCAAACCAAAGCCCGAGAAGGGAGAAGAACGGGAATCGGCATCACTGCGGAAGGCGATATGCTGGCAGCATTAGGACTGCGTTACGGAAGTGACGAAGGCACTGAGTTTGCGGTTGAAATTCACAAAACGGTTGCTTTGGAAGCATATCGTGCGTCAGTTCACACGGCTAAGGAAAGAGGTTCATTTGCCATTTTTGATTCGGAAAGAGAAAAGAATAACCCGTTCATACTAAGGCTTAAAGAAGCGGATGCACAGCTTTATTATGAAATGCTGGAATACGGCCGCCGCAACATTGCCATGCTCACCATTGCGCCAACCGGAACTACCAGCCTGATGTCACAAACGACTTCGGGTATAGAGCCGGTTTTCATGCCTGTTTATAAAAGAAGAAGAAAAGTTAATCCAAACGATAAAGATGTTCGCGTTGATTTCGTGGACGAAGTGGGCGATTCCTGGGAAGAATATGTTGTTTTTCACCACCGTTTTAAAGAGTGGATGGAAATTAACGGACTGGATATCAGCAAGAATTACGGTCAAAAAGAACTGGATGATCTCGTAAAAAAATCGCCTTACTACAAAGCGACTTCCAATGATGTAGATTATCTAAAAAAGGTAAAAATGCAGGGCGCGATCCAAAAATGGGTCGATCACTCGATCAGCGTAACCATTAACATGCCCAATGATGTGACCGAAGAGCTGGTGGGTGAATGTTATATGGAGGCGTGGCGTGCTGGTTGTAAGGGTGTTACGGTTTACAGAGACGGGTCTCGTTCAGGTGTTTTGATCGCCAATACGGAGAAAAAGAAGAAACGGTTAGCGGCCAGGTGCCATTCCCAACAACCCGTCCCCAGATTTTGGAAGCGGATGTCGTTCGTTTCCAAAACAAAAAAGACAAGTGGATTGCATTCGTAGGATTGATTGACAACCAGCCTTATGAAATTTTCACGGGATTAGCGGATGACGAAGACGGAATCCTGTTGCCAAGATGGGTTAATGAGGGCGTGATCATCAAAAACCGCGAAGCAGACGGAAGTTCACGTTACGATTTCCAATATAAAAATACGCGTGGCTACAAAACCACCATTGAAGGACTTTCGTACAAGTTCAATCCGGAATATTGGAACTATGCAAAACTGATTTCCAGCACATTGCGCCACGGAATGCCAATCGAAAAAGTGGTAGACCTAATTAGCAGTCTGCAACTCGACGAATCCATCAACACATGGAAAAACGGCGTTGCCCGCGCATTGAAACAATACATTCCAGACGGAACAGAAGCAAAAAAGCAGAAATGCCAGAATTGCAACTCTACAAATTTGCTATACCAGGAAGGCTGCCTGACATGTAAGGATTGCGGCTCATCCAAGTGCGGATAATTGCGATAACAAAGTCCCAGCGGGACATAAATCCCAGAGGGATGCAACATCGGTAGCAAGAGGCAATGCGGGTAGAAGCAAATCCCGGAGGGATAAAATATCGGTAGAAACAGCGTAATGCATTGAAAAAAGCAAATCCCAGCGGGATGCAATATAGGTAGCAACAAGGAATGCATTGAAAAAAGCAAATCCCAGCGGGATGCAATATTGGTAGCACCAACGCAATCCAATTTAAAAATAAAATCCCGGAGGGATGTAACAGCATGTACGCCGTTACATCCCTCCGGGATTTTTGATTTGTGGGACATTGACAATTGCTACCAATATGTCATCCCTCTGGGATTTGCCTGTGCTTGCCGATGTCTTTGTTCTGATCGTCGCTATTGCTTCCCGCCGCAATTTTAATGCGTGTCCTCGACAACACCCAAATAATTAAACGGCGATAACGCCCTTAACTCTTCCCTTATTTTTTCCGAAACATCAAGCGTTTCGATAAAGCGGGAAATGGACTCGTGCGTTATTTTTTCGTTTGTTCTGGTTAGTTCTTTTAGTGCTTCGTATGGCTTTGGATAGCTTTCGCGACGCAAAATGGTTTGGATTGCTTCTGAAACCACTGCCCAGTTTTCTTCCAGTTCAGCTTTCAGGATTTCACCATTCAACTCAACTTTACCCAAACCTTTCAGCAACGAATTCAATGCAATGGCCAAATGGGCAAGCGGCACACCGATGTTTCTCAACACGGTCGAATCTGTCAAATCACGCTGTAAACGGGAAACAGGCAACTTTGCAGCGAAATGTTCAAATAATGCAGTCGCAAGACCCAAATTTCCCTCGGAATTTTCAAAATCAATTGGGTTAACCTTGTGCGGCATTGCAGATGAACCCACTTCGCCGGCTTTGATCTTTTGCTTGAAATAACCCATCGATATGTAAGTCCACATATCCCGGTTAAGGTCAGTAAGGATCGTGTTCAGCCTTTTTAAACAGTCGAAAGTGGCTGCAAGATTGTCATAATGCTCAATTTGCGTAGTATGACGGCTTCTTTTAAGGCCCAAACCTTCCACAAAATGATTTGCAAATGCCATCCAGTCTTGTTTCGGATAGGCGGCGTGGTGCGCATTGAAGTTTCCAGTTGCTCCGCCGAATTTTGCAGAATGCGGGATTTTGTCCAGCATTTCCAACTGGCGTTCCAGTCTTTCCACAAACACCAAAAATTCCTTTCCTACGCGTGTCGGAGAAGCTGGTTGTCCGTGGGTGAAAGCCAGCATTGGCACATTTTTCCACTCGATTGACATTCTTTTTAATACAAAAAGAACCTGGCGGAATAATGGCTTAATCTGCCTTTCCAACGCATCTTTCAGCGAAAGTGGAATCGCCGTGTTATTGATATCCTGGGAAGTAAGTCCAAAATGGATAAATTCCTGGCAAGACTCGATGCCGAGCTTTTCAAATTGCTCTTTGATAAAATACTCAACAGCCTTAACGTCATGATTAGTGACCTTCTCAATATCCTTTATATGCAACGCGTCTTCCTCACTGAAATCCTCATAAATCTTGCGTAAGGAAGCATAATTCTTTTTGTCAAACTCTGCCAATTGCGGCAAAGGAATCTCGCACAATGCGATAAAGTATTCTATTTCAACGTATACTCTGTAATAAATTAAAGCATATTCAGAGAAATAGGCGGAAAGCTCGGAGACTTGTTTGTAGTAACGGCCGTCAACAGGAGAGATCGCCGTAAGTTGATTTAATGACATGATTTTCAATACAAAACTTGATTTTTACGCAAAGTTAGTAGAATTAAGCGTCGAAAATTGGTAAAAAATGCAGGAAATATTCTTTTTGGTATTGGCGTCAGAAATTATAAAACTATTCGCATATTCGTTGATTCAACCTTCACATAACACTCATGCAGCCTTCGCCCTTTCTTGGAGAATTAGTCGGAACAATGGTTTTAATTTTATTGGGAAATGGCGTTGTTGCCAATGTTGTCCTTAAAAATACCAAAGGCGAAAGTTCCGGCTGGATTGTGATTACAGCGGGGTGGGGTTTTGCTGTAATGATCGGGATTTTCACGGCGAATGCATTTGGAAGTGCGGCTGCGCATTTGAATCCTGCGGTGACAGTTGGTTTTGCATTTCTTCGCCAGGACTACAGCTTACTCGCCAGTTATATTCCTGCACAGCTTATAGGAGCATTTTTAGGCGCAGTTTTGGTCTGGCTTCAATATTTTCCGCATTGGAAAGCGACTGAGGATCAGGGTTCTAAGCTTGCTTGCTTTGCGACCGGCCCAGCTATCCGCTCCGCGGGCCCGAACTTCGTGAGCGAATTTATTGCAACCATTATTTTGATCGTCGGCGTTGTTGCCATCGGTTATGCAGGCACTTCGGATCCTGACAGAGGTGGCATTCCGGCTGGGGTAACGCCTTATCTTGTGGGCTTGCTGGTGTGGAGCATTGGGCTATCGCTAGGCGGCACAACCGGTTATGCGATTAATCCGGTTCGTGATCTGGGGCCGAGGATTGCGCATGCCATTTTGCCCATTCCTAATAAAGGAAGCTCCGACTGGGGATACGGCTGGATTCCCGTGGCTGGCCCCATTCTAGGGGCCATTGCCGGAGGATTGATTCTGCGCTTTTTTTACTTCTGAGTTATTCAACTGTCACTTTTCCGCCGCCCGAATAGCTGCGATATTCACCTTGATACATGGCGTCGGCTGCTGCTGGTCCCACGGTAAATGTGCCTTTCGAGACAATGCGAACCTGATAATAGAATGTCTTTGCGACATTGGTGGCTGCTGTGAAAAAATGAATGCGGTCGTCCCTAATGTCCAGATATTCGGGGCTGGAAGCATTCTTAATCCACGGCATATCACGCGGCTCAGTGATTCTGGGATTTTCAATTTCAAAGCCTGAAGGAAGTAAATCGGTAACAACCACATTGTCTACAGGTAATCCATTTGTGCTTGTCAATGTCAGTTTCACCACAACCAGATCATTTTGGCTGAACGTTTGAACTGGCGCACCGTCACGGGTCAGGAATTGACGCCGAATGCTAAGTCCCTGATCTTCCTCGACATAAGTGCCGGTTGCCGACATTCCTTCGGATTGCGCAAACCAGTATAAATCTCCAGAACCTTGTGTCTGAATTGCAACCTTTTGATTATTAATGCCTTTCGACACTTTCAATTCTTTCCCACTGAACGAAGCCAGGTTTTTTCCATTCACTGAAACAGTTGCATTAACAGTTGATCCAGCAGTTTTTTTTGCCAGTTTACCTAATGCAAGCACCGCAAACGACGCTTCCTGTGTATTAAGATAAGACGCGGATTGGACTGTCTTGGACAGCTGCCGAGCCAGAACAGGGATTTGCAAATTGTCCGGATCCGATTCAATGAGCGTGTTCAGCACCAGCGACATATTTCTCAGTGGCGAGGAATAACTGTTATCAAAGGCTTGCGTTCCATTTTCAGGAACATATTTTTTGGGCAAAATCGCGTTGAAGCTGCGCGTATCGCCAGCCAATTGGAAGGCTCCTGCCAGCAGATATTTGGAGTCAACGGTTAGCAGATTAGGATTCTGCTTATAATAGTTCATCGAAGCGCGGTTCGGCCGACCATTCAGAGCAAGCACATATAATGAATAAATGGCTTCTCTGCGCACGACTGATTTTCGCAATTGAGAGCCTGAAGACGGTTCACTTCCATACGCAAGCCCGTTGCCGGTCGTGGCCACAATGACTTCCTTATTAGCAGCGGTGCCCGTTTTGGTGCTGAGATAATCCAACGCGCGGCTTAATGTCTTCGCATTGATTTCAAAACCGGCCCTTCTTGCTTCTTCCAGAAAATGAACGGCATAAGCTGTTGTCCACCAATCTTCCTGCGTTGCGCCGGGCCACATGCCAAATCCACCATTGAAAAGCTGCTGCGACTCGATCTTTCGGATGGCTTGTTGCACATTGGTCATCGGATTGAAGTCGCTTTCGCCATTTTTGACCGTGTAGACGGGAGCGGCCATGGCTTTGGCCAGATCGGCGAAATAAATTTGTGGAAATGCTTTCGAGACGGTTTGTTCCAGGCAGCCATAAGGATATCCCAACAATGTCGAAAGCGCTTTTCCTCCGCCTTGCACCAACGGTGAACGGCTTAAAACAAGCTGACTTCTGCTGGTTGCCGGAATAAATGAAGACGCGAGATTGATAATGCCTTGCTTATTCCCCGCAATCTGGCCGGAACTGCTCGTTTTCAACAAAGGCGACGCAGGGCGCACGGTGATAGGAGTCTGGTTTACAAAAGTTTCTCCGAATGCGGTGACTTTGACAGTAACATTAGCCAAACCGATCGCTTGTAATGCTTTCAAAGAGAAAACCGCCCGCGTTTCCTTGCCAGCTGGAATGGTAAGATTTTGTGTTAACGGACTTTCGCCAGCAGCTAACGGTCCGTTTAATTGCACCGTAATGCTCGCATTCGCGGGTTTTTTCTCCGTATTGCTAACATTAACCGGTAAAACCAGCTCATCGCCTGGGCTCAAAAACCTCGGTAAGCCCGCACTGATCACAACCGGATCGGCCACTTTCATATTTTTAGTCGAAGAGCCGAATGCATTGTCTTTATAAGCAACGGCCATAATGCGCAAGTCGCCGCTGAATTGCGGGATATTAATGTCATATGTTGCCTCGCCGCTGCCATTTGCAGTAATCACGCCGCTCCAAAATGACACAAGTTCTGTACGGCCATTGCTCAATGGATTAATCCTTCTTTCAAGATCATAACCGTCCCCGCCAAAACTGGAAGAGCCGCTGATCTTCAAATCAGGAAATAACAGCGCATATAAATCATGCGTGGTCACTTCCAAAGCGTGTTTCTGGTAAAAATGCGCGTGGATGTCAGGCGTTTTTGAATTCTTTATTTGCAATATGCCCTCATCCACAACCGCTAATGTAATCTGTGCATTAGGAGCAGTTTTGATCTTGATCTGCTGTTTCGTTTTGGATCGTGACTTTTCGATAGCAGTAATAGCGACGGATAATTTCCTGTCCGGATCTTCCACCATAATTGGAAAAAAGCCGTGCGCCACTGTGAGCGGCATGTCGGACGTATCAAACGGCCGGATCAATGTTGCTGTTACAAACACATTTGGCAAATGCGCTTCCTTCAAATTCAATTTTAATTCAGCGGCTTTCTTTTCCGTTTTCAAAATGTGCTGCTCCAGAATATTATTACGCTCCACCGTAACCAGAAGCCTGCCGTCGAATGGCGTTTTAAACAGCACATTCGCCGATTCTCCAACTTTATAACTGCTTTTGTCCGTCTCCATCAACACCCGGCCTTCGTTACTAACTTCAAATGAAGAATATTGCGTGTAACCATAGCCATAAGCATAAAAATGGGCCAGTGTATAATGTTTAGCGCCCGGCCTGCTTACGCGCACTTCATATTCGCCTGAGATCGTCGGGACATATTGAAATGTGCCTTTTCCGCTTGCGAGGTTCAGTGTTGTGGCGTAAACAGTTTTTTCTTTTTTGCGGGACGTGTATTGCAGCACTTCATATTTTTTCTCTACAACAGTCTGATATTCAAGCCTTACAACCTCAATCTTGGCGGCACTTTTTTGTAAAACACCTTTGCTGTTCACCCCGATAATTTCAACCGGAACAGGAACATTGGTTCCTACATATGCGTCGGGAAGGCGGATGCCGTAAAAAACAGGCTGCGTGAAAATGTCAAAACGTTGCAGCCGGTTAACTGGACGGCCGTTTTCATCAAAAACGGTTACATATATTTTACCTTCCACTACACCAATGTCTTTTAAACTCGCGGCGATTGGAAAGCTTTCAGTAGCCTGTCCTTGTGCATTGGTAACGCCCTGACGGCTTTGTCTTTCAAATGTGGTTTCGGCTGGAATGTCAAAGACAAATTCAGGAAAGCCGGCGGCAGAAAAGCTTTTCCTTTTAAGCTGAGACGCCATTTCGTAATTTCTGTTGCTGGCTGGCGGCCCAAATAAATTGAATGCGGTTGCTGTAAGCGACACATTATTTCCTGAAACATATTCCTTGGCTGCACCGCTGAGATCAACCTTAATGCGGTCAGGCATGAATTCTTCGACGCTGACTGCGTGTGAAGCAAGCAGAATGTCGTTGCCATTATAAACTTCCAAAACGTAAGTTCCGGTGAGCCCGGCAGCGTCTACGGGAACTTCAATCTGAACCGCGCCCTGATTATTTGTGCTTTTGCGCCATGTCCTGTATTCGCGTCCGTTAGGCGTCAGCATGCGCAGTTTAAGCGGGATTTCACGCGCACTTTCCCACTTTTTTGTTCTGATAACAGTGTTAAAATACATGGTTTCGCCCGGACGATAAATGTCGCGCTGACCGTAAATAAATGCTTGCAAGCCCGAAGGATTATCGCGCAAACCTTCCACCTCAAAACGCGACGTTTCAACTTGTGTGTCGTTTAGAATGAGATAATTGAAATCTTCATCCATGCTGGCGGTGAGCATGGCAATCTTAAAACCAGGCGATTTTTCACTCAATTTTTCCACATGCGCAACGCCGTCGCCATCCGTATTACTTGTATGCACGTTTTGATTGCTATGACTTACCAGCGTAATCTCCACATTGCTCAGCGGCTCATTGGTTTTGATCGAATTGGCATAAATCCAGATTTCATCTTTTCCCTGTTTCACGATCAGTCCAATGTCTGAAATGGAAACCAGCTTTGTAGCGCCGAGATAGGCTTCGTCTTTTGAATTGACAGAAACTAGATAGACGCCTTTGCGCTTGTTATCCTCAGGTAAAGCGACATTCAATGCGGATATTCCCTTGTTTTTAGGCAGGTTTTCGGTCTCAACTGTTTTATCTACAATAATGTCACTGAGCTCATTTTCACGGTCTTCGCTGTAATTAAACGCACCGGTTTCCACCCAATCGTTGCCCGAATAGCCGTATTCGTTCCAGCGGTTGTTCCTGATATAGCTGAGTATATTATTGGCATAAAGTTTCGAAATGCGAACCTGAACTTTTGGAATGTTGACAATCTGCACGCCCAGGTTTTTTGAGCCTTTCGGCGTCATATAAAGTGCTTTCTTATTAGCAAAAGCCACCGATGCCGGCATTTTTCCAAAAAACAGATCCTTTGAAGTTTCATCTTCTGGAAAAGCGCCTAAGACGCCTTTCAGTGTCTTGTTAATGAGCAAATTATATGTTTCCGTCTCGTTAAATTCACCTCGAACAATGAAACCGTTTTCAGTCGGCTCTGTTTGCACGGCGATCTGCGGATTAAAAGTAAATCCGGCCGCAATGCTTTCTTTATCTAATTCTTGGCTCGTCACAATGCGCGCATAACCAGCATTATTTTCATAACCGGTCTTAATGTCAACAACTTCCAGGTGAAGCGGTGAAGGAATACTGGCGTTGCTGGCGATGATCTCCTGGCTTGTGTAAGCTGTATTTTGAACCTTAACCCCCTTTTCGATGGCTATTTTGACAGGAATCGGATTGTTATCTGCTTTGCCAACATTGCTTAGGGCAAGCGTTATGGTGTGATCATTGGAAGCAGGCAGAACTTTGTAATTCAAGGACTTATCTGCCAGTGTAACTTTCAGCTTTTCAGCGACATTCTGACTGTTTACCGGGTAATTAAATATTAATCTTAACCGCGCTTCCTGCTTTTCTGTTTCCTGAGAAATTGTCCACCAGCTTTCTGTTTCAATCAATTGCAGATAAGGCGTGTGGAAATCCAGCGGTTCTTTGGAAACTGCCAGTTTTGTGTCCTTATCGCCTTTTTCAATGAGCAGGTCCGTAAGTTTCGCCGTATATTTTGTCGCGGCGCCGAACCCTGAAACGGGAGAAAATACGAGTTCGTTTGGCGCGGCCCATTTGAATTTTCCACGCACCGCCGGCTCAAACTGAATATATTGTGTCGAGTCCCAGTCATTCAGCTGGCTTTCGGAAACAATGTCTTTGTTGAATGTAAAAACCAGGTTTTGCGACTGGCTGATTTCATCCGTGAAGTTGGTTCCGGAAATCCGGATTTCGTTGAGAGAGGAGCAACTGTCTAGTAAAATTGAGATAAAAAGGGACAAAAAGATCGCTGCGGCAGAAGTCTTTTTCATAATCACGAAGAGAGTAAACGTAGGTGAGAACACACGTAAGAAACGAAAAAAGGATGGCCGTTTTTAGCCATCCTTCGAATATAATTTTAGTAAAATCCGTAACTCGATTTAATTGAGCGAACGGTAAGTTAAATGCTTTTTCGGTCTGCGATCAAAACTGCTTCATCACTTCGCCAATCTCTTTGGTTCCTTCGAAAAATGTCAGCAGACGGGTCAAAATCCCTTCAACTACGGCATCCGGGCAAGATGCGCCGCAGGTTAGCATAATGCGGACGGGCTCGTGCTGCGGTAAATAATTTTCTGTAACCACTTCTTCCTTCGTGTGCATGTTAAAATGCCGGATCAGCTGTTTATCCAAAATTTTATTCACCGATTCAATGAAGTAAGTCGGGAATTTTTGCTCGCAAAGCTCAACTAAATGAGACGTATTTGAGCTGTTATATCCGCCAGCGACAATAACAAGATCGGCCTGGTGGGTTAGCAATGCATAAGTTGCATCCTGATTATCATTCGTGGCGTAGCATAATGTGTCACGCGTATTGGCAAAACGATCTTCTACCTGTTCCGGCCGCAATGCATAATGCCTGATCATTGTATTTTTCAGGAAATCTGCAATGCCTTGTGTATCCGATGCAAGCATTGTTGTTTGATTAACTACACCAATGCGCTGCAAATCATTTTCGGGGTTAAACCCAACGGAATACTGACCTTCAAAATCGGTGAAAAACTGAGTAGCAGGTAAAGCGCCAACCATATATTCGGCGAGGCGCTCGGCCTGCGCCATATTTTCTACGACGACAGTCGGGGCATTTTCCTTACTATGTGAGAATGTTGCCCTCGTTTCTTCGTGATTGGGTTTTCCGTGGACAATGATCGTGTAATTTTTCTCACCGATCTGCGCTGCCCGGTTCCATACTTTTTCTACAAATGGACAGGTTGTGTCGTAAACATAAGCGTTAATGCCTAGTTCTGTGAGTTTTTGCTGGTTTTCAATGGTCGTTCCAAATGCAGGAACAATGACAATGTCTTCCGAGCTCAGCGACTCCCACGGAATCAGCGGATTTCCTTTCGTATCCATAATAAACCGAACGCCTCTGTCGAGCAGGTCGCGGTTCACGTCCGGATTGTGGATCATTTCGCTCAGCAGGAAAATACGTTTATCGGGGTTTTCTGCAATGGCTTTGTAGGCAATGTCAATGGCATTTTCTACGCCATAACAAAAGCCGAAGTGGCGGGCGATCAGAAATTGGACCGGCCCGAAATCAAGCATTGTAGGCGAATAATCACGTTTCAGCTTGTCATTTTTACGACGGAATTCCTTGATCGGCGTGATAATCCGGCTCCGGTAAAAATCTGGGATATTGAACGTTTTCATCGACTAAATAGGTAGATTGCAGATAACAAAATAGAATATATTATAACCAATATTCAAGGAAACACCAGCCTTTTTTAACAACAAAGGCCAGTAAAACATTGTTCGCCAACATTGTTTTGAAAAAAAAATTCTGCTGGATGCAACATGTAGTCTCATCTACTGTCTTTTACACAGAACGTTCAAATATATATTAGCCTGCTGCTTGAAAACACAATTTTACCCTGACCGGCACGTCGAACTGGTGGAGCGTTGTAAACTCGGTGAGCGCAAAGCGCAATACGAGCTTTACAAATGTTACTCCAAGGCCATGTTCAACATCTGCATGCGGATATTAAACCATTTGGGGGAAGCAGAGGACGCTTTGCAGGAAGCATTTGTGGATGCTTTCACGAACCTGCACCAGTTTCGGCAGCAGTCGACATTTGGTGCGTGGCTGAAACAGATCGTTGTCAATAAAGCGATCAACCACATGCGGAGCAGAAAGGTAAAATGGGTTGAGATTGAGGAATGGCAGGAAACCATGGAAGATGGCGACCGCGATGAAAGTTATTTCGGAAGGGACGAGCATGAAACAAGTCTGGAAGTGGAGCGTGTCCGCAACACGGTGCAAAAATTACCGGATGGTTACCGTGTTGTGCTGAGCCTTTATCTTTTTGAAGGATATGATCACGAGGAAATAGGGGAAGTGCTCGGAATCAGTGAAACCACTTCGAGGACGCAATATATGCGTGCAAAAAGGAAGCTTACGGAAATGCTTTCAAAGTAATAGAACCAATGACTTTAAACTTAATTGATTGAGTTCCATCTAAACAAATAAGGATTTGAGAACATTATTTACACATGACAAGTTAATGAATCTATGAAAAATTCTTCTGATAAAAAAGATCGATTGGAGCGGTTTGTGCGAGATAACAGGGATGGATTTGATACTTTCTTACCGCAAGATTCTTTATGGAGCCAGATCGATAGCAAATTACATAACGAGATTCCGATTGTGCCGGAGCAATCCAAAAAAAAAATTAGGAGACTGAACAGCCCTTATTTTGACTGGCGTATAGCCGCCGGTGTGTTTCTGGCCCTTGGAATCGGATTTTTGGTTTACCTCAATAATGAATACGGCATAACCCGCGATCCGAAAGTGGCCCTCAAAGTTCCTACCTACGCTAAGGAATTCAATGCTTACAATGTTGCAATAGACCAGAAAAGAGAGGAAATCATCAAGCTCGCACGGAATAATCCGGAGTTGTACAAAGATTTTTCTGCGGATCTGGAAAGTCTTGAGGTGAGTTACAAAAACCTGCGTTCCAACTTATCAAATGCTCCCAATCAGGAAGCATTGCTGGAAGCGATGGTCCAGAACCTACAATGGCAGGTTGACTTGCTCAATCAACAATTAGAAATTTTGCAACGCATTAACAAAGTTAAAAATGGAGAAGATAAAGAAATTGATAACGCACCTGTTATTTAGCATCATTGCGGTGCTTCCACAGGTGGTTATGGCGGCAGGTCCTGACCCTGAACAAAACGGATTGGTTGAAAAAAGAAGGAATATCGTAAAGGTTTTTGATGTAAAAAATGATGATCAGCTGGTGGTTGATAACCAGTTTGGGCAGGTCAAAATCAATCTCTGGAACCGGGACGAGATTAAGGTCGAAATCATTGTTACGGCCAATGCGGCGAGCGATGGACGGGCGTCGGAATATCTGGGTGCAGTTACGATTGATGAACGCCGCGCGAGGAATTTAATCAACCTGACCACGCACATTGACAGAAGCCGGTTTGGAAACAATGGCTGGAACAACAAAAAAGGCGAAAAAAACTTCATTCAGATCGATTACACGGTTTATATGCCCAAGGAAAATGCGCTGATCGTGCGGAATAAATTTGGTGACACAGACATTCCTTCTTTTCACGCGCCGCTGACGATTGATTCGCGTTACGGAAACTTTGTTGCGAACCTTTTGGACAATGTTGAGAACAAAATCGATGTGCGTTATGGAAGCGCAAAAATCGGCAAAATGGACGGTGGAACGCTGGAATGCCAATATTCAAATCTGAGACTGGATCTTGCGAAAAAGATATTTTTGACTAATAAATTTGGCGAGCTGAATATCGGTGACGTTACCAATTTAGAAGCGGACATCGATTATTCCGGCGCGAAAATCGGCACAATGCGGGGATCAGGGAAAATCAAGCTTAATTACTCTGGCAATTTCAAAATCGATCAGCTGACCAATTCCGCAGAAAACATTGACATTCAGGCTTCCTATTCGTCGATTATTCTGCCGGCTGATGCCAACCAGTTCAATGTGACGGTGACGTATGGAAATTTCAGTTATCCGTCGTCGAATGTCAACTTTTCCATGCAGCCGTCAAAGGATGATAAGGCTTATAAACAAAAGCAATATCAGGGAAAAGTAGGAACGGGTTCCGGAACGAGAATAACGGTCGTATCTCGTTTTGGAGATGTGAAATTGAAAGATTAAGCCATTATCAGCCGTTATTTATCTTCAACAATCACATTGTATTTGAAATCCAGCGGGTCAAAAACGTCGAACAGTTTCTCGATAAACTCCGGATCATTAATATAAAAATTCAGCAGGTTATCATAGCGTTCCTGGGCGATTCCGTTCGGGAACAGCTTGTTTTTAAGGCTGATCAATTGATTGATTTCGGACTCATGATTTCGCTCTTCTGCTTTGATAATGCGCTTTTCAAGATGTTTTAACGAGTTAAGCAATCGCGTTTGCTCTGCTTTCACCGCGCCATGCATGGTTTGATCCACGGCAGTTGCCTTATCCAGAATCGCCTCAAAAATGCCGTTAAACGCTTCTTTCTGATCTTCCAGGCTAAGCACATGTTCTGAATTTCGCTCAATAAATGTCTTCCGCAAAGCCACTTCATCCAGAAAAAGATCTTTGTAATTGATCTTCAATTTTTGCGCCTTCTTACATTGCTGATTATTGATGTACAATGCAAAATTTCTTGGCATAAGCATGGGAAATGGCACATTGAAATGATCAAAAACGCCTTTAAGCTGCATCCAGTAAGGCACTTCTGACGGCCCGCCTATATACGCAAGATTTGGCAAAATAATCTCTTCATACAACGGTCTGAGTACGACATTAGGACTGAAAAAATCAGGCTTTTCTGACGCGAGTTCAAGGATTTCAGACTCAGTAAAGGATATGTCTGTATTCAGGACGCGATAAGTGTCGCCTTCTTTGGTAATCCTTTCGCGAATGTTGTTATCGAGATAAAAGAGGTTGATTTCTCTTGCGTGAAGCGGCGTATGATAGCCGAGGGAGTTGAGTTTGCCAGTGGTTTCGGTAACAAGCTTCTCCGAAATGGCGTTGGTAAGTTCTTCTTTAATGACGGGCAAAAAGTGCCTTTTTAAATCAGCATTGTCAGCGTCCAGCGTAATCAGGCCCTGCTGACCGAACAATTCGTGCATATAACATCGAACTGCATTGGCAAGGGTTGTATTTTCCAGATATGCTTTTGCAAACAGCATTGGCTTGTCCGGTAATTGCTTTAAAATGCTTTCAAGTTCCTTCGGATTCAACCTTCCGACCGCTCCTTTGTGCTCACCGGTCCACTTATGCGTTTGGCCAAACAAATGAAAAGTAGCAATTTCTTCAAAGTCATGATCCTCGGTTGCCATCCAGTAAATCGGCACGAAATTATATTCAGGATATGCCTCCTTTAATGCGCGTGCGAGCTTTACCGTCGTCACAATTTTGTAAATAATGTAAAGCGGGCCAGTGAAAATGTTTAGTTGATGACCGGTTGTAACGGTAAAAGTATTTTCCTTTAAAAGGGTCGAAAAATCAGGGAGATAAGGCAGTCCGTGATATTGTTTCTCTAAAACTTCGACGAGCGTTTTGCGCTTTTCAGCACCGAAATTTGATTTGCTAATGATTGCCTCCTTTGCATTTTCCAGGGTCGGATAAATACTGTAAAAAGTTTCAAGCGCAGGTTTCTGATCAAGATAATCAAGCAGCAACGCAGGAAACTGACCTGTTGTACGAAGGTCCAGGGAATGCAAGGTCATGAAAGGTGGTTTTTCAGTAGCAGTTAGAGAATCCAACGTAATTAATTTAACGATATTTTATATAAATGTGACCGATAACCTAACGTGAAACCGCTGGACTTTGGTTTCCCAAATTTGCGCATTTTGGGGTAGAATAAAAAACCATTCATCACAACAAAAAAGCCGGACCTGATTCAGATACGGCTTTTCGGTAATTCAATTTGGTTTTCAGTTGTGCAGGCTATTTTGCCTGAGATTTCTTAACGCTTTTAAAAAATATAATCGTTTTTGGCAATCAGCTCATCGGCTATGCGGCGGCGCGCATCCTTCAAATTTACCGGCTCTATCTTTGTAAATCTCTTCAAGCCCATGAGCATCACACGCAGCTCATCACTTTCAGCAAAGCTTGTTATAGCTGATTTTCCCGCATTATTAACCTTTTCCACAGCCCTATGCAGGTAAATCATTGCCAGGTCCTGATGCAATGCATTCGCTTTGGCACCGAGCAGGTCAATGCGTTTTTCGACCCGCAGCAAAACAGATTCAGCAGCGTAAATTTCAATAACCATATCGGCAAGGTTCATGATGATTTCCTGTTCTTCGGAGAGTTTCATCATAAATTTTTGGACCGCTGCTCCAGCCACCATTAATGCTGCTTTTTTAAGGTTCTTCAGCACTTTCTTTTCAGCTGCGAAAAGCGTTTCGTCTTCGCTCATGCTGAAATCCGGTATGGACATAATTTCCTTTCCAACCGCCGTTGCAGGCCCCATTAAGTCAAGCTGACCTTTCATGGTGCGCTTCAAAAGCATATCCACAACGAGCAGTCGGTTAATTTCATTCGTTCCCTCAAAAATGCGGTTGATCCGGCTATCCCGGTAAGCACGATCCATTGGCGCATCGGCTGAAAAGCCCATTCCACCATAAATCTGGACGCCTTCATCCACCACATAATCAAGCACTTCTGAGCCGTGCACTTTCATGATCGCACATTCGATCGCCAGCTCTTCCAATGCTTTGAGCTTGGATTCTGCGTCTGACATTCCTTTTTCCTGGAATGTCGAAATCAGGTCGTCAATGTTTTGTCCAACGCGATATGCAGCCGATTCCGTCGCAAACATGCCCACTGCCATCTCGGCAAGCTTGTATTTGATTGCGCCAAAACCGGAAATGGAAGTGCCAAACTGCTTGCGCTCATTTGCATACTGAATGGCCTGTTGCGTCACTTTTTTTCGCTCCGCCCAATGCCGCCGCAGCCAGTTTGATTCGGCCAATGTTGAGAATGTTGACCGCGATCTTAAAGCCATTTCCTCTTTCGGAAAGCATGTTTTCGACCGGGACAAGGCAGTCATTGAAAAATATTTGCCTCGTATCAGATCCCTTGATGCCCATTTTGTGCTCGGGCGCATTCATTGTAATGCCGCCAAAAGCTTTGTCGATGATGAATGCGCTGAGGTTTTTATCAGCCTGTCCATTTTCCTCTATTTTGGCAAAAACAATGAAAACGTCAGCAAAACCACCATTGGTGATCCACATTTTCTGGCCTGTAATCGAGTAATGTTTGCCATCAGCGGTTAATAGCGCTTTCGTTTTGCCCGAGTTCGCATCCGATCCTGAATCCGGTTCTGTAAGGCAGTAAGCTGCTTTCCATTCGCCAGTTGCCAGCTTTGGCAGATATTTTGCTTTTTGTTGGTCATTTCCATAATAAAGAATCGGCAATGTCCCGATCCCGGTGTGGGCCGATAAGGCAACTGAAAATGAATTACCCGCACCCGTGGCCTCAGCAACGAGCATGGATGTGTTAAAATTCATTCCAAAACCGCCATATTCTTCCGGAACAGCCGTTCCCAGCAAGCCCAGTTCACCGGCCTTATCCATTAATCCTGAGATCAACTCCGGGCTTTTTGCATGGTCAATCTCATCCAGAATCGGCCATATTTCCTTGCTCAGGAAATCCCGGCAAGTGTCTGCAATCATACGTTGTTCTTCCGTAAACTCCTCAGGAATAAAAATCTGGGCTGGTGAAGTTTCTTTAATCAAAAACTCTCCTCCTTTAATAGACGTCTTTTTATCTTCTGCAACGGCCATATTCGTACATTTTTATTGATGATTAAGGCTTAATAAAGGTATGCTTGCATACTACTTTGTCTGTTACAAATATATATCATTCACAGTATTATGCAAGCATACAGTTTGGGAAAATACAAGTCTGATTGAGGCCTGAAAAACTTACCGTTTGAAGATTTTAAATTGTTTCAGCAATGCTCCGTTGCTTTCCAGGCGGATGAAATAAATGCCCGATGAAATGCCCAGTTTAGATAAATCAATGTTTGCGAGATCATCAGAAACCGTTACGAAATCATTGGGAAGCGACATTTTCTTGCCGGAAACGGTTATCAGCTCGTAGGAGATTTCATTGGCGATCTGGTCGGCTGGGAGTTTAATGTTGAGAACATTCTCCACCGGATTTGGGAAAAAGCGCCAGTCTTCGAGGTCCTTCGTAATGTTGATCGAATCGCCGTAAGAAATGCTGAATTGAATGGAATTTGTGACAATGACCGAATCGTCTTTCGTTGCAGTAACCGTCAGCGTGTAACGGCCAATGTAAGGTTCAAATCCTTTGTCATTCTCATATAGGGCAAACGGGAACTGTTTCGTTTGCGATTTTTTATGATAAGGGCCGTTTAAGTCAAAATCAACCCGGTCATATTCAAAGTTACCGTAAGCATAAATGTTCAGCAACGGAGGTAACTCGCTATGCGCCAGCACATCGTCGCCGGATAATTTCCGGATGACACGCTGATCGACCTTGCTGCCACCGCTAACCAGTTCAAAACGCACTTCCGGGATTTCAACCTTCAAGATGAAAGGAATTTCCACGTATGCGCCTGCATTGTCATACGCCCGGATAATGAGCCTGTATTCACCCTCTTCGGTCGGCGTCCCTGAAAATACATTAAGCTGGAAATTCAACCAAGAAGGACGATTTTGTAACGAAATGGAAGAAATATAGCCGTCCGGATCACCAAAAATTTCAGTGGGAAGAATATAGTTAAAAGGCATATTCAGCTGTGCATATTTGATGGGCAGCGAGCTGCTTGCAAAAGGCGGTGCATTAAGGAATTGCGGCTCAACAACCTTGATCGTGAAGTAAGTTTCAACAAATGCATTCAAATCATCAAATGCCTTTAAACTAATGCGATACTCACCTAATTGCGTGGGTGTTCCTGTCAAATTACCGTTTGTGAATTTAAGCCAGCCGGGCAATTCGCTGACCTCGATCTTGGTAACTTCTCCGTCAATATCTTCAAATGCTCCTTGTGAAATGGGCAATGAGAAAGGCGTATTAAGGGCAATGGTCTGGTTAGAAAAGTTTGCATCAACCGTTGGTGGCTTGTTGGCATTTTCGCGCGTATCCACACGAATGGTCAGGAAAGCTTCTGTCGTTCCGCCTTCATCATCGGTTCCTTTAACCTGGATCCGGTAATCGCCGAGCGCAGTTGGCCTGCCCTTTAACTGACCGTCTTCAAAACGAAGCCAGCCCGGCAATCCGCCAACTTCCACTTTCACAATAGTCCCGTCTACATCTGAAAATGTGTCTGTCGGCAACCGGTAAGCAAAGTCTTTATTCACCGCAATGATCTGCATTGGAACCGGTCGGAACACATATGGCGGATAATTGGACGCATCTTTCCAATATTCAGGCGAAAGAATGTCTTCGTTCATCCCGATCCAGACCGGTTTTGGGTTATTAGGATCAGCATATGCACGTTTTCTCCATTCATCAAAAATGACATTGATCGGTCCGCCTTTTTCAACTGCCGCCGAAAGCCGGTAACTCACAGAATCTCTGTAAACAATCGGTTTCATGGCTTGCGTAAGCCAGGTTTGCGCTGCCTGCCGAAGGAATGGCTCGGCGCGGTTCATCGTATTTTGTACAGAAGCAACCACCGCAACGACATTAGCGCCGTGTTCAAAATTTTCATTAATCTGCTTTAAATGCGCATTGTTATCAAATGAAGTGTTGATAAACAATTCGTTAGCCGTAATGAAGTTCGCTGGCGCCGCACTTTTAATGATGTCAACCGACCAGCGGTGGTCATGCGAGGCGAGGTCGTCATTGATCTTGATTCCATCGGCTTTTTCGTTCAAATCCCTGAAACCGAGTGTTCCGCGTACATTAGAAGGTTTGTCAAAAACAGAACCATAATCCGACACAAATTTCACATTCGGATCAACCGACTTAACGGTTGCGATCATTTGCTCCGTATAACGTTTCAGCACAAGATGGCGGTAAATGTACCAGTCTTTCCCAGCACGCTGGCGAAATGATTCTCCTGGTTCCCACGGCGTTGCGGGTGGATATGCGTCATCAAAAGAAGTGTAAGTCGTTGTTCCCCACAAATAATTTAACCGCTGGATTTTCTTATAATTCGTTTTCAGAAAAGCGCGGAAACCGGTGATCATCGATTTTGAATAATCATACACAGCAGGGTTATCCTTGCCATTTTCAATGATGCCACCCGGATATTCTCCTTCCTGTGTTCCAGTGCTGGTGACCGACACAAACAATAACTGATTGTTGGTCTGAAGATGCTTGTAACGGGTCACCGTTTCCTTCACAAATGCCTGCGCTTTTGTCAGAATGGGTTGATTATCAAATCCAAAAGAAGTGTCCTGATATCCGCTCAAAACGGGTTTTCCAGTTGAGGTCATCTGCGCATCGGAAGGCTCCCAAAACCCTTTGATCCTTGTGCTATGCCTTCCTACATGGATGCGAAGGGCGACTTTCATGCCCAGGTCCGTGGCCGTTTTAATCTGCTGGTCAAACTTGTCCCAAAGCGGTTTATCATTCGGAGAAGTGTAATAAATCTTATCCCACGGAATGGTGAGATAAACGGCATTCATTCCATAAGCATGCGCTGACCTGATCAGATCAAGTTCAGGTCCCTTTTCATCCTTATCCAAAACGTTCAGCAGCATCAATGCCAGGTAACGCTGTCCGTCGGCCTCTGTTGTTGCAGCACTGGGTTGTGCCTGGGACGATTGAAAAGGAGTTGCCCAGACCATTATCACAAAAAGTATTTGTGCGAACAGTTTGGACCAGGATGTAGAGTAATGCATGCTAAAAATTTTTGTCAATTATTTTGATCCAATCGTTATAACCATTGTCAATATTGAAACGGCTTGCCACTTCAATGCTTTTTGCGCTATCCGTTTTCGTTTGCCCGTTCATGATCGAGCGTATTGCCGTAACCATTTGTTTTACGCTCAAATCCTGCGTAACGATTCCCATTCCTTCCTGAACAAATTCCAGAACGCCGCCCGAAGGAAATGAAACGATGGGTTTGCCTAACAACGCAGCTTCAATCATCACAAGTGGAAACGGATCTTGCCGGGAGGTTAACAAAAACCCATTTCCCATGTCAAGGTAATTATAATAATCCTCTTTTTGCTTGCCTACAAGGTGAATCTTGGTCGCTGATTTTGAATTTTTGCAACGCTGTTCTGTATAATAAACCAGGCCGTCATCAATGCTCGCGCCAACCCATACGAGATGAACGCGCGGATCATTCAGTTCTTGTGCAATCTCAGGCAACATATCAAAACCTTTTCGTTCCGATGTCATTCCTGATAAAACCCACACAAAATCATCTTTTGGAATGCCTAGCTTTTCTTTTAATTCATTCGTCCGCTTTTCATTTTTCTTAACCAGCGAATTATCAATAAAAGAATATAGTAAGTCGACATTTCTGCCGCCCGCGTCTTTTATGGAATTACAGGTTGTTTGCGAACATCCGATCAGTAAATCAGAATAATCAACAATGCTTTTAAAGTCCGGCGCGCTCAGATAAGCATAGGTCAAAGGCATTTCGTGGAAGTGCGTAATCACCTTAATCTGATATTCCTTCGCGACGACAATGGTTTCCGGGATCATCGTCGTGTTCACATACCAGAAATCGGCTTTGAATTCCCTGGCCAGTTTTCGCAAATATCTCAATGTTGGATTTACTCCCAGATGGAAAGAGATTTTTTGAGCAATGTTGAAGTTTCTTGGCGCAATGAAAACGGGAATATCCGCAGGGAATTCTTTTAGTAATTCTCCATTTGCAAAGCTTACAATGCCCACGTCAAACCGGGTCCTGTCGATTTTTTTCAGAATGTAGAGCAGCATCATTTCTGATCCTGTCCGGGTGGCGTAAGGCGTGAAGAAGAGGATCTTTTTTTTAACGTTGTTCATGAATGGCGGTTAGCAAATCAATGTTTTCGTTAGGCTTTATTTTATAAAGTCCCTTTTTTGCAAAAAGCGTTTTCCAGAAATATTTTAGAATGACTCTGGTTTTTCTGACGTAGATATATTGTGTGCGCAGCTCTGTAAATGGGTTTCCGTCTGTTTTCAGATTAAAAGCCATTTTCCAAATATAAATTACCGGGATCATCAGAATATAATGTGAGATCAGCAGCAAATATTGCAGAACGCCATATTGTTTCCGGATCCACAGAAAATTGGAAACCTGCATTTGCGTGCTGAAACGGTTGATCCAGGAGATATTTGTGCGGCGGAATGGATTGTTGTTTTCAAGGTGAATAAATATGCAATCCTTGAAATAGCAGAGTTTGCCCAATTTTCCCAGCCTTCCCGACCATTCTACATCCTCGCCATACATGAAGAAATCGTCACTGAAACCGCCGGTTTGCTCATATCCTTCTCTTCTCACGAAAATGAATGCGCCGACAAGCCAGTCATGCTGATCCGGATCAGAATAGTTTGGATCGGGATAAAACTTTTTAACAATCTTTTCTATAAAACCGCTGGGCGGAAGAATGAAAAAAGTCCTGCGAAACTCATTAAAGCTTTGGTAAAACGGCATAGGCAAGCCATCAGCATAATATTGCAGAGCGCCGCAAGCGATAATGTCGGTCCGGACATTCATTCTGTCAAAACAGCGGCCTATAACATTGTCAATCAGCAGAGTATCCGCATTGAGCAACAAGAAATATTTGCCTTTTGCGACAGCCATTCCCCTGTTGTTGGCGATTCCGAAACCGTCGTTCGACGGTGCGTCTATCCATGTAATGTTCGGATAATGCAGCTTAACCAGGTCGCCGCCTCCATTCTCCGGGTCATTGTCAACGATGATTACTTCGAAAGAAACGCCTGAGGTGAATTTGTGGATAGAATCTAAGCAATTAATGATAAGCTGAGGCGTCCGGTAATTGATAATGACAATGGATACATCCATGAAAAGGTGTGTATGTTTCGGCGCAAAAATAGAAAATCTCCGCAGAAGATAGGTAATTCTTCTACGGAGACTCTCAAAATAGTCGGTGAGTTACTAAGCGGCCTAGTTTAATCTTTCGTAGATCCCGGCCACGCCCTGGCCACCTCCCACGCATGCTGTTACCATGCCATATTTCTGATCGCGGCGCTTCATTTCGTTGAACAATTGCACCGAAAGCCGTGCGCCTGTCGAGCCTAATGCGTGCCCTAACGCAATGGCGCCACCATTGGGATTAACGATTTCCGGGTTAATGTCAAGCTCCTGAATCACTGCCAAAGATTGCGCAGCAAAAGCCTCATTAAGCTCAATTTGCTCGATATCATTTAGTTGTAAACCGGCTTGTTTCAAACGCAATCGGAATAGCCGCAACCGGCCCGATTCCCATAACCCGTGGATCAACTCCAGCAGTCGCGTATGACATCATTCGGGCAATGGGTTTCAGATTCAACTCTTCAACCAATCTTTCTGACATCACCATGACAAATGCAGCTCCGTCAGAAGTTTGTGACGAATTTCCGGCAGTTACAGATCCGCCAGCTGCAAAAACCGGTTTCAATTTATTCAGCGCATCAAGCGATGTATCCGCGCGGGGACCCTCATCCTGATTCACTATAATTTCTTTCGTTTTCTTTTTGCCGGATGCAGCATCGAAATAGGTTTCCTTTACTGTTACAGGCACAATTCCGTCAGCAAACCAGCCTTCTTTTTGCGCCCTTAATGCCTTTTGATGCGAATTGTAAGCAAACTCGTCCTGCTTTTCACGACTAATGTTGAAATCCTTGGCAACCTGCTCGGCCGTCAGCCCCATGCTCAGGTAATAATCCGGATTCGTATGTGCGATTTCATAGTTCAATGCGGTTTTCCAGCCCATTGTCGGTACAAGTGACATGGATTCTGTTCCGCCTGCAATAATGCATTCAGCCATTCCCGCATGGATTTTTGCCGAAGCCATTGCAATTGCTTCTACTCCGCTGCCGCAATAACGGTTAATCGTAATGCCTGAAACATTCTTAGGAAGTGCAAGCAAAGCAACATAGCGGCCCATTTGCATGCCCTGTTCAGCTTCCGGAACTGCATTTCCCACAATCACATCGTCAACGCGTGTCGGGTCCAGGTTAGGGACTTTTTCCAGCAAATATTTGATTACAGTTGCGCCAAGGTCATCTGGCCGTGTAAACCGGAAGCCTCCACGCGAAGCTTTTCCCACTGCGCTCCGATATCCGGCAACAATATATGCATTCATAAAGTATGGATTTTGAGTTCGATAATGGTCGGGCAAAAGGAATTAGTATGCCTGCATACCATTGGTAAAAATAGCAATTAATCATAAAACAACAAACCGCCGGAATTTGTTTTCCGACGGTTTGCAAATACAAAGTCTGTACTGATGAAAGTTTTAAATAATGTTAAGATGACATGCTGGTTTGCTCGAAAGGTTTGGGTCTTTTGGCGCCATCCGGCATCACGATCCAAAGAATGACATATAATAAAATGATTGGAAATGTGACCGGGATAAAAACGCCAAGGACGAAAAGTATCCGTACAACCGTTACATCAATGTCAAGATAATCAGCGATTCCGGAGGCAACTCCACCTAAAACTTTGCTGCTAGTATTGCGAAATAATCTATTGTTGTTCATGGCTATGGTTATTTGTTTTTGTTTGATGACTCAAAGCTACTGTGTATTGCATAGTAGTGTTATTAATTTGGTATAAACGGTTTCAGCACCTGAGAATGGGTACTTAATTCGTTTAAACAAGTGTAAAAAAGATTAGAGTTACATTAGGATTCTTGTGATTGATATGCAATACTATTTGCAATGAATTACCTTTGAGTTTGAAAATGATAGCTTTGCTGACAATCTGGCACTTCCGGATAGGCAGGCGCAATATTTTTTCTGTAAATGATCTGTTAAAAACATATATAAAATCATGTTTAAAATATTTTCAAAGCTGTTTGGCACCAAATCAGAACGGGACTTAAAAGAGCTAACCCCGTACGTTGATAAAGTCAATGCCGAATATGCACTTCTGGCTTCCTTAACCAATGATGAGCTTCGGGCCAAGTCCGAAGGTCTCAAACAACATATTGCCGATAACCTTAAATCCATTGACGATCAGATTGCGGTTTTGAGACAACAGGCTGCTGATGAGCCTAATGTGGATAATAAAGAAGCAATTTTCAAGCGGATTGACGCCTTGGATCTGGACCGTAATAAAGAATTGGAAAAGATCCTTCTGGATATTTTGCCAAAAGCTTTTGCGATCGTTAAGGAAACAGCAAGACGTTTTAAAGAGAACGATAAACTGGAAGTTACCGCTTCCTATTTTGATAGAGAAGTTGCCTCAAGAAAGTCACACGTGGTGATTGAAGGCGATAAAGCACATTGGAATACAACCTGGGACGTAATCGGGCAGCCTATTAAATGGAATATGCTTCATTATGATGTCCAGTTGATTGGTGGTGTGGTTTTGCACCAGGGAAAAATCGCTGAAATGGCGACCGGTGAAGGTAAAACGCTTGTTGCAACCTTGCCTGCTTTCCTTAATGCGTTGGCAGGAAATGGCGTTCACATTGTAACGGTGAATGATTACCTGGCAAAACGTGATGCCGAGTGGAATGCACCGCTTTTTGAATTTCACGGCATGAGCGTTGACTGTATCGATCGCCACCAGCCCAACACCATTGCCCGCAGAAATGCTTACAAAGCCTCTCTGACTTACGGAACAAACAATGAGTTTGGTTTTGACTATCTCCGTGACAACATGTCACGTACGCCGGAAGAGCTCGTTCAGCGTAAGCACCACTTTGCCATGGTCGATGAAGTTGACTCCGTTTTGATTGATGATGCGCGTACGCCATTGATCATCAGCGGACCGGTTCCTCGTGGCGATGAGCAGGAATATTTAGAATTGAAACCGCGCGTTTCAAGGATCGTTGAGGCTCAGAAAAAACTTGCAATGGATTTTCTGAATGATGCAAGGAAGAAAATTGCAGCCGGTGACAAGAAAGAAGGAGCATTATCCTTGTTCCGTGCACACCGCGGGATGCCGAAATATAAGCCATTGATTAAATATCTGAGCGAATCGGGTATTAAAGCGCTTATGCAGGAATCTGAGTCAATATATCTTGCAGAAAATCAAAAGCTGATGCCAATCGCTGATGAGCCGCTTTATTTTACCATTGATGAGCGTCACAACAGCATTGAATTAACTGAAAAAGGGATTGACTTCCTGACAGGGGAATCAGAAGAAACAAGCTTCTTTATCCTGCCAGACATTGCCGTTGATCTCGATGCAATTGAAAAAGATGCATCATTGAATGAGCAGGAACGCATTATCAGAAAAGAAGCATTAATCCGTGATTATTCTATAAAAACAGCCCGCATTCACACGGTTAACCAGCTTTTGAAAGCATTTACGCTTTTTGAAAAAGACGTGGAATATGTGATCATGGACGGAAAGGTTAAGATCGTCGATGAGCAAACGGGTCGTATCATGGACGGACGTCGTTATTCCGACGGTTTGCACCAGGCGATTGAAGCAAAAGAAAACGTGCGTGTTGAAGATGCGACGCAGACTTATGCGACGGTTACATTGCAGAATTATTTCCGTATGTATCACAAGCTGGCTGGTATGACCGGAACGGCGGAAACAGAAGCGGGTGAATTCTGGGAAATCTATAAATTGGACGTTGTTTCCATCCCTACCAATGTCAACGCGGTAAGGAAAGATCATGAAGATAAAGTGTATCGCTCCGTTCGCGAGAAATATAATGCGGTAACGGATGAAATCGTAGAGCTTGTGGAAGCCGGACGTCCTGTTCTGGTGGGTACGACTTCGGTTGAAAACTCCGAGATTATCAGCCGGATGCTCACATTAAGAAAAATCCCGCATCAGGTTTTGAACGCCAAGCAACATCAGCGTGAAGCGGAAGTGGTGACAGAAGCCGGTAAGCCCGGAACTGTGACCATAGCAACCAACATGGCTGGTCGTGGAACGGATATTAAACTTACTCCGGAATCCAAAAAAGCGGGTGGACTTGCGATCATTGGTACGGAGCGTCACGAAAGCCGTCGTGTAGACAGGCAGCTGCGCGGTCGGTCCGGCCGTCAGGGTGACCCGGGTTCTTCGCAATTCTTTGTTTCATTGGAAGATAACCTGATGCGTTTGTTCGGTTCTGACCGGATGGCGAAGGTTATGGACCGCATGGGACTGGAAGAAGGCGAAGTAATTCAAAGCGGAATGATCACCAAATCCATTGAGCGTGCGCAGAAAAAGGTTGAGGAAAATAACTTCGGCATGCGTAAGCGTCTTTTGGAATATGATGACGTGATGAACTATCAGCGTGACGCCATTTATACACGTCGTCGCAATGCATTGTTCGGAGAGCGTCTTGCGGTGGACATTGCGAACACATTATATGATGTTTGTGACGAACTGGTTAGCACAGCGGGAACGTACGCTGAACTGGAACTGGCCGTCATTACGACATTGGGAATGGAAGTTCCTTACAGCGAGTCGGAATATGGATCAATGAAGCCTGCGGATCGTTCGCAGAAACTTTACGATGCGGCTGAGCAGCAGTATCAGGACAAAAATTCAGGAATTGCTTCCAAAGCATTGCCTGTGTTGAGCTCTATTCATGCAGAACGCGGAGCGACCATTTCCGAGATTATGATCCCATTCAGCGACGGCATTCGCCAGACTGGTGTGGTTGTAGGCTTGAAAAAGGCGATCGAGAACGAAGGAAAGGAAATCACCACGGAAATGGAGAAAGCGATCGTGCTTTCACTGATCGATCAGGAATGGAAAGAGCATTTGCGTGAAATGGATGATTTGAAACAATCCGTTCAGAATGCTGTTTTTGAGCAAAAAGATCCGTTGTTGATCTATAAATTCGAATCCGTTGAGCTTTTCAAACGCTTCCTGAGCAAAGTAAACTTTGACATGATCTCCTTCTTGATGAAGGCGGATATTCCACAGGAAGAAGCGGTGCCGGCAACTGCGGTGCAACAAACCGTTCGTCGTCCAACTCCGGCCCCAGCATTGCATACGAACCGTGAAGAGGAATTTGACACGGAGCTTGACGGAGGTCCTAACGAGTATGCGCGTAATATGGAATCGACCACAAAAGCGCAGCCTGTCCGCACCATTAAGATTGCCGATAGAAACCAAAAAGTTTCTGTTCAATATCGTGATGGACGAATTTTACGCGATGTGAAATTTAAAAAAGTGGAGCAGGAAGTTAAAAACGGAGACTGCGTTGTGATCGAATAATTTGTTCACAAAAATATAATAATCAAAAGCCCTGCCTTTTCTGACTGGATTGGCAGGGCTTTTGATTGAAAGGAAATCAGGATTTATACGATATTTGTATTTTAGAGCGAGTCATTAACGAAACATTAGCTGCATGAAACTGCACAGAGAAGGATTCACCATTATGGCCATTACTGCCATTGTATTGATACTGATAAACTTAGGGGTAAACTATTTACTTCCCGATGGATATTGGATTCCAAGATTGGTGTTAATTGGCAGTGTAATCGTGTTCTTGCTCGTCGTTCAGTTCTTTCGTGTGCCTAAGCGTGTTGTTCACACCAGCGACAGACAGGTTGTTGCGCCATGCGATGGTCGCGTTGTTGTAATTGAGGAAGTTGTTGAAAATGAGTATTTTAAAGGCCCAAGAAGACAAGTTTCTATCTTCATGTCTCCGCTTAATGTGCATATCAACTGGAACCCGATCAGTGGCGTGGTGAAATATTTCAAATATCACCCCGGCCTTTATCTGGTTGCCTGGCATCCCAAGTCAAGCACGGATAATGAGCGTACAACGGTGGTAATCAAAACAATAGAAGGAATCGAAATCCTTTTCCGTCAGATTGCAGGAGCAGCTGCACGCCGCATACGCTGGTATGTAAAGGAAGGCGACCAGGTTGAACAAAGCACAGAAATGGGCTTTATTAAATTTGGATCACGCGTTGACATTTTCCTTCCGTTAGACGCAGAGGTGAAGGTTAACCTGCAGGACAAAACGGTCGGCAGTGTAACGGTTCTTGCTGAGTTGAAAAAATAACCTGTTCAGGAGCACATTAAGGCCTTAATGTGCCAATCCATTCCCCGATCTGCGCGAAGAAACCCGGCACAGAAGCAGGATAAACAACAGCCATAAATATCATTCCGAAAATTGCCCCAACCATGTGCGCGCTGTGATTGACATAGCTGGTTCCTCTGCGCGCTTCATAAAAAGAATATCCAAGAAACAGGATCCCAAAGATAAACGCCTTCATTTTGATGAAGAAATAAAGCGAAATCGTCATAGTTGGCGCAAAAAGGATGGCTGCAAATAAAACCGCAGAAACGCCTCCGGATGCACCCAGTGAATTGTAATTGGAATTGTTGCGGTGCTTTAAGAAGGTTGGAATGTCCGAAACAATGATGCCAACAATGTAGAGGAACAAATAATACAATGTTCCGCTCGGGCCGAACAACATGCCGAACAATCTTTCAATTCCTTCGCCTACGAACCACAAACTGAGCATATTAAACAGCAAGTGCCCAAAATCGGCATGAATGAAACCGGAAGTGACGAACCTGTAATATTCGTTACGCCGCGTGACTTTGGCCGGATTGAGGATCAGTTTTTCCATTAAACTGTAATTGTTCAACGCATAATAGCTGATGCCGCAAGTAATGATGACCAGAAGAAGGGTTACTGACATAGTGGGTTTTAATGTTTTGTTGGGTTATTCTATTTCTCTCGCTCAACCAATTGCTGGGCAAACTTGCAGCAACGGCGCTTTACGACTATCGTCTATTTTTAATTTATACAGGCTGGTAAGTCCTTTGGCAAAATATGCCTGGATTTTCTCCTCTGTAAAAGAACGGATGCCAAGCGTTTCATAAATGCCTGTTACAGCCGCCACTTTTTCCACCTTATCAAAATGCTTCTCGCCAATCCATTTATCCAATTCAGCCTTGGCATTTGCGTCAGCCTTGGAAAGTGCTTCAATGAGCAGAAAAGTCTTTTTATTTGAAATAATGTCGCCGCCTACTTGCTTGCCAAACTTGTCCGGATCGCCGTAAACATCCAGCAAATCATCTTTTAACTGAAAACCAATCCCCATATTTTCACCGGCAGCATAAAGCAAGCTGATCGATTCTTCATCGGCGCCGCCAATGATCCCGCCAAGCTCCAACGCAAAGCCAAGGAGAACCGAAGTTTTCAAGCGGATCATGCCAAGATATTCTTCTTCGGTAACGTCCCAGCGTGTTTCAAAATTCATATCCAGCTGCTGACCTTCACAAACTTCGGCAGCCGTTTTATTAAATCTTTCCAAAACACGGCGCAGCTTGTCTGCAGGAATGTCAAGCAGCAAGTCATAAGCCTTGATCAGCATCACGTCACCAGACAGGATCGCGGTGTTCGCGTTCCATTTTTCATGCACGGTGGGCTTTCCTCTGCGCAATGGTGCCTGATCCATAATGTCGTCATGCATGAGCGTGAAGTTGTGGAAAACTTCTACCGCCATGGCCGGTTTAACGGCTTTTTCCCAATCTTCCAGATAAATTGAAGCTGCCAGCAAGGTTAATAACGGCCGGAAACGCTTGCCACCAAGCGCCATAATGTAGCGGATCGGTTCGTATAGTTCCGAAGGATATTCGCCATAAGATTGTTCTTCAAACTCAGTTTGCAGCGCTTGCAGTAATTGTTCGGGTTTAATCATTCGCAGGATAAAAAAGATCCGTTAACACAGATCCAACGGGTAATGTAGTAACGGTTTGATTTGATAAGATATGTATGCAAAGTAGGGAAAATTAATAACTTTGAGATTCCGCCCATCATATATTAATTCATTCAGCATGCCTTTTCACCAGTATTTTAACGGAGAAATTCTTCCTGTCGACAGTCCGATTTTCAAAAGCAATGATCTCGGGCTGCTCCGCGGTTTTGGGCTATTTGATTATTTCAGAACATATAATGGTGTTCCGTTCCGGTGGGACGATTACTGGCAGCGGTTCGAAAACTCAGCGCGATTATTAAAGCTCTCCTTGCCCGTTTCTCAACAAGAAACCGAAAAAGTGTTAGCCGATCTGCACGCTTTGTCCGGTGAGCAGGAAGTTGCTTTTCGTTTTGTGCTCACGGGCGGTTATGCGCCGGATAGCGTCAATGTTGTCGAGCCTAATTTTCTGATCAGAACGGAAGCATTGCCGCAAGATAATCCAGCGGGTCGTTTGAAGGGAATCAAGGTTTTGCCTTATGATTACGTGCGGGATTTGCCTGAAATAAAAAGCACAAATTACGTGCATATGGTGCTTATGGCCGATGAAATGCGCCGTCAGCAGGCAGCAGATCTGCTTTTTCACAAAGAAGGAGAAGTTAGCGAGCTCACGAGGAGCAACATTTTCATTTTCCAGGGGAATAAGCTCATTACTTCTGACCGCAACATTCTGAAAGGCATCACCAGAAAGGTTGTTATGGAGCTTGCTAAGGCACATTTTGAGGTTGAAATCCGGCCTGTAATGTACAAAGAAGTGATTATGGCGGATGAAGTTTTCACAACCAGCACCACAAAATGGGTTATGCCTGTTGTGCAAATCGGCGACTTGCCGGTTGGGAGCGGAGAAGCAGGGAAGCAGACGCTGTTTTTGCAGGGTTTGTTTGAAAAGCTGGTTGCCAATTGGGGTAAATAAAAAAGTGGCCAGCCAGATGGCCGCCACTTCTCAATTTTTGTAATAAGCTATAATTTATTTAGGTGCATTAGGTGAATCTTTGTTGACGATTGGCCAAACGCCCGGTCTCGGAACGCTGACCCCTTTTGTCATGCCTCTTTTCATTTCGTCGGGCCCGAAGTAATAAAGCGGCCATCCTTTATACGTAAGCTGCTTTTTGCCAAAAACGTCGATGGTGGCAAACATTGTTTTGTCGAGGTTGGAGGGAAGTTCCTTTATTTCACTCACCTCGTAAATTGGCCAGGTTGCATCTTTGGCAGGATCATTGGTCGTCCAGTTGTTAATTCCGGATGAATCGCGGGCAAATGCATATAATGTTCTTCCCATGCCATCCACAAAAAACTGCGTTTCGCCGGTTCCTTCGGTCAGATCAGGTTTGTAAGATTTTCCATCATTACCCACGAGTTGCGCATTGGCCAGCATGATCGTGTAGTCCGTTTTGGCGACAAACCATATTCCACCTACATTCTCACCATTCGCTTCACCGGCAGCTGCATCATTTTTATAATAATACAAAGGCCATCCTTTATAAGTGGTCTGTGGTTTGCCGTCAGCACGGGTAATGTTCGCAAAGTCGCCCGCGGTCAGGCCAGCGTCAGTTTTAAGTTTTGAAAGGTCGGTTACAGCAAAAACAGGCCACGTAGCCTCGCAGTTGCCAGTGCAAACCGAAGTTCCCGCAGCGTCTTTTGAAAAGAAATACAGTGATTTGCCATCCTTGTCGGTCAGGATTTTGCCAAACTTGCTGTTGTCTTTGATCTGAATGTCGTTGGCAACAGGAATCGGATCTGTGTCCGGATCGTTGTCGTCGTCCGAGCAGGACATTGCGACGGACATGAGTAACCCCATGGCAAACAGCATGCGGGAAAGGTTGAAGATTTTCATCGGATTCAAATTTTTATTGTTAGAGATGAATTGGTTTGTCGTGAATACGAGCAAAGCCTTCCGATGGTTGCGCAACAAAAAAAGCATAACCAGTGGCTATGCTTTCATAAATAAGTCAGGGAATTTCAGCTCCAACCTTGTGCCGTGATTGGAACGCGGCTGTCGCCTTTGGTATGCAACACGATTTCTTCTTTGTTGCCCGTCATGTAGCCGATAAAGCTGATTTTCGGATTGTTTTTGATCAAATCATATGAAGCCTGTGACACCGTGAAAAGCAGATTCATAATCTTCACCGCCGTTCATCGCCGCCGTAATGGGCCCAATGTTGAGCTCCGAAGCAGCAAGATAAGTCTGGTCGTCAATCGGAATGCGCTCTTCAAAAACCACAGCGCCCAAGCCCGACTGCGCACATATATGCAGCAGATCAGAAGCAAGTCCGTCAGAAACGTCGATCATGGCTGTAGGCACAACGCCCGCTTCCGCCAGCTCATAAACGACATCCATACGCGCTTCCGGACGAAGCTGGCGCTGGATCACATAATCTTTTCCTTCCAATTCAGGCTGCATATCCGGATTGGCCAGGAAAACCTGCTTTTCTCTTTCCAATAATTGAAGGCCCAGATAAGCACCACCCAAATCGCCCGTTACGCAAAGCAAATCATTCGCTTTTGCCGTGTTTCGGTAAGTGATTTTATCCTTATTGACTTTGCCAAAAACACTTACAGAAATCAATAATCCGGATCTCGACGAAGACGTGTCGCCTCCAACCAGGTCTACATTGAAATCGGCGCAGGCCGCCTTCATGCCCACATATAGCTCGTCTATTGCTTCCAGTGAAAACCGGTTGCTTAATGCGAGATTCACAGTCACTTGCCTTGGAATGCCATTCATAGCCGCAATGTCAGAAACATTGATGGCAATGGCTTTGTAACCCAAATGTTTGAGCGGGAAAAAAGTAAGGTCAAAATGTACGCCTTCCAGCATCAGATCAGAAGAAAGCAAGCCATATTCCTCACCCGTATCAATCACTGCCGCGTCGTCGCCAATGCCGCGAATGGTGTCCGGCAATACTGTTTTTATTCCGCTGTTTATTCTTTTTATAAGCCCGAATTCGCCGAGGCTGCTGATTTCAGTTCTTGTTTCCATAGTACAAAATTAGCTAAAAAAAGCGAAGCCACTTCCGGTTGGAAATGGCTTCGCTTGATATGAATGACATTAACAGACCTGTTTGAAGGTTGTTAAGGATTGGTCAATGTGTATTCGTTGATTGTGCCGCCTGTTTTCGGACTCGTTTTCAAACGTGTCAAAACAACTTTGGCATCGTCCAGCGAGTTGATCGTAAATTCAATTGTGCCGCCGCTGCCGGTTGGCTGCGGAGTTAACTCTTTCAAAATCAATTTAGAATCACCTTCCAGATCCCAAACTCCCGCTGAATGTGCTTCCGTCAAATTCTGTGTAAGAAACCGTCTTTGTGCCCGAAGCATTGTTAAGCGTAAGCCTGAAACCCGAATAAGCAGGCAATGTGTTGGTAGAACCTCCTCTTGTGTACACGACCGTTGGCCCATGTTTCACAGATTCCGCAGTCCAAGCTTTTGCAATGCGCTCTGAAACAGGCTTTACCTTTTTCTTACATCCGGTTGCAATCAGTGTTAGTGCGAGTAATGTACACCAAATTAGAGAGTAACTTTTTTTCATATTTCTTTTTCTTGAATTTCTTTAACAGAACGCCAAGTTCTTACATTTTAGTCTGAATATCAAAATATTCACCCAAGATGATTTTTAATTTCAAAGCGAAGTTGCCTTATCGCTAAATTGCGGCTCAAATGGCAGCAATGAAAGAATATACGAAAGCGCAGCTTGCACTCAGAAACGGACAGGACAGAGAGGAAATCTGGTGTGCATATAAAGGCATTATTTACGACGTGGGCTCCTCACGGCTTTGGCGAAACGGGCATCATTATGAACATTGGGCAGGGCAGGACCTTACCAAAGAATTAGGCGACGCCCCGCATACAGAAAAGGTTTTCGAGCGCTTTAATGCGATTGGAAAATTGCAGTCACAGGATAAATAAGTCCATGCAGAAATCATATTTAATTGCAGACAGCGGGTCTACCAAAACAGATTGGGTCTTAAAAACTGCGCAGGCAGAACATTCCTTTCAATCAACGGGGATTAATCCGTTTTATCAGACTGCGGAAGAAATTATTCCTGTTTTGGAAAAGGAAGTTGTGCCTAATCTGTTTTGGCCTGTTGAAAAAATATATTTTTTCGGAGCAGGTTGCGCAAATGAACAAACTAGCCGGCCTGTTTTCGATGCATTAACCCGATGCATTTCCTCAGCCGAAACGATCGAAGTTGCATCCGATATGTTGGGTGCTGCCCGTGGATTATGCGGACATGAGCCCGGGCTTGCGTGTATTTTGGGCACAGGGGCCAACAATGCTTATTATGATGGAGAAAATATTGTCCGCTCAATCGGTTCGCTGGGTTTTTGGCTGGGCGACGAAGGCAGCGGTTCTTATTTGGGTAAAACATTAGTTGTTCACTTTTTACAGCATGAACTTCCGCAAGATTTACACGAGCAGTTTGCGGCGCAATATCCGGATATCGACCGGCTTTCGGTCTTGGATAATGCTTATAAGAAACCTTATCCAAATCGCTATTTCGCAGGTTTCTCGAAATTTATCGCTGAAAATAAAGAACATTCATTTCTTATAAATCTGGTTTCAGATGCATTTTCAATTTTTGCTGAAAAATACATTTGCAAGCATCCTGAGGCGGAGGTGGTTCCGGTTCATTTTACAGGATCCATTGCTTTTTATTACCAGAACATTCTGGAAGATGTTTTGGAAAAAAAGGGTTTAAAGCCTGGAAGAATCTTGAAATCACCGCTGGAAGGACTTTTGCATTACTATTCTTGAAATTTGTTCACAATAAAAAAGCCATCGCGCGTTAATTCTGGGCAATGTCGAGACGTACAATCCAATTACTAACTGTTTTTTCTGCTGTGCTCATCATTAGTGTGGTGATCACACAGATCTATTGGGTGAAGCAAGCATTGGATTTGCGGCACCGTCAGTTTAACCAAAATGCGCACGTCGCGTTGCAGGACGTGGCAAACAAGCTGGCCAAAGTGAATGGCGTCATGCAAACGAGCAACCCGGTGGAGCAATTGTCGCCGGAATATTTTTTGGTCGATACGAACGCAACCACGCAGCCCGACCTGCTGGAACATTTCATCAAAGACAGCTTTCAAAAAAATAATCTGATCACCGATTTCGAAGTCGGCATATACGATTGTACGACCAATCGCATGCGTTACGGAATGACGCTGAGCACAAAGAATAATGATAAGATCCCCACGCCAACTTCCAACTGGATCAAAACGGATAAATATCCTTACTATTTCGGTGTGCGGTTTCCGGAACAGGACGCTTATTTTGCAGGCACGCTGAATGGTGCGATATGGTCATCTACACTGGTGCTAGTTGCGGTTTCCTTTTTTGCATATGCGCTTTTTGTTATTTTAAGACAAAAACAGTTGTCAGAAGTGCAGCGCGATTTTGTCAATAACATGACCCATGAGCTCCAAACGCCTATTTCAACCATCCGCATTGCTGCTGACGTGCTCAATTCTGAAAGCATTATTACGCAGCCCAAACGACATAAGCGCTATGTCCAGATCGTGCAGGATGAGATTTTAAGGTTGCAGGGACAAGTGGAAATGGTGCTTTCCATGGCCAAAGCCGAGCGCAATGTGCTGACGCTGCAAAAGGAAACCATGCGCATTGAGGAGATTATAGAATCGGTTTTATTGCCATTTGAAAACAAAATTGCCTTCCTTAATCACGCAGAAAATACGCTGATCGAAGCAGATCCATTTCATTTCAGGTGCATGATCAATAACCTGATCGATAATGCATTGAAATATTCAAATGATGTTCCCGATGTGAAAATTGAGACCTATAACAAAGGCAAATGTCTTGTAATTGCGGTTCAGGATCAGGGCATTGGCATTGCGCCGGAATATCGCAAAAAGATTTTTCAACCAGTTTTTCCGCATTCCTTATGGCGACGTTCATAATGTAAAAGGGTTCGGAATCGGGCTCAGTTATGTCAAACAAATCGTCCGCGCACATCACTGGAAACTCGATCTGGAAAGCACATTAGGCAAAGGCAGCACATTTATCATCACAATTCCTCAGAAACAAGGATAATGAAAAAACGAATTTTGTACGTTGAAGATGATCCCAACCTCGCATTTGCAACGAAGGATAATTTAGAGGAATATGATTATGAAGTGGTTCACGCACCTGACGGCATTAAGGCATTGGAACATTTCGGAAAAGACCATTTCGACATTTGCGTGCTGGACATTATGCTTCCAAAAACGGATGGATTCACACTGGCTGAAAAAATCCGCAGCTCAGACAGCCAGGTCCCGATTCTGTTTCTGACGGCGCGCGCCTGCAGGAAGACAAGATCAAAGGCCTCAAGCTTGGAGCGGATGACTACATTACAAAGCCATTCAGCATTGAAGAGCTCAAATTGCGGATCGACGTGTTTTTGCGGCGAAGCAAATCGGAACAGCCGCTTGCAACGAAGGCCGATTCCAGCAAGGTAGGACAATATACATTCGACTTTCAGAAGCTTACACTGGCTTTCAATGGGCAGGCAGCCAGAATCTCACCTTCCGGGAAGCAGAAGTGCTGAAATATCTTGCGGAAAGGCCGGACCAGGTGATCCGCAGAGATGAACTTTTGAAGGCAATCTGGGGCGATGATGACTATTTTATGGGTCGGAGTTTAGATGTTTTTATATCAAGGTTAAGGAAATATCTTTCAGCAGATCCTGACATCAAAATTGATAACATTCACGGCGTAGGGTTCAGAATGAGGTGGTAGGCGTGTTTTTTTGAAAATTTCTTTTCTCTAAGTTTGGTCACGAAAAATTAATTACGCATCTTTGCACCCTCATTTGGAAAAAAAGTAAGGTTATGGCTAAGGTTTGTCAAATTACAGGTAAAAGAACTCGCGTTGGAAATAACGTTTCTCACGCTAACAATAAAACAAAGCGTAAATTCTTCCCGAATTTGCAAAAGAAACGTTTCTTCCTTCCTTCGTCTGGAGAATGGGTTACGTTGAAAGTAGCAACATCTGCACTTCGTACTATCAATAAGAATGGTATTGAAGCAACGATTCAAAAAGCATACGATAAAGGAACGCTTACGTTCTAAAAATATTTACGAGTTTAAAAAAGGACTTCTCCTATCCGGGAAGTCCTTTTTTCATGCACCGTGCTTAATGTGCAGATCATGGCTGACAACGAAAGCATATTTCTTCTTCTGGGTTCCAATTTAGGGGATCGTGCTGCTACGCTTTCAGTCGGCTATCCGGCACATTTCAGAACGGGTTGGCGTTGTGTCCCTGCATTCTTCGGTTTATGAACGGAGCCCTGGGGCGTTGCAGATCAGCCTGCGTTTCTTAACCAGGTGCTCCGCGTTGAAACTAAACTCGCTCCTGAGGAAGTTTTAAGAATTATTTTAGACATTGAGCACGAACTTGGCCGGGTTCGTTATGAACGCTGGGGCGCACGTGTCATTGACATTGATCTCCTTTATTACAGCGACTTAGTCCTGGACACTGCCCGGCTCACCCTTCCGCATCCTCGTTTGCAGGATCGACTTTTTACCCTTATTCCACTCGCTGAGATTGCCCCTGATTTCATTCACCCGGTGTTCAAAATGACGTCTGCTGCATTGCTCGAATCGTGCCCCGATAAAGGCGTTATCACAAAATTACCGTAAAAAAGTACTATTTCTTTTCGGGCTGTCCGTTTTCTGCATTCAGCCACTTATTCCCTTTTTTTTCCAGTTCATCACTTTTTTCTGTCATATTAATCTGATTAACACGTGCTTTGTCGGACAGTCAGTTGATGCCTGCAAAACTTTTTAAAATAAATTGGCAGGGTATACGTCATTACGATTGTCATACGAATAGGAAAAGTTCAATAATGAAATTAAAGCCCATGAAAAACAAAGTACTTACTCAATGCTTCTTCTTCCTGATTTTTTGCGTCAGCGCAGCGTCTGCCCAGAACAAGCATACGGTTAGCGGATATGTGAAGGATCAGTCTAATGGCGAAGGGCTTATCGGCGTTTCGGTTTACGTCCGCGAGGCCGAAACGGGCGTCGTAACCAATCCTTACGGCTTTTACTCGCTAACCTTGCCCGAAGGCAGCTACACGCTGGTGTTTTCTTACATTGGTTATCAGAAAGTAGAAAAAACGGCTAATCTCGATTCGGACAAAACGGTCAGCATTGAAATGAGCGATGAGAGCACGGACTTGCAGGAAGTGACGGTTTCGACACAAAGAGAAGATGAGAATGTGAGAGGCATTGAAATGTCTGTCAATAAAGTGGAGATGAAAACGATCCGTAAAATGCCTGCATTGCTTGGAGAAGTGGATTTGATCCGTAGCATTCAACTTTTACCCGGCGTAACTTCCGTGGGTGAAGGTGCATCCGGTTTCAATGTGCGGGGTGGGGATATTTCTCAAAACCTCGTTTTACTGGATGAAGCGCCAGTTTATAACTCTTCTCACCTTTTTGGGTTTTTCTCGGTGTTCAATCCGGATGCTGTTAAAGACGTGAAATTGATAAAAGGCGGAATTCCTTCCTTATATGGAGGCCGGATCTCTTCTATTCTGGATGTCAGGATGAAAGAAGGGAACTCTAAAAAGCGCGAAATCAATGGCGGAATCGGGACTATTTTCTCACGATTGACCTACGAGCAGCCATTTGCGAAAGGAAAAGGATCATTCATTGTTGCCGGCCGCCGCTCTTACATTGATATTCTTGCCAAGCCTTTCCTGAATTCCGATTTGAAAGATTCGAAATTCTTTTTCTACGACCTTACTGCCAAAGTGAATTATAAGATTGGTGAAAAAGACACATTTTTCGCTTCAGGTTATTTTGGAAAAGATGTTTTTGGGGGCGGAGACTTTGGTTTTGGATGGGGCAATGCAACTGCAACGGCACGCTGGAATCACGTTTTTTCTAACAAACTGTTCATGAACCTGACCGGTTATTACAGCAATTACGATTACACGCTCGGTCAAAACCAGAATAAGCCGGATGCGAAGGACCGTTTCGACTGGAAATCAAAGATCATCAGCACAAGCGTTAAGCCGGATTTTACATTTTATATTACGCCAAACAATCAGCTGACATTCGGCGGGCAATACATTTATTATGACACCCGTCCGGGCAAAGCAATAGCCGTTTCCGAAGGTCAGGACACCGACATTAGCCTCGAACCACGATATGCGGATGAATCAGCATTGTACATTGGTAATGAACAGAAAATCTCGGATCGCATTTCGTTGCAATATGGTGTGCGCTATTCTTATTTCAGGAGCCTGGGGCCGGGAATGGAATACGATTATCTGGAAATTGACAAAGGACAGCGCAAGTTTCCCGTGCTTCCTGGCAAACAATACAAAAAGGGTGATGTAATCCAAAGTTACGGAAATTGGGAACCACGCGCTTCCCTGAACATTGGTTTAACTTCAACCGCTTCTATCAAAGCAAGTTATAACAGAACAGCGCAATATTTACACCTTTTGTCCAACACCGCAGCAAGCTCGCCACTGGACGTCTGGACTTTGAGCTCGGTTAACATTGCACCAGAAAAAGCGGATCAGGTTGCATTAGGCTGGTTCCAGAATTTCAAGGACAACACTTACGAGGCATCGGTGGAAGTTTATTACAAAAAGCTTTACAATCAGATCGATTATGTGCCCGGTTCTGAATTATTATTAAATGAATTTGTGGCTGGCGACCTGCTTTTTGGCAAAGGCCGTGCTTATGGAGCGGAGTTTTATCTCAAAAAGAACAAAGGCAAACTCACCGGCTGGATCAGTTACACGTTGGCGCGCACGGAACGACTTGTTGAAACGATTAACAATGACGACTGGTTTCCTGCAAGGTTTGATAAGCCGCATAACTTTACTTCTGTGGCGATTTACGAAATGGGAAAAAGATTGTCGCTTTCGGCAAACTTCACCATTACTTCCGGGACACCAGCAACATTCCCCACAAACCGTTACGAATATGGCGGCTGGCCGATTGGAAATAACATTAACAACGTAAGAAACAACAACCGCATTCCGGCCTATCACCGCCTGGACTTGGCTGCAACATTGAAATCGAAGAGGAAATTGTTCAATGTGGGACAAGGCGAGTGGGTGTTCTCCGTATATAATGTATACAACCGACGCAATCCATTCTCGGTGTACACCCGCAGCAATGAAGACACGCCATTGAAAACCGAAGCGGTCCGTTACTCGGTAATCGGAAGTTTGATTCCGGCAATCACCTATAATTTCAAGTTTTAATTAGCCATCCAAATCATCTGGCAAAATACAACGCCATGAAAAACATGATCAAAATATCAGATATCAAGAGATTAAGTTTCCTGCCACTATTTTTTGCATCATTCTTCATCCTTACCGGATGTGAAGATGTGATCGATCTGGATGTGGAAACGGGTGCTGAGCAACTTGTCGTTGACGGCTGGATTACGAACGAAGCCGGGCCGCAAACCATTAAGCTAACCTGGTCAGCCGCTTATTTCAACACATGGGCCAGCCAAGCCGGTTTTGGGCGCTGAGGTCACGGTTAAGGATGACAAAGGCAAGATTTATGAATTCAAAGATCTGGCTGGAAACGGACAATACATTTGGGGGAAAACCACCGCTGATACGCTGGGACATATCGGCCGCACTTATTCTTTGACGATTAAAAATCAGACTGACACCTATACAGCCAAAACCGAATTAAAGCGCGTTCCGCAAGTTGACTCGATTGTGTATCGCAAAGAAAAATTGCCTTTCGAGCCTGATAAGGGGCCTCGGGAAGGTTATGTTGCTCAGTTTTATGCCCGGGATTTTGTAGGCGAAGGGGACACTTATTGGATCAAGCCGTTGATCAACGGCAAGCCTGCTGTTGATAAAGCAGTGAACATTTCGATTGCTTATGACGCAGCATTTGGTTCGGGCGCTCCTTCGGATGGTTTGATTTTCATTTTGCCAATCCGCGAGTCACTGACAACCGATTCGCTCTACTCCGCTGGCGCTTCCGTGGGAGTTGAGCTGCATAGCATTACAAATGAGACATTTGAGTTTTTGAAACAAGTCAGAGAACAAGCTGGAAACGGCAGACTTTTTGCTGTTCCCATTACTAATATCAAATCCAATGTTGTAAATGCGGATCCGAAAGGGATGAAAGCGCTGGGTCTGTTTGGCGCTTCTGCCGTAAGCCGGATGCAAACCATCATTGATCCTGAAAAAGCACGTCCCGACGAAGACTAATGTGCGTAAAAACCTCACTGATCCACTGGTAAAGCTGTTTTGCCAGTGGATTTTTTGTTATATTTCATTTTATTAAAACCTTGCTATGAAACAAATTATACTGATCCTTCTCTGTCTGTTCTCCGTAAGCGTTTCTGCCCAGAAAAGACCGCGCGATCTCGGGATAAAAATCGGCATCCTTCCCACCGGCGCGCTCAATGCCATCACCGATGTTGCCGGCGTGAAAGTAGGGCACGTGACATTGAAAGAAGGAGCAGATGTCCGCACGGGCGTTACGGCCATCATTCCGCATGACGGCAATGTGTTCCAACAGAAGGTCCCGGCGGCTATTTACATTGGAAATGGTTTTGGTAAACTAACCGGATATTCGCAGGTTGAGGAGCTTGGGACGATGGAAACGCCTATTTTGCTGACCAACACATTGAGCGTTCCCACGGTTGCCGATGCGATCATCGACTGGACATTGGGGCAAATGGGTAACGAAAATGTAAGATCTTTAAACCCGATTGTCGGAGAAACGAACGATGGGTTTTTAAACGATATCCGCGGCCGGCATGTGCGAAAAGAACATGTTTTGAATGCATTGGCGCAAGCAGAAAGTGGACCCGTTGCAGAAGGAAATGTGGGCGCCGGCACCGGAACGGTTTGTTTTAACTGGAAAGGAGGCATCGGCACAGCTTCCAGGAAATTGCCCGCGAAGCTTGGCGGATACACAGTGGGCGTGTTGGTGCAGACCAACTTTGGAGGCGTTTTGAAAGTGAATGGTGTGCCGGTAGGAGAGGAATTGGGCAAGTTTGCATTTAAAGAGTCTTTGGACAAAACATCTGACGGATCTTGCATGATGGTTGTGGCGACCGACGCGCCACTGGATGCCAGAAATTTGAAGCGACTGGCAAAAAGGGTTTTCATGGGCATGGCGCAAACAGGCGGCATTGCATCCAACGGAAGCGGCGATTATGTCGTTGCATTTTCAACGGCTAACCGCACTCTTCACGAAATCGCTGAGCCTACATTCAGTGCCACTTACTTGCATAATGATGCCGTTTCGCCGCTTTTCCTCGCTGCCATTGAATCCACAGAAGAGGCGATTATCAATTCACTTTTCATGGCAACTACAACCGAAGGAACCCAAGGGCATAAGGTGGATGAGATTCCGAAAGAGCAGGTGCTGCTCATTATGAAAAAGTACGGAAGGTTAAAAGAGTAACTTAAAAAAATAACTTGCGTTTGTAATTTTTTAGATTAAAATTTGCGGTTTGAAAAGAACCTGTATTCGAAAAGTGAGAGCGCAAAGAGTTATCAGTCAGACAATGAGCTTCATGCTTGCCATCATGCTTTTGATGGCTGCTGGCATGCGCACATGGTCGGATCATTCGGATGTTGCTCAGAAGCAGGTTGCACATGCAAAAGCGGTTGGTAAGGATTTAACAAAACGGTCCTCCCAATCAACGGAGCCGAGCCAGGCAAAAGTGAGCGCATTGTCACTGGACGCTGTCATTACGCCAGCATTATCCTTTGATTTTTCTCATTACTTCTCATTTTTTACCGCAGCCCGTCTGGCATTTCGTTGCCAAAGAGGCGGTTCTTCCGGTCGTTTTCAAGGAATCAGTCTTCCTGTTCTCTTATTTTCACAGGATATTCGGCCGGTTTATAGTCACCAACGCCCCCTAAGCTTAATTTTTCGGCAGATCTTCGCTGTCTGGTGTGTGCACTTCAATGCACTTTGCAGCCGTTGATATGTGCTGTCCATTCAGATCGTCTTTCAGGTTACCCTTATCAGGTTAATCTTCTTCATTTTACTGGAATATCATTTTAATTTTTTTTACTAATAATAATGGCTAATAAGAACGGAATTATAGGGCTTACCATCGTGATTGCCCTGATTAGCGTCTATTATCTCTCTTTTACTTTTGTTTCGCGCAACATTAAAAGCAAAGCGGTTGCTTATGCAACTGACTCAAAAGGAGAAATAGACGTAGCAAAAAAACAACGCTATATCGATTCATTGTGGCGTGAGGATGTCTACCTGGGACACACTTTGCAGGAAGTAACAGAACGTGAATTGAACCTCGGTCTTGACCTTCAAGGCGGTATGCACGTGGTGATGGAAGTTGCTCCTGCTGACATCCTGAAAGGAATGGCAGGTGGAAACGCCCGCAGCCTGGCTTTTCAAAATGCTTTGAAGAAAGCAAGTGAAGACAAAACAGCGAGTAACAGCACTTTCATCAATCGTTTCGCGGCTGCTTATAAAGAAGCTGCTCCAAATTCAAGTCTGGCTGCACTTTTTGCAACAAGCTCAAACAGAGGCAAAATTAGCAGCAGCTCATCAGATGGCGATGTGATCAAAATGCTTAACACTGAGGTGAATAGCTCAATCGATCGTGCATTTCAGATCACACAGGCGCGTATTGACAAATTTGGTGTAACGAACCCTAACATTCAGCGTTTACCAGGTCAAAACCGTATTTTGGTGGAGCTTCCTGGCGTTGATAACCCTGAGCGTGTGCGCCGTTTGCTTTCTGGTGCTGCGAAATTGGAATTCTCTGAGGTTTATCTGACCAACGAGCTTGCTGCCGGATTGGACGGTTTGGGTAAATATCTTGCAAGACAAGAGGAAATTAAAAAATCAACTTCGAAGCCATCCGCAACAGTTGCCGCTTCAACAGATACGACAAAGAAAACAGATGGCGGTCTGGCTGCGCAGTTGGCACAAAAATCAGCTGACTCAACTGCAACCGATTCTTCCGCATTGGCTGCACAAAGCGCTGCATTGACCAACTTGTTTGTTCCAATGCCACAAGGCCTGGGCGTTTTCCTTAAAGACACTGCACGTGCGAGCGAAATCCTGCGCCGTCCGGAAGTTAAGGCGTTATTCCCTGCTGACCTTGTTTTCATGTGGGACCGTAAGGGAACAGAAGGTGTAAGCAATCAATTGATCCTGCCATTATATTTTATCAAAAAACAAAATGGCGAGCCTGCAATGGAAGGCGATGTGATTGTTGACGCAACACACGATTACGACGAACGCGGCCGTCCGGAAGTGACCATGCGTATGAATGGCGAAGGCGCGCGCAAATGGCGTTCACTAACTGCCCGCAGCATTGGCCGTCCGGTTGCTATCATTATCGACAACCTGGTTTATACAGCCCCGACTGTTCAAGGCGAGATTCCAAATGGTAACTCCAGCATTACGGGAAGCTTCACTGTGGAAGAGACAAAAGATATGTCCAATGTCTTGAAAGCGGGTAAATTGCCAGCTCCAACGCACATTGTTGAGGAAGCGGTTGTAGGTTCTTCATTAGGAGCAGAAGCGATTAACGACGGTTTGATTTCATCTGCTGTTGGTTTGCTTATCGTTTTGATTTTTATGATTGCTTATTATAGCAGAGCCGGTTGGATCGCTGACATTGCGTTGCTGATCAACTTGTTCTTCCTGCTTGGAATCATGGCTTCATTGGGAGCGGTGCTTACATTGTCTGGTATCGCGGGTATCGTCCTTTCTATTGGTATGGCCGTGGATGCGAACGTGCTTATTTATGAAGGCATTAAGGTTGAGCTGGAAGAAGGCAAGCCATTTGCACAAGCTGTAAGAGACGGTTTCAAACATTCGCTTACTGCCATTATTGACTCCAATGTTACCACGCTCTTGACGGGTATTATTCTTTATACATTGGGAACAGGGCTTGTACTTGGCTTTGCTACAACGCTGGTTCTTGGTTTGCTTACTTCATTGTTCTGCGCAATTTTTATCACGCGTTTGTTCCTGGAACAACAGATTAAAAAAGGCAAAGTCTTCAATTTTTATTCTGGTTTGAGTAAAAACTGGTTTAAAGACAATCATTTCGACTTCGTTTCACAGCGTCGCCGTTTCTACATTATCTCAGGAATTATCATTGCAATCGGGATCGGCTCATTCATTTTCAAAGGCTTCGGTTTGGGAATTGACTTCAAAGGAGGCCGTACTTATGTGGTTCGTTTCCAGGAATCTGTTGATGCTGACAATCTGAGAACGATTATGGATGATGTGCTTGGTTCAACTACGGAGGTGAAAACATTCGGAGGACAGGATCAGGTGAAAATTACAACAGCATATCTGATCGAAGAAACGACTCCGGACGCTGATCAGAAAGCAGAATCGAAAATCCTGGAAGGCGTTAAAAAGATCCCTAACAATCCTGCACAGATTGTAAGTTCTAACAAAGTAGGCCCTACAATGGCCAATGACACGCTCTGGTCTGCTGTATATGCGATCCTGCTTGCGTTGGCTGCCAACTTCGTTTACATTTTCATCCGTTTCAAAAGAGTTGCTTTCAGTTACGGTGCGGTTGTGTCACTTGGGCATGACGTGATCATTATCCTTGCAATCTTCTCTTTATTTAATGGCTGGTTGCCATGGTCATTGGATATCGATCAGGCATTTATTGGTGCCATCCTAACCATGATCGGTTATTCAATGAACGATACAGTTGTAATTTATGACCGTATCCGTGATTACCTGAAAGATGACAATGCACGCGGACAAAGCTTGCCAACGGTAATCAACAACGCCTTGAACAGTACATTGAGCCGTACAGCTGTGACGGGTATCTCGGTAATCCTTGTTTTGATCGTGTTAATGATCTTCGGAGGCGCCGTAATTCGCGGATTTACATTCTGTATGCTTCTTGGGGTTATCGTCGGAACGTATTCATCTCTATTTGTAGCGGCACCAATCGTGGTTGACTTGCTGCAACGTGAAAAGCTGAAAGAGCCTGCATTGGCAGTAGCAGAACCAGCTGCTCCGGCCGGAAGCAAAAAGATTAAAGCGTAAAGATATTTTAGAATAAAAAGGGGTTAAGTTTCGTACTTTCCCCTTTTTATTTTGTCTATATACGTAAAAGGCAAATTTTCTCTTTAAGTTTATAGCGAGTTAATATAACTACAACAAACGCATTATATGGCAAATCAACTATGGGTCAAAAAGCCTATTGACAAATTATTACTTGAATCATCGGGGGAAGGAAACCAATTAAAGCGCTCACTTAGCTCAACCAGTTTGGTTGCCTTGGGAATCGGCGCGATCATTGGAGCCGGCCTTTTTTCTTTAACCGGGATCGCCGCTGCTGAACATTCCGGACCAGCAGTTACGATTTCATTTATACTTGCAGCAGTGGGCTGCGGCTTTGCAGGACTTTGTTATGCAGAGTTTGCTTCCATGATCCCCATCGCAGGAAGTGCTTACACATACTCATATGCAACAATGGGCGAGTTCGTCGCCTGGATTATCGGTTGGGACCTTGTTTTGGAATATGCGCTCGGTGCTGCAACTGTTTCAGTAAGCTGGTCGCGTTATCTGCTTGAATTTCTAAACAAATTTGGCATTCATCTTCCTGCTCAACTTGTTTGCTCTCCCTTTGAAGTTGTTAAATTGAGCGACGGGACTGTGATCGACAACGGCATTATCAATTTGCCTGCCATCATTGTTGTATCCCTGCTTTCGCTATTACTCATCAGAGGAACGCAAGGATCAGCGTTTTTGAATAATGTGTTGGTTGTGGTAAAAGTAGCAGTGGTTTTGATTTTCATTGCCCTGGGTTGGAACTACATTGATCCACAAAATTATGTCCCATACATTCCTGAAAATACAGGAAAATACGAAAACTTTGGCTGGTCGGGTATCGCAACCGGTGCTGCCGTTGTGTTCTTTGCATTTATCGGTTTTGATGCGGTTTCTACTGCCGCTCAGGAAGCTAAAAATCCACAGAAAGGAATGCCGATCGGGATCCTGGGGTCATTGGTTGTTTGTACGATCCTGTATGTGCTTTTCGCACACGTAATGACGGGTTTGGTAAAATATACTGAATTTGCCAATGATGCGAAGCCTGCTGCAACTGCATTTGCCAAAACAGGTTACGACTCACTTCAAACTGCATTGATCATTGCTATTCTTGCTGGTTACACGTCTGTAATGCTGGTAATGCTTTTAGGCCAAAGCCGTGTGTTCTATTCCATGAGCAGAGACGGACTGTTGCCGAAATTTTTCAGCGATGTGCATCCTAAATTCTCGACGCCATGGAAGACAAATCTTTTCTTCATGGGCTTTGTAAGCATCTTTGCCGGATTTGTTCCTGTAAGTGATTTGGGCCATATGGTGAGTATCGGGACACTTTTCGCATTCTGCCTCGTATGCGTAGGCGTATGGATGCTACGTGTGAAAAGACCGGATCTGCAACGCTCATTCCGCACACCATTGGTTCCTTTTGTGCCAATTATGGGAATCGTTGTATGTCTTTATTTAATGTATTCTTTGCCTATTGAAAGCTGGTATCGTCTTGCGATCTGGCTGGCAATCGGACTTGCGGTTTACTTTGGCTACGGCAAGAAACACAGTAAGTTAGGGAAAGAATAGGTTTGGCTGTCGGCGATCAGTTGTCGGCCGTCCATTTCATAAAATAATAAAAAGACCCTGCTCTCGAAACGAAAGCAGGGTCTTTTATTTTTGCCGACCGCCGACCGCCGACCGCCGACCGCCGACCGCCGACCGCCGACCGCCGACCGCCGACCGCCGCTATATTCTTGCTAAAACGCGCTCCGAAACGGTCTGGCCGATGGATAATGAGGATGTCGCTGCGGGTGATGGCGCATTGCAGACGTTGATGGCATTTTTGTTTTCAATGATCGAGAAATCATCGAGCAAGCCGCCGTCGTAATCACATGCCTGCGCACGAACTCCTGCGCCTCCCGGAATCAGATCTTCACTCTGAATTTCGGGAATAAGGCCTTGTAATGCCTTTGTGAATGCGGCCTTCGAGAATGATCTGTAATATTCGCCCATGCCTGTTTTCCAATATTTCATGGCCACTTTTCTGAATCCAGGCCACGCCAATGATTCCATTAGTTCAGGAACATTGAAGTCGAGCTTATCATAACCTTCCCGACGAAATGCAAACACGGCATTAGGACCCGCTTCCACGCCGCCTTCAATCATTCTGGTGAAATGCACCCCCAGGAACGGGAAATTAGGATCCGGAACCGGATAAATCAGGTTTTTAACCAAATAATGCTTCTCAGGTTTGATCTTATAATATTCGCCCCGGAAAGGGATAATGCGCACTTTAATGTCTTCCGGCTGCGTCAATTGCGCAACTTTGTCGGAGTACAAACCTGCGCAGTTCACAACTAATTTTGTTTCAAATATTTTGCCGGTCGCTGACACAACTTCTGAATGTGTGTTGCGGTTTTTAATGTCAGTCACTTTTTCACCGAACCGGATTTCTCCATCGAGCTTTTGCAGGCATTCCGCATATTTTTCCGAAACGGTTTTATAGTCAATAATGCCCGTATAAGGCACCCAAATGCCTTCCAAGCCTTTTACATGCGGCTCAATTTCACGGATTTCAGCCTGAGAAATCATCTTATTTTCGACCAAACCATTCTGAATGCCGCGTTCAAAAAGATTGCGTAACAACGGCCTTTGTTCCTCGCTCGTAGCAACGACAATTTTACCGCAAAGGTCATAATGCACACCTTCCCGATTACAGAAATCGATCAGCATCTGATAACCGCGAATGCAATTGGTGGCTTTCAGGCTGCCCGGTTTGTAGTAAAGTCCTGAGTGGATAACACCACTGTTATGCCCGGTTTGATGTTTGGCAACTTCATTTTCCTTTTCAAGAAGCAGTAATTTAAGCGAAGGGCGTTGCTGTTTGATCCTCAGCGCCGTGGCCAGGCCGACTATGCCTCCGCCGATAATGGTGATGTCGTACATTGAATTCTTAATTACTAATTTTAGTTAACCGGGAAATGAGATTTTCCCCATCGATACACCCGGCACACCGTCTTTTTCTCCGAAATGCATGGATTCGCCGGCAATGGCTTCATTAGCCAGAACAGCAAACAGAACAGCTTCTTTCGCATCGCCTGAAATTCCAAGCTCATCGATTCGCCTAACCGGGCGGTTTAATGCTGCGGAAATGGCCTGCATTAAAATCGGATTATGCGCTCCGCCTCCGCTCGCATAAATAGCATACGCGCTGTCGGAATCCATCACGCTACGAATAGCGTCTGCAATCGTTTCTGCGCTCAGCTGCGTTAACGTGGCAATGATATCCTGCCTTGAAAGCGAAATCAGCTTGGATTGCTGAATGGCTGACTCAACATAATCAAAATTGAAAACCTCCGGTCCCGTGGTTTTAGGGAAGGGCGCTTTAAAGAATGGAAATGCCTTTAAGGCTTGCAGCAATGTATCATTTACTTTCCCGCTGGCCGCAATCGCGCCTTTGTCATCGTAAGGTTTGTGAAAAAAGCGCTTTGTATATGCATCGAGCAATGTGTTTCCTGGGCCCGTATCGGTTGTGAAAATTGTTTTTGTATCCAGATTCCCCGGTAGGAAAGTGAAGTTGGCAATGCCGCCCATGTTCAGCAAAACCCTGTTTTCACCTGCTTTGGAAAACAGATAATGATCGCCATAAACCGCCAGTGGAGCACCTTCTCCGCCTGCCGCAATGTGTTTTTGCCTGAAATCACTTACAGTAGTAATGCCTGTGCTCATGGCAATGTGATCGCCGTCACCAATTTGTAATGTTGCATTGGGAAAGCCCGGAATTCTATGCTGTTTTTTTGGTGCGTGGAAAACCGTTTGTCCGTGGCTGGCAATCAGATCAATGTATTCAGGAGCAATATCCCACGCTTGAAGCGTATCCAGGATCATGCGTCCGTGCGTCAATCCAATGTAGGGATTCAGCAAGCAAAGCTGTTGAAAATCTATCTGCCTTTTGGCGAATATTTGAAGAATTTCGTTGCGGAAATCGTCTGTGTAAGGGACCGTTGTGAAATATTCCAGTTCCAGAACCGTGTCCGTGCCGTTGCCTTCGATGTGGCAAACTGCAATGTCCAATCCGTCGAGGGAAGTGCCTGACATGAGTCCAATGATCCGGCGCGATGGTTTGCCTGACAATTCATAAAGATGCTCGATATGCTTTTTCATAGGCGGCATGCGTAAAAAAAGGAAGTCAAGCGCTAAGTTAGTCTTGACTTCCTTCCGGTTAAAAATCTATCAGCATTTTAGTCAGTTTTCTGGGGAGAAGAAGCTTGCGGTTTGTTAGCATTGTTCTTGTTTTTACCAGACCTGCTTTTTTTCTTTTTCTTCTTCTTTTGCTCCTCGCTGTATTTTTTATCGAGGTTTTCCAGATCGCTGTTGATCTTTCCAGGCGCCCGGTCAACAGCAGTTTTTTCAGCTTGCGGCGTAAGGATTTCCAATGATTCCGGAATGATATCCTTCTTGTTAAGCTCCATAATTTCCAACACTTTACTGATCGCCACCGGATACCAGTTTGTGTCTTTATCAAAACCAAACCACATGATCTTTTTGAAAATGTCTGTTTTCTGCAAAACAGCCACGCCTTTTTTGGTCTTCAATGGCACATCCACGGTTGGAATGTCCCGTAAAGCATCAATGTAAGTTTCGAGCTCGTAATTCAGACAGCATTTCAACCGCCCGCATTGCCCTGAAAGTTTTGCAGGATTCAATGACAGGTTTTGGTAACGCGCTGCCGCCGTTGATATATTTTTGAAATCCGTAAGCCAGGTCGAGCAGCATAATTCGCGCCCGCAAGAACCCAATCCGCCTAAGCGGCTCGCTTCCTGACGCAGACTGATCTGCCGCATTTCAATCCTAACCTTGAATTCCGAAGCCAATGATTTGATCAGCTCACGAAAATCGACACGTTCTTCGGAAGAATAATAGAATGTTGTTTTCGTATTATCAGACTGAAATTCCACATCCGAGAGCTTCATATTAAGCTTCATTTCGCGAATGATCTCACGCGTGCGATACAATGTTGGCATTTCACGCGCCATTGCCTGCGTATGCTTATCGAGGTCCTTTTCAGTTGCTACGCGGTAAATGACGTGCATGTCATCATTGATAACCACGCTTTTACGCTTCATTTGCAGCCTTACAAGTTCTCCTTGCAGTGAGATTGTCCCGATATGCTGGCCAGAGGCCATTTCGCAAACAACATAGTCGCCGGTGATAAATTCCAGCTGATTTATATTTCTGAAATACTCTTTTCTTCCTCCTTTGAACTTAACTTCTACGACATCAAAGCGCTGGCTAACAGGCACATCCATGTGACTCAGCCAATCGAAGACATTCATTTTATTACATCCGCCTGTTCCACAGGTTCCATTACTTCCACATCCGGAGACTGCCGATCCACTAGTACCGCATCCCCCGGATGAACATGATCCACATCCCATAGTTACTCATATCATCAATCGTTATAACGTATTAAATCCACACCGATGTCATGACGGAAATATTTACCCTCGAATTGCACAGCCTGTGCGGCGCGCTGCGATTTATGAACCGCATTTTCAAGGGAATTGGCAAGGCCCGTAAGCGCCATAACCCTTCCTCCATTTGTCACAACTTCGGTGTTTCCATTGAAAGTAGTGCCCGCGTGGTATAAAAACACATCTTCTACTTTTTGGCTGCCGGAAATTACCTTTCCTTTTTCATAATCTCCTGGATAACCTCCTGACACAACCACGGTCGTCACGGCCACCTGCGGGGAGATTTGTAATTCGAAATCATTCAAAGTTCCCTTCGCCGTCGAGGCCATGAGCATAGCAAAATCGGACTGTATCCGCGGAATAACAACTTCCGTTTCCGGATCACCCATTCTTACATTGTATTCGATCACAAAAGGCTCCCCTTTTATGTTCATTAAGCCGATAAAAATAAAGCCGACATATTTGATGCCTTCGCTTTTCAAGCCGTGCAATGTGGGCTTAACCACTTTTTCATCAACTTTTTTAAGAAAATTGGCATCGGCAAATGCAACTGGCGAAACGGCGCCCATTCCACCGGTATTTAGTCCAGTATCGTTTTCCCCAATTCGTTTGTAATCTTTTGCTTCGGGTAATATTTTATAATGCTCTCCATCTGAAAGGACAAATACGGATAATTCTATCCCTTTCAGAAATTGTTCGACCACAACTTTGTTTCCAGCATCGCCGAATTTATGGTCTAAAAGCATTTCTTTAAATGCGGTTTCGGCTTCCAGATGCTTTTCAGCAATGATAACGCCTTTTCCGGCGGCTAATCCATCGGCCTTCAAAACAATCGGCAGCGGTTGTGCTTCCAAATATTCGAGGCCTTGTTCCAATGTCTCAGCAGTGAATGTCTTTGAAGCAGCGGTAGGAATGCCGTATTTCTGCATGAATTGTTTGGAGAAATCCTTACTTCCTTCCAGCTGAGCTCCTGCTTTATTTGGGCCAATGATCTTTATTTTTGATAAATCATCCCTTGATTCGAAATAATCAACAATTCCGTTCACCAGCGGTTCTTCGGGGCCGACGATGACCAATTCAATTTTGTTTTCGAGCACCGCATTCGCGATAGCATCGAAGTCATTGTAAGATATAGAGAGGTTCGTTGCAATTCCGGCAGTTCCAGCATTGCCGGGTGCCACATATAAACTGTCACAAAGAGGGCTTTGGGCTATTTTCCAGGCAAAGGCATGTTCTCTTCCGCCTGATCCCAATATAAGTATGTTCATAAAAGGTTAATTGTTTCACTAAAACACTGATAACAAGTTTTTCCGGCTTGTTAATTCGCCAATTCCGATAAAAACTTGATGCGCATAAGCCGCAATTCTTCTTCGCTGATCTCGTCGTTGGCAAATTCACCTAACGCGGCGGCTATATTATCCGTTTCAGCGGTCATGAAATAGTCGTAAATATCCTGCTGTCTTTCACGGTCAATCACCTGATTTATATAGTAATCCAGGTTAAGCTTCGTTCCGGAATAGCAGATATGTTCAACTTCTTCAATAACGTCGGCGAGGGCCAGGTCTTTAACTTCTGCGATTTCATCCAGACTCACCTTGCGGTCAACCTGCTGAATGATAAATATCTTTATTTTCGATTTATTGACTGTCGATTTAATAACAACATCCTTGGCAGTCTCAATCTCGTTTTCTTCAACATAACGCGTGATCAGGTCAATGAACTGACGGCCGAATTTCTGGACTTTACCCATTCCGACGCCGTTGATCTGCGCCATTTCCTGTTGAGTAGTCGGGTAAGTCGTTGCCATTTCTTCCAAAGACGGATCCTGGAAAATAACGTAAGGAGGCAGGTTTTTCTCCTTTGCAACCTTTTTACGAAGTGCTTTGAGCATCCCCAAAAGTGCCTCATCATAAGCATGCGCACTTCCGCCTCCGGCTGCTGCATCCTTGTCGTCGTCTTCGGGTTTTACTTCTTCTTCGTCAAAATTATGGTCTTTGTGAAGCGTAACCGGGTAAGGATCATTCAGGTAATTGGTGCCTTTTTCGCCCAATCGAATGACGCCATAGTTTTCAATGTCTTTTTCCAGATAATTGAAAATCACGAGCTGACGGATCGTTGAAATCCAGTATTCGCGGGATTCGTTGATTTCTAACCCTTTGCCATACACATCGAGCTGGTCGTGCTCGTAGCTTTTCACATATTGATTTTCAGTGGCCGTAAGAACATCCGCAATATGCTCGCAATCGAATCGCTGTTCGGTAAGGTGAACGGCTCTTAAAACCAAAATTACGCCGTCCTGAACCTTTGTCTTTTCGGTCGGCTTAATGCAGTTATCGCAGAAGCCGCAGTCTTTTTCAAGATATTCTCCGAAATAGCTTAGCAATTGTCTTCTCCGGCAAACGCCTAATGTTGAGTAAGCCACCATTTCATTCAGCAAATGGCGTGCATTATCGCGTTCGGTGACCGTCTTGTCTTTATTGAATTTTTCCAGCTTCTGAATGTCTTCATAGCTGTAAAACATGAGGCAATTTCCTTCCAAACCATCCCGTCCGGCCCGTCCTGTTTCCTGATAATAACCCTCCAATGATTTTGGAACATCATAATGGATCACAAAACGAACGTCCGGCTTGTCAATTCCCATCCCGAATGCAATGGTTGCAACGATCACATCTGCTTCTTCATTCAGGAACGCATCCTGGTTGGCCATGCGCGTGTTGCTGTCCAAACCGGCATGATACGGTAATGCACGAACGTCGTTAACCGTAAGCAGTTCAGCCACTTCTTCAACCGTCTTTCTGCTCAGGCAATACACGATCCCAGATTTGCCCTTATTGTTGCGAACGTAGCGGATCAGTTGCTTTTTAACGTCTTTTTTCGGACGAATCTCGTAGTAAAGGTTTTTCCGGTTAAATGAAGATTTGAATGTTTCAGCTTCCTCCATTTGCAGGTTTTTGCGAATGTCCTGCTGCACTTTAGGCGTTGCAGTGGCCGTAAGCGCGATAATGGGAAGTCTGCCTATATTTTCGATAATGCCATAAATGCGGCGATATTCCGGTCTGAAATCGTGGCCCCATTCCGAGATACAATGTGCCTCATCAATGGCGACGAATGATATTTTTACTCTTTTAAGGAAGTCGAGGTTATCTTCTTTCGTAAGTGACTCAGGAGCAATGTAAAGCAATTTTAGACTTCCGTCTAAGGCATCGCTTTTCACCCGGTTCATTTCGGATTTGGTAAGCGTAGAATTGAGAAACTGAGCATTGATGCCGAAAGCGGTCAACTGGTCGACCTGATTTTTCATTAATGCAATAAGCGGCGATATAACGATGGTAAGGCCATCGCTGACAAGAGCAGGCAATTGATAGCAAAGTGATTTTCCCGCTCCGGTGGGCATAATCACAAAAGTATTCTTACCAAGAAGGATGTTTTGAATGATAACTTCTTGCTCACCCCGGAACTGACTGTATCCAAAAATTTCTTTTAGCCTTTCTTTTAACGTGTCTAAAACGACTGCATCAACATTCTTTACCATACTCTGTTAACAAAATGGTTATCCCAAACTTCTATATCTTTGCTTTTGAAAGTGAAAATCCCATTGGTTCCCAATAAAACTGTGTTTCAGATTTGAAATTAATAAAAAATATTCAGTCAATAGCAAAAGAAGTGTTGCGGCAAGAGGCCGAAGCATTGCATAATCTGATCGGATTGATTGATGAAGAATTTGAAAACTGCGTATATGCCATAATCAACTGCGGAGGTCGCGTAGTGGTGTCTGGCGTAGGTAAAAGTGCGATTGTGGGACAAAAAATCGTAGCCACACTCAACTCCACCGGAACACCCGCATTGTTCATGCATGCTGCCGACGCAATTCATGGCGATCTCGGCATGATTCAGGATAATGACGTGGTCATTGTGATCTCCCGGAGCGGCGATACAGCTGAAATTAAGGTGCTTATCCCGCTGTTAAAAAGGACCGGCGTGACAATGATCGCAATGGTGAGCAACAAGGATTCTTATCTGGCCAAAAATGCAGATCACATCCTGCACGCTCACGCTCCCGAAGAAGCTGATCCACTGAATCTTGCGCCTACGACAAGCACTTCCGTGACTATGGCATTGGGTGACGCGCTGGCCATTTGTTTATTGGAAGCGAGGGGATTTACACACGATGATTTTGCCAAATTCCATCCGGGCGGTGCTTTGGGTAAAAGGCTTTACCTCAAAATCTGCGACATTTACCCGCACAATGCATTGCCGGTTGTGTTAGAAGATGCTGGTTTGCAGGAAATTATATTAGAAATGACTTCCAAAAGGCTGGGTGCAACGGCTGTTAATAATGCTGATGGAAAAATGGCCGGCATTATCACCGATGGCGATTTACGGCGAATGTTAAAGCAACACGATGGCGGCGATATTTTGCATTTAAAAGCCCGCGACATTATGACAAAGTCGCCCATTTCCGTTTCACCAGACGAATATGCTGTAAAGGCTCTCGAACTGATGCAATCCAAAAGCATTACGCAGGTTGTCGTTGTGGAAGACGATGCGATCCTTGGCTTTGTGCATTTGCATGACCTTTTGCGGGAAGGCTTGGTATAAAAAAAGCATTAACGATGCTCGATCATTAATGCTCTCTTTTAAGTAAAAACCCCTTTTATCTAAATCTCTTCGACTGCTGCACTTCACGCTCATCTTTTCTGATAAAGCGATTCGCGAACACATTGGCTAACATTGCGCCTACTAACCCATAAAACCCAATTTCGTAGCTTCCTGGGAGGTTTGGATCAAAAAGCTTTGCGGTTTTGTAAAATGTGAAGTAGATCACAAGTCCCATAATGATGGTCATCAGAATGGAATTCACTGCGCAAAGTGCTGATTGCAAAACCCTGTTTTTGAATTGGATAATGGCATATGCCGCAATTGCCGCAACAAGAATGGCCAGAATAATGAGATAATAAACTGGCTGAACATTGGCCTGAACCGCATTAGCCTGGTGCGTAAGCTTGATCGCTGTCAGATCGGCTCTTTCCTCACCGGCTGTTGCGACTTTCGTCCAGATAGGGAAAGCAAGAAATATTCCCATTCCAACTACGGTAAGGGCTAGAAAAATGGTTTGAATACGTTGTAACATATTTTTTTAGTATTGAGCTTATTCAGAATAAGCCGCAAATGTAATAAAGACAAAATGAGACGGAAAGCGTTATCAGGAAATAACCGATCCGTACAAGTCAAATTCCTCAGCCGAAGTGATCTTAACATTGGCAAAATCGCCCAAACGCACATATTGGCTGGCTGGCACAAGCACTTCATTATCCACTTCCGGCGAATCAAATTCCGTGCGGCCGATAAAATGTCCTCCTTCTTTGCGATCGAAAAGGACTTTATAAGTATTTCCGATTTTCTGCTGGTTCAATTCATAAGAAATGCCTTGTTGCAGCTCCATAATCGCATCTGCACGCTCTTGCTTGATTTCAGCAGGAATGTCGTCCGGCATTGTGTATGAATGCGTGTTATCCTCGTGTGAATATTGGAATGCTCCTAAACGATCGAAACGCATTTTTTCAACAAAATCGTAAGTCTCGTCAAACAATGCTTCCGTTTCTCCCGGGTGACCGACGATTAATGTCGTTCTTAATGTAATGTCCGGGACTTTCGCGCGGATCGTTTCTATCAATGCTTCTGTTTTTTCGCGCGTAATGCCGCGTCGCATCGATTTCAAAATCTCAGTAGAACCCGTTTGCAAAGGCATATCGAGATATTTGCAAATGTTGCTGCGCTCGTTCATCACGTCCAGAATGTCCATCGGGAATCCAGCCGGATAAGCATATTGCAACCTGATCCACTCGATGCCTTCCACATCCGAAAGTTGAGCAAGGAGGTCAGAAAGGTTTCTTTTTTTATAAATATCAAGACCGTAGTAAGTCAAGTCTTGTGCAATGAGGATCAGTTCCTTAGTGCCGCGTTTTGCCAGGGATTTCGCTTCTTTTACAAGCTCTTCAATGGAGCGCGAAACGTGGCCGCCGCGCATAATGGGGATCGCGCAAAAGCTGCATGGGCGATCGCATCCCTCGGCGATTTTCAGGTAAGCGTAATGCGTGGGCGTGGTCAGCAAGCGCTCGCCAACGAGTTCGTGCTTGTAATCGGCTTTTAATGTTTTGAGAAGGCGGGGAAGTTCATTGGTTCCGAACCAGGCGTCAACGGTTGGGATTTCCACAGAAAGCTCGTCTTTGTAACGATGTGACAAACAGCCCGTAACATAAACTTTATCCACCATTCCGGCTGCTTTTGCGTCGGCATAGCGCAGGATTGTATTGATAGATTCTTCCTTCGCATTATCGATAAATCCGCAAGTGTTGATCACAACAATCTGCGAATCGTCTTTCTTTGACTCGTGGTCAACGGTAAATCCATTGCCTTTGAGCTGTGTATAAAGCACTTCTGAATCCACCAGGTTTTTAGAACAACCCAGCGTAACAATATTGACTTTATTCTTAACTATTCCTTTGGTTTTCATTGGTTTTAGCTATCAACGCAAGGCTTTTAGCTTTAAGTGAGAATTGATATGCAGCCCCTGACTATATGAAAGTGACTGATAATGAACGGCGAAACGGGGTGCAAAGTTCGGAAAAAATTTGTTGCTCAGCCAATCTTCTTAAACAAAGAATCAACAAACTCGCTGCGATCAAAAACTTGGAGGTCGTCCATTTTTTCTCCTACGCCGATGTATTTTACGGGGATCTTGAATTCGTCGGAAATCCCGATTACGACTCCCCCTTTGGCTGTTCCGTCCAGTTTGGTGATGGCTAATGCAGTAATCTCAGTGACTTTGGTAAATTCTCTGGCTTGAATAACAGCATTCTGACCTGTGCTGCCATCGAGAACAAGTAAAACTTCGTGCGGCGAATCGGGGATGATCTTCTGCATGACGCGTTTGATCTTCGAAAGCTCGTTCATCAGGTTCACTTTCGTGTGCAAACGTCCGGCTGTGTCGATAATGATGACATCGGCGCCTGTTTCCATTCCCTTTTTCAATGCGTCATAAGCCACCGCAGAGGGATCGGTGTTCATTCCGTGGTCGATAACCGGGACGTCCACGCGTTTTCCCCAAAGTTTGAGCTGGTCCACCGCTGCCGCGCGAAATGTGTCAGCGGCTCCCAGCACGACTTTATGACCGCGCTGATGAAACTGATGCGCCAGCTTCCCAATCGTAGTCGTTTTTCCAACGCCATTGACACCCACAACCATTATGACAAAGGGTTTGGGCAAATGCTCCGTTTCGAAGCTGTCTTTGATATCAACCGATTTATTTTCGGTAAGCAATGCAGCAATCTCCTCGCGCAGAATGCCGTCAAGCTCGGCAGTTGTAGCGTATTTATCTCTTGCAACACGCTCTTCAATGCGCTTAATGACCTTTACAGTGGTTTCAACGCCTACATCCGAGCTTACGAGAATGTCTTCCAGTTCATCCAGAACATCTTCGTCAATAGTGGTTTTGCCAACAATGGCGCGGGAGAGTTTCCCAAAGAAACTGTCTTTGGTTTTTTCCAGGCCTTTATCTAATGTTTCTTTTTTCTCTTTTGAAAAAAAACCAAATAAGCTCATATCGGTGTGAATGTAATAAGATCTGAATCGTGTAAGTGCGCTCAAAAATAAAACAAAAAAAGTCCCAAAAGGGACTTTTTAAAAAACTCAATATCGCAACCTGAACAACTTAGTTTTTCAGGGCACCTTGAACACCGTCCAAAGGAACGATTTCTTCTTTGAAGGTGTAAGCTCCTGTTTTAGGAGATTTTACAGCCTTAATAACCTTAGCGAAAGCTTTTCCGCCTTCTTTTTTCAGGGTAGCAACTACTTTCTTTGCCATGTCTGTATATCTTTTAAAGTTAAATAACTTATTTAATTTCTTTGTGGACTGTATAGCGTCTCAGGAATGAATTGAATTTTTTCAATTCCATACGGCCAGGCGTATTTTTCCGATTCTTTGTAGTCACATAACGTGACATTCCAGGAACACCACTATCTTTTTGTTCTGTGCATTCCAATATAACCTGTACTCTATTACCTTTCTTAGCCATTGCTTTACATCGTTTTTACAAATAGGACTGCAAAAGTAATAACATTTAGTTTTATTCACAATGCTCATTTATAAATTTAGTGTAATTTTTGAAAAATTTTATTTGCGTCCCGTGACATTAAAATCTTGGTGTGCAGATAAATAAGTTACGCTTACAGTCATCTTGCTTCCAATTTCTGTCTTAAATTTGAAGGAAATCTAGCGCAAACTTACTTTCTTCGTGTGCGATTTATTTTGCAAATCCTTATTCTGGCGGAAATTCTTAATTTAAAAACAATGACTCTTAAAAAAAGTACCCCTTTGGCGCTTGTTGCGCTGGCGGTTTCACTACTCATCGGCTGCTCCTCTCAGGAAGACAAGGATAAATACGATCATTATTATGGATCAGGCAGCAAATCCAGAGAGGAAACAGCGCTTGTAACATTACAAAACGAAAGAAAAAATCAACCTGCACCTGCCCAGGCAGCAGCACCGGCTTCGGCACCAGCTGCCGGAGATTCAGGAAAAGCAGCGCCAGCGGGTGATACAGCAGCCACTGCGGCACCGGCGGCAGCAGCACCGGCGGCAGCGCCTAAACGCAAGCCAGTTCCGGCGGACGTTTCAGCATTGCTTAACAAACATGCTTGTCTAGCTTGCCACCAGCCTTATGACAAGGTGATCGGGCCGGCTTATGCGGAAGTTGCAAAGAAAAAATATACTGCTGACCAGATCGTGGAACTGGTTCACGCTCCAAAACCGGAACATTGGCCTGGTTATCCTCCGATGGCGCCTATGGGCCACGTTCCAAAAGGTGATATCGTTACGATCGCCAACTGGATCAACTCTTTATAATAGTAAGCTGACATTTAGAAAATACGGGCCGTTCATGCTATGGACGGCCCGTATTTGTATCTTTGCGAAAGCATTTGTAATATAATATGACTCAAAACGCACTGCAACCTGCCGACATCACGGACGAACTTCTGGCCCAATATGAAACTGTAATCGGGCTTGAAGTGCATTGTCAGCTATTGACAGAATCGAAACTTTTTGCCCAGGACCGCAACCTATTTGGTGCGGAACCTAATACGAATATTGGCCCGCTTACGCTTGCGTTGCCGGGAACATTGCCGAAGATCAATAAGAAAGCGGTTGAGTATGCGATTCGTTTGGGATTGGCATCTGGCTGTTCGATTAGCCGCAGGACGATTTTTGACCGCAAAAATTATTTCTATCCGGATCTTCCAAAGGGTTATCAGATTTCTCAGGACAAAAAGCCGATTTGTGAAAACGGCGGTGTGACGATTTCTGTGAAGAATGAAGAAGGCAAAATGACTGAAAAAGTGATCCGCTTTCACCACATTCATTTGGAAGAGGACGCAGGGAAATCCGTTCATGATGGCAGCGTCACCGAAACATTGCTGGATTATAACCGCGCCGGAACGCCGTTGGTGGAAATGGTTTCAGAACCGGATCTGCGTTCTGCTGAGGAAACGGGTGCTTTTGTAACAGAAATCCGCCGTTTGGTTCGCTATCTGCACATTAGCGATGGCAATATGGAAGAAGGCTCGTTGCGCTGCGATGTGAATGTTTCGTTACGGAAAAAAGGAGCGGAAAAGTTGGGCACAAAAGTCGAGATCAAGAACATGAACTCGATCCGGAATATGATGCGGGCGATTAGTTTTGAGGAAAAAAGGCAGGTCGCAATGTTGGAAAATGAGCAGGCAATCCAGCAGGAAACGCGCATGTTCGACGTAGAAACCGGGCAGACTTACGGGATGCGCGTAAAGGAAACGATGAACGACTACCGCTATTTCCCCGATCCGGATTTGAGTCCGGTTGTGGTTTCTGACGAATGGCTTGAAAGTATAAAAGCGTCCATGCCCGCCTTGCCGCATGAATTGCGCGAAAAGTTTGTGAATCAATATGGCATTCCGGCTTATGACGCGGCTGTGCTTACGGACACACGCGAAATTGCGGCTTATTTTGAAGCAGTCTGTGCCAAAACTTCTGCTTATAAAGCGGCTTCAAACTGGTTAATGGGCCCGGTTAAGTCTTATTTAAATGAGCATGAAGGCAACATTGAGCATTTTCCGATAAGCCCTGAAAATCTGGCTGCGTTAATTGATCTGGTTGAGTCGGATACGGTGAGCAATTCTGTTGCCACGCAAAAGATTTTTCCAGTGCTTTTGGCTGAGCCACAGCGTGATCCCAAAGACATTGCAGCAGCAAATAACTGGCTGCAAAACAGCAATACAAATGAGCTTGAATCGTTGGTAGATGAGGTAATTAACGCAATGCCTGACAAGGTGGCCGCTTTCAAAAAAGGGAAAAAAGGCCTATTGGGACTTTTCGTTGGCGAGGTGATGAAAAAATCAAATAACACCGCCGATCCAAAGCTTGTCAGTCAGTTACTGACCACAAAACTCGGATAAATACACCTAACAAAGCAATAGAGCAGGTTATGAAAGGAATTGTCAGACAAGGTATTTTTATATTAAGCATTGCTTTTTTCAGCATTCAGGCGCACGCGCAGCAACTTGCTCCGAAAGATTTTTCAGTAAAAGGCAAGGTGAAAAATGGTGCAAAAGGTGAGAAAGTAACATTGCTTCGCGCGACAGCCGGAGGATCTTCAATAAAGCTCGATTCTACGCAGCTTGGAGCTGACGGTTCGTTTGCATTAAAAGGCGTTGAAAACGATAGAGGCAGCTTTTTCGCAATCAACATTGCCGATCGTCAAAAAGTGACTCTTCTTGTGGAAGGTGGTGAAACATTCAATGTTGTTGCCGATGGAACGCCGAGAGACGAGAAAGGAAATGGCGGTAACGCTGAGATCACCGGTTCTAAAAACATGGAATATTACGATCAGATAGACAAGCTGATGCGGTCTTTCGCGGCCAAGGTGACGGGTTGGAATGAGGAATATGCCAAAGCAGAGGAGAAAAAGGACGCGAAGAAAATCCAGGAAGTGCAGCAGAATTTTGCCAAAGCAGATCAAGAGCGTTTAGACGTGATCAAGAAGCTTTTGCCAGAAATGGGAACATCATTGGTTGCACTTTTTACAGCAAACAACTTTTTAAGTCCGGATACGGACCTTGAAGTTTTGAAAAAGCTGGCGGACGACTACGAAAAAGTGCAGCCTACGCCAACATTAGCAAAAGGTTTTATTGGTCAAATTAAGAGGATTGCAGGCGTTGCAGTAGGACAGCAAGCGCCTGATTTTACATTGAATAGTCCGGAAGGAAAGCCGGTTGCATTGTCATCTTTGCGTGGAAAATTTGTTCTGATCGACTTCTGGGCTTCTTGGTGCGGACCTTGCCGGATGGAAAACCCGAATGTTGTGCGGATGTATGACAAGTTTAAGGACAAAGGATTTGACATTTACGGCGTTTCACTTGACGATAACGAAAAAGCCTGGAAAACGGCAATCGAGCGCGATAAATTGAAATGGCAGCACGGATCAGAACTGAAAAAATGGAATTCGGGCGTTGCGCAGAGTTATGGCGTAAATGCAATTCCAGCAACATTCCTGATTGATAAGGACGGGAAAATCATCGCCAAGAACTTACGCGGGCCGGCATTGGAAAGCAAGCTTACCGAATTGCTGGGCGCACAATGATAATAGATTAGATGTAGTTAAAAATCCGCAGGATCTGTTCTGCGGATTTTTTTTATGCACCCTGATCTTCCAGACTGTAAAAGAATTGCAAGGGATCGGGAAATCTGAAATCGTATTGATAATGCTGGCTGAATTTCTCAGCTGAAATAATCTTGAAATCCGGCTTCTCAGCGGAATCAGCGAATGTTGGTGCTTCCCAGCCGAATTGCGCGCAAGACGCTTCATACACTTCCCGTCGCGTGGTGTGCACGGGCGCCACAATGTTGAATGTCTCATTCAAAACACCCGCTTTCAGAACCGTAAGAATCATTTCCGCAGCGTCGTCCCGGTGAATGTAATTGACTGGAATTGAGCCCGTATCCATGTCTTTTTTACCCTGCACATATTTTCCCGGAATGCGAGTATAACCCAGCAAACCGCCGAGCCTCAAAATGCTGACATTCCGTCCGGGCCGTAATGCTTGCAGCAAATTTTCAGCTTCCACCATGTCCGGAGACGCAGATTGCTCTGGCGTTATAACATCAGCCTCGACAACAATGCGGTTTAGTTCTGGATAAATGCCCGTTGAACTGATAAAAATGAGATCTTTAATCGGAGACTTTTTTACTTGTTCAACGACTGCTGCAATCTGTTGCTGATAAAATCCCGGTTCATTTTTACTCAATCGCGGCGGAAGGGAAATGACTAGCATGTCCGCTTCAAAGAAAGATTGCAAAACACTTTGTTCAACCTCAAAATCGGGAGTTAATGGCAGCAAATAGCCCTCGATTCCCTTTTCTGCAAACATTGCAATCTTGTTTTCGGAGGTTGTGCTTCCTTTTATAGCCGATGTAATATGTTCTTCGCGCAGACGTTGAGCTAATGGAAATCCCAGCCAGCCGCATCCCAGAATGCTTATGCGCTTTTTTTCTAAATTTGAGCCTTTATCTATCATTTTAGTTGCTTAGCAATGATCCTTTCGAGAATTCTGCTGTTTTTTTGTTTAATATCAATGTGCTTAACTGCTTGTAACTCCGACAAACGCCAGGATGTCGATACGAGCACCGATGCTGTTAATCTGGTTTCCGAAAACCTTGATCAGGAGCTGCTTGCGTGCAAATCGGTTGAGGACGTTAAGGCTTTTCTTAATAAGCGTCCGTATTTGCTGCAAGTTTATTTCGCTGAGGCCCAAATGGATGCAAATCAACTGGCTGCCCATTTATTTAGCATTATACAAAATCCTGATTTCCGCGCTTTTAACCAGCAGCTGGACAGTTTAATCGGTGATCGCAAAGCAACGATTTTAAATCCATTAGGCGAAGCATTCAAGCAAATCAAATATCATTTTCCTGCATTTAAATCACCTAAAATTCAGTTCATAACCTCAGGATTTACCGGGACGGACTTATACATTTCCGACTCGCTTATCATCATCGGCATTGACTATTTTGGTGGCTCTAATGCAATGTATCGGCCAGATGTGTTTGATTATCAGCTTCGAAGATATCAGAAAGAATACATTGTGCCTTCCATTGTGTTTTTCGAATCCAATCAATTTAATAAAATGGATCCAGCCGATAATTCGCTGCTTGCGGATATGGTTGGTTATGGAAAGGGCTATGCTTTTGTGAAGCAAGTGATGCCTAATGCGGCCGACAGCCTTATATTGGGCTATTCAGCAGATAATCTGCGGCGAACTTACGCAAGCCAGCGCGACATTTGGGCTTATTTTATTTCAGGAAAGCTCTTGTATGAGAAAGTGGAGCTGAGGAAAAAGAAGTTTATTGAAGAAAGGCCATTCACAACGGAAATCGGGCCGAAAGTGCCTGGCGCCATCGCACGCTGGATAGGCTGGCGGATCGTTAACCGTTACAGAGCTGAAAATCCGGGCATAACCCTTGCCGAATTAATGGAAACGGATAACGCTGCCCAGATTTTGCAGGATTCGGGATATAACGGGGAGCCAGACGAAGAGGAGTAAGTTTTTTGCTTACTTTTGCGGCTGTCACTAAGATCCCAAAAAGCAGTTGATACCGTTTACGCTCATTATTTTCCTACTTCTTGTGCCTGGTTTCGTGGTCATCGGTGTTTATCTGGAACGCAAGGTGTCGGCATTCATTCAGGATCGGATGGGGCCAATGGAAGTGGGTAAATGGGGATTGCTGCAACTTTTTGCGGATTTGCTCAAATTGCTTCAAAAAGAAGACATTGTGCCCAAAGCGGCTGACCGCCGGCTTTTTCTGATCGCTCCGTTTGTCATCTTCGTTTCCGTTTTTGCAGGCTTTGCAGTTGTGCCGCTAGCACCTGATTTGGCCGGATCCGGCGCTTCTGTGGGTGTTTTCTTTTTACTAACCATTGTTTCCGTCGATGTGATCGGCTTGCTGATGGCGGGCTGGGGGTCCAATAATAAGTTCGCATTGTTTGGTGCAATGCGTGCAGTTGCTCAGATTATCTCCTACGAAATTCCTTTGGGATTATCCATTTTGTGCGTTGTAATGCTCACGCAAACGCTTGATTTGCAGCTGATGAGTTATCAGCAAGGCATTTATTCCAACGAGCCGGTTTTTCTTTTTGGAATAAAAGACCTGGGAATTGACGTGACCAATATTGGCGGTTTCTTATCCTGGAACATTGTCAGAAATCCCTTTTTATTACTCGCATACATTGTGTTTTTTATCGCCTCATTGGCAGAATGTAACCGGGCGCCTTTCGACTTACCCGAGGGCGAATCGGAAATTGTAGCCGGTTTTCACACGGAATATTCCGGAATGCGGTGGGCGTTGTTCATGCTTTCGGAATATGGCATGATGCTTCTTGTCTGTCTGCTAGGCGCAATATTGTTTTTAGGAGGCTGGAACACGCCATTTCCAAACATTGGTCCAATAAAACTAGCCGATTGGACAAGTGGAGAACCAGGAACCTGGTTTGGTTATATAACCGGAATTTTTTGGCTGCTAAGCAAAGCAATGCTCGGCATTCTCATTCAAATGTGGGCACGCTGGACACTTCCGCGGCTTCGCGTTGATCAGCTGATGTATCTGGGATGGAAAGTCCTGACACCAGTCGGACTGGTGCTTTTCTTCATTTCAGGCGTTTGGAGGCTGATTGGAATATAAAAAAAATCGCTTACTCAGCGATTTCTGCCCCGTCCAGAATGTAATTCATCTGGTAAATATCATCCGCATTCAATTTCAATGTTCCGACAAAAGTCAAACGTTCATCCGTCTTAAACTTACGTCCGTCTTTTTTCTTGAAATTCAACGTCATAACTGTCTCAGGACCAGCTCCGCCGCAAAAAAAACATGCGCTGAAAGGAAATGCAGAAAGCACATATAAATTGGCATCCAAGTCCACAGGAAGAATGTAGCCTGTAATAGAAACCTGCTGATTTTTCAGCTTCTGAACACTCGGCCCAAAAGTCGGGTGAAGCATATAAATAGATTCTTCGGCATACCATTTCTTCTTGAAAGTCACGTCGCGAAGCACTTCCCAGGTCACTTTTACTGGATTAGAAGCGGGTGTAAAAGCAAACAAAGAAGTTAAGCAGCAAAGCAATATTATGATTCTTACGGGTTTCATCAGCGCCTGATTTTGTCTTGGTTAGGATTTAACGAAGTAAACAAATTTACAAAGAATATCATTCCTCTGCCAGCGTCCGGGAGATATTCAGCCTGTAAATGCCCAGCGAAGGCAATGCTGACGCAAGAAAGCCAATTAGCAGCGCGGCAAAAAACAGATAGATTTCCTGCGGCAGAATTGTGAATTTCCGCAATGAATAATGGAAGTCTTCCTCCGCAGCTTTCGAAAACAGCCAAAGGCCGACCCGGCTCGCGATAATGCCAAAAACAAAACCGATCACGGCAAGCATTAATCCTTCCAATAAGAGCATCAGAAAAAGCCTTGTGCGTGTGGCGCCCATCGAAAGCATCAGCGCCATCTCGTATTTTCTTTCTTTCAGCGAATTATAAAGTGAAATGAAAACGCTCACGCCGGCAATGGTGATAATGATGATTGCAAGCGTACGAAGTGTTTCAATTCCGACGCCTAATAATGTAAAAAGCCGATTAATTTCAATGCTGGGCAATGCGGCCTGCATGGAAGTGTTCGCATTAATCTGTCGTGGAAGGGTGATGAGTCCCATCGGATTCCTGAATTGGATCAGTGCGCTAGTAACCTGCTTTTCTTCGGCTTCTTCGTGTTCGCCATGCTCTTCTTCATGCGCATGCACATCCCAAACGCTTGATAACCGCGTGATAATCAATTGATCAACAACTGATCCGCTTGGCTCGAAAATGCCGGTAACCTTGTATTTTTTCTCATCGTGCGCATCGCCTTGTGAGTCGAGTCCGTGGGAGCTGGCAAATGTATCACCGACTTTAAGACTGGATTGCGCCGCAACCTTACTGCCGATCGTAACTTCCATCGAAGCATTATAAAGTTGTCCCTTCGCCAGTTTTGCCTGGAAATGTTCCGTGTATTTTGGTGTCGTGCCCACAATCCGGAAGCCCTGATAACTGTCACCCATCGAAAGCGGGATCACGTTTTTGACAAATGGATTTTTGCGTAAAGCATCCACCTCTGATAACGGAACATTGCCCGTAGGCGCGTCGATTTGATAAATGCTTGATAAAATCAATTGCAAAGGACTTCCTTTCGCTCCGACAACCATATCGATTCCCCGAATGTTGCGGCGAAACTGCTCGTCCAGTTGCTTATTGAGCAAAAGCAGGAGGGAGATCATGCCGATGCCGAGTGTGAGCAGCAGCGCGCTTAAAAAACTGTTAAGCTTTTTATCTCTCAGATTAGCCAGACTTATTTTGAAAACATTCATGAATTACGGCGCGTTTTTTACAAAAAAACCTGGTTAGAAAATTCATCTTTCAGACGCTGATCATGTGTCACAACGATCAGACTGGCACCAATCGACGCAGATTGTTCCTTCAAAAGTGCGATGACTTTTTGCGTGTTGTTATCGTCCAGGTTGGAGGTCGGCTCGTCGGCCAGGATCACATTCGGATTGTTCATCAGCGAACGTGCGATGCTTACACGCTGCTGCTCGCCCTGGCTGAGCTGGGAAGTTTTTTTGTTCAAATGTTCTGCAAACCCAAGCTTTTCGGCCAGTAACCTTGCTTTTTGTTTGTTTTGGGGCTGGTCTGCCAGGTAATTTGACAGTAAAATGTTGTCCATTACAGACAGTGAGCTGACAAAATGAGGCTTTTGGTAAATAATGCCGATGCTTTTCGCCCTCGCCTTCGTTGCTTCTTCAGAAGAAAGCTTGCTCACCGGCTGTTGGGCAATGATGATCTCACCGGAATCAGGTTTCAGCAGCAATGCGAGTAAATGCAGCAATGTTGTTTTGCCTTTCCCGGATTGGCCGAGGATAAGCAGCGTTTCCCTGTCCTTGCAATGAATATCCGGAAAGCTGAACGTTTTTTGCGCGGAGTAAGCGAAACGAAGATTAGTGCTTGTAATCATTTAATAAGCATTTTTTCCATGCACAATGATAATGAAGTTTTGTTTCCTTTCCAGTCAAAAAGCTTGTTAATCGAAGTTGTAGACCTAATTCGTATGTTTCCCGATGACACAAAAGCTCGCCCATGTTTATCAATATTAAAAAGCTTTGCCGCTACAAATAAATCATTGGGAAATACGTTGAAATGGTGTTACACCCTGAATAAAACCAACAACTGTTCTATTTTTGCAAAAAATTGATCTTAAAAATGCGTAGAAAATCTGAATTGAAGAAAGTATCCGGAGCGGTGGCATTGATCATGACTTTTGGGCTTTTGTTTTTGAACCGGGACGCCCAAGCGCAGAGCAGGGGGATTTTTGTTCCGTATTCTACGGCAGGATTTGGAGTTGGAACTTCCAGCTATTTCGGAGATTTAGCTCCGTACAGAAGACCAATTGCTTCCACATTTAAAATGATGCGTTGGAGCGTTGGTGGAAACTACACACGCCACTTCACGCCACGTCTTGCAGCCAGGGCCAGTTTCATTTACGCCCGCATTGCAGGAGATGATTACATTATGAACAGAAGTTCGAAGCATGAAACCAACATTTTTTACGCTAGAAACTTACACTTCCGCAATGACCTGAAAGAATTCTCAGTTCAGGGGATTTTTAAATTAACACCCGATAACCGCAGTTATGACAGAAGGCCGCAATTCGGCACTTATTTGTTCGCAGGGATTGCATTAACGGCACATAATCCAAAAGCATTGGATTCTTTGAATGGTGACTGGATCAAATTGCAGCCATTGGGAACAGAAGGTCAGGGAAATGAAGGTTATGCAAAACCATATTCTTTGGTTCAGTTCGCTATCCCGGTCGGAATCGGCGTCCGTTACAAGATCAATTCAAAACTGGATATTTCTGCTGAGTTAGGGTTTAGAAAAACATTTACAGATTATCTGGATGACGCACACGGCAGTTATGCAGATCCTGCTTTGTTTGCTGACAATCCTACTGCACTTGCATTGAGCAATAGAACCAGAGAGCGTTATGCTGCAAGAAAAGGAGCGGACCGGACTGAGTCTTTGAAGAAATTTTTGACCGTGAATTACAATTTGACAGATGTTGGTGATCCGCTTGCCGTCTTACCGACAACGGGCTTTGGGGCTCCTGGAACAGATCGCGGAAACAGCCCGACTTACACGGACAATTACTTATTTGGTATGATCCATATCAACTATATGTTGCCGTCACAAATCAAATGTCCTCCATTAAGATAACTGAGACATCCATTGAAGTCTTTTTTGAAGTTTATTACTCGCAAATACTTGCTGTTTCAGATAACAGCGAGTATTTGTTTTTTTGTGGCCGTTGCCATCCCGGCATCAGCACAGAAAATTGAGGTCGGTGCCGGATTGGGTGCGCTCAATTATAAGGGAGACATTTCTCCGTCGCTCAGGCTGCGTTTTTTCAAGCCGGCCGGAAGCGTTTTCTTTCGTTATAACCCTACTCAGGCGCTTTCGCTGAGAGCAGAATTCATGGCCGGTGTCATTGGCGCTGACGATAAACACAGCAAAGATCCTTTCCAAAAAGTGAGGAACATGTCGTTCAAGTCCCGGATCTTTGAAGGAAACGCGGTTGCAGAATATAATTTCCTTAATTTTCAGGATCGTCGCTTTGCGGTTAACTGGGAGTCCCTATGTTTTTGGCGGCGTCGGTTATGCTAAATTTAATCCGGATGTGCAGACAACTGCTTATAAAACAAGCTCATTTGTGCTTCCCTATGGTGTCGGGATCAAATATCAGGTAAGACGTCCATGGAACATTGGAATAGAATATGGCGCGCGCAAAACCTTTACAGATTATCTTGATAACTTGGGTGGAGAGCCTGTTAATACTGATAAATTGCAGCAAGGCGATCCATCTCTAAAAGACAATTATTATTATTTGCGACTTTCCGTAACCTATACTTTTTACAAAATCGTTTGCCCCTGATCATATGAAAAGAATTTTCCTCATTGGTGTTGTTATACTGGCAGTCGGATTAGTTGGTTTTTTTGGATTAAGAAAATATACGAAGTCTTTTAGTCCGGAGGCTGTTGCCGAAACAACCGCAAATGGCGTCAGCGTCAAGGTCACATACAGCAAGCCCGGTAAAAAAGGGAGGTTGCTTTTTGGCAGGGAGCAGGACAAAGCGTTGCTGCCATATGGCAAAGTTTGGCGCACCGGCGCAAATGAAGCAACATTAATAGAACTCGGAAGCGGCCTTTCGATTGGAGGAAAACCCGTTAAGGAAGGCACATATTCACTTTACTCAGTGCCAGGACAAAGCACCTGGAAAATAATCTTAAACTCCGAAGTGGGCCAATGGGGAACGGAATACAATGACGGCAAAGACGTCCTTAATGCTGAAGTGCCCATTCGAATCAGACCCAAGGTGCAGGAATTGTTTGACATTTACTTTGAAGAAATACCCGGCGGCGTAAATATGGTTTTGAGTTGGGACCAGACAGAAGCACTCGTTCCCATCACCAAATAACCGTCTGCCTGCATTCCATTCTATGTTTGTCGAAGCGATTGAGAAAGTAGACCAGTTCACCCGTCCCATCCATTTCATACTCCGTTATTACACAGGCAGCGACATTGTGCCGGGGACAGCCACATTGTTTTTTGTAAATGAAGATGGTTTCGCCATAACCTGTCGGCACGTGGCGCAGCAGATTTATTACGCCAGCTCCATTTATGAGAATTATCTGAAATTCAAGAGTGAGTTACGGAAATTCGAAAAAGATCCCAGCCTGGAATCCCAGCGGCAATTTCTCGAAACGAAATACAAGATCAACGGGGACAATCCGATCCGGATTCTATATAATTTCATCAATTGCGTGACCGCATACAAGGGTCTGGCCATTCATCTGCATCCGACACAGGATCTGGCGATCATTCAGTTTCGTGATTTTGAAAGCAAGCAGTATCAGGGCTATGCGCGGTTTTTGAAAGATTCAAGGAGTGTAAAGCAGGGGAGATATTTGTGCCGGCTTGGCTATCCTTTTCCAGAATTTACAAATTATCAATTTAATAAAAACACAGGCGACATTGAATGGTTGAAGACCGGTCGCATCAACACGCCTAGCTTTCCGATTGACGGCATCATCACCAGGCACATTGGTGAAAGCAGCGGCGTCGTTGGCATTGAAATGAGCACGCCCGGCCTCAGGGGACAGAGCGGCGGGCCGCTTTTTGATCCCAATGGCACCATTTATGGATTACAAAGCTCCACCCGACATTTGCATCTTGGGTTTGACCAGGTTAACCGGGAGGTGATTACAGATGGTCACCGGAAAAGGGTTTCAAATTATCCTTTCCTGAATGTCGGTCAATGCGTGCACGTGGATGTGATCAAGCAGTTTCTCCGCGAAAAGCATGTTTCATTTTATGAAGCAGAAGCCTAGGCTACAAAATCAGCATTAACTCTTCCAGTCGCCGGATGTCGTAAGTTGGACTTTCGTCAAAGCGCAGTCCGGCTGGATTGTAATAAACCGTATCGATGCCGAATTGCTTCGCACCCATAATGTCCGCAATCCAGTTGTCGCCAATCATAATGCTCTCGGCGGGCACAGCACGTGCGGTTTCAAGCGCATAAGCGAAGATTTTCGGATCGGGCTTTTTAGCATTTGCCGTTTCAAACGTGATGATATTTTCGAAGAAGTGACCGATTTCGGAGCTCGCAATTTTCCTTGCCTGAATTTCATTGAAGCCATTGGTGATGATGTGCATCGCATATCCAGCCGAATTTGCGTAGTTTAGCAAATCCATTGCGCCTTCGAGCAGGTGTTTCTTATCAGGCAACGTCCGAAGGTAAGCTTCCCCAATCTCGGTATGGTTGGCAGGTAACTCAGCGCCAAGCTCCTCAAACACCATCTTGAACCGGTTCTCACGTATATAGGTATGGTGTAACTTTCCCTGATCGAATGCGTTCCAAAGTTGGGTGTTAATTCTTAAAAAAGACTGAATGAATGCATCCAATGAGGAAACGCCGTACTGGATCAGCGTAAGAGTGTGAAAAATTTCTTCCAAAGATTCCGAAGAATTTTTCTCAAAATCCCAGAGTGTATGGTCCAGATCGAAGAAAAGATGCTTGTATTTCATATCTGGTAAAAATTCAAATTATATTAGAAAAGTGAAATTTAATTTTTATTCGGGAAAAAACATAAATAAAAATTAAGAAGTGATCCAAAGCCCATCCATGGGACGTATGTCATTCGATAAGTTCTATTATTTATTGCAATAGCAACAGGAGAAACGTATAGAAGTAGAATATTCCTAAAAAGAGGGGTTTATTGTTAACAGTTGTTAATAGAATTTATTTTAGAAAAAAAAGAAACCCAAAGATTTGCAAATTATTTTTCAAATCTATTTCTTTGATATGTATAATTCAAAATATAGAAAAGACAGTTCAATATTTCACTAAACAGAAAGGAGAAACAATATCGACGAACCGCTCTACGTTAACTAAATCGAATAGTAAAAATGGAGAAAGTCCAAGTTAGCGACAGTGAGTTGGTAACATTGTATATCCGCGGTAATGAAAAGGCATTCGAAAAGCTTGTTCAGCGCCATAAATCAAGAATATACACCACTATTTATCTAATTGTCAAAGATCAGTATGTAGCCGAAGATTTATTACAGGATACATTTATTAAGGCCGTTGACACGATAAAAGGTGGTAGATATAATGATGAAGGCAAGTTCCTGCCATGGATCATACGTATCGCACACAACCTCGCCATTGATTATTTCAGACGCGATAAACGCTACCCCAATGTAGTATTTGAAGATGGAAGCAGTGTTTTCAATACGCTGGATTTTTCGGAAGATTCCGTAGAGTCAATCCAGATTCGTCAGGAAACACATGAGCAACTGCGGGAGATGATCCAGCGGTTACCTGATGTTCAGAAGCAGGTCTTGATCATGCGCCACTATGAGGACATGAGTTTTCAGGAAATTGCCGATGCAACAGGAGTGAGTATTAATACGGCATTGGGACGAATGCGTTACGCGTTGATAAACTTGCGTAAGCAATTCAACCAACGTGCCCCACAGTATGACAAAAACTTTTACTTACGATGATGTTGTAAGGTATTTATATGCCGAGACGACAGAGAATGAAAATGACCTGATTGTTGAGGCCCTAGCGCTTGACAATGATTTGATGAGCTTCTACCTGGACTCGCTTGATATTCAGAGCCAGATGGACAAAATCGTTCGGACTCCTTCGGATCAGTCGGTTTTAAAAGTTTTCAAATACTCTCAACAGTTTTCACCAAAAAGACCCACCGCTCTTTCTTTTTAAGAGGTGGGTCTTTTTTTATTAAAATCTGTAACCGGCCGTATGCCTTTACGGTCAGGATTCCTTTATGCTTAGAAAAGACCGATTCAAGTTCTTCCTGGAATACTTTACCATTAACTTTCCTGAGCCTGAAACCGAACTGCATTACGGCAGTCCTTATGAATTGCTTGTAGCAGTTGTTCTTTCTGCGCAATGCACAGACAAGCGTGTCAACATTGTTACGCCGCCGCTTTTCGAACGCTTCCCCGATCCACAGGCATTAGCGTCTGCAACCGTAGAGGAGGTTTTCAGCTATATCCGTTCCATTTCCTATCCTAATAACAAGGCTAAGCATTTAGTCGGTTTGGGTAGGATGCTTGTCGAGCAATTCAATTCCGAAATTCCTGCTTCGGTTGACGAGCTTCAAAAGTTGCCTGGCGTAGGACGTAAAACGGCTAATGTAATCGCTTCTGTGGTTTTCAACCAGCCCACGCTTGCTGTTGATACACACGTTTTTCGCGTTTCCCGACGACTCGGTCTGGTTCCCATGACAGCCACAACGCCGCTGGCCGTTGAAAAGGGATTGATGAAATATTTGCCTACTAACCTCGTTTACAAAGCGCATCACTGGCTGATTCTGCACGGACGCTATGTTTGCCTGGCCAGAAGTCCAAAATGCATGGAGTGCCCACTCTCACCATGTTGCAAATACTTTGAGAAAAATGTAAAAATGGAGCTTTTTCAACCTTGATTGCAACCTTTTTACATTTAGCTGAGTCTCTGTTAAAAGTATAAATTCCACTAATTTAAAGCACGAAGTAAAAAGAAATGAAGCGCATTAATTTATCATTGATCATCGTATTTGCCCTGCTGATCGGACTGTCGGGTTGTATGGATTCGGACAAAACGGATGATTCGGAAAAAGTAAAAGAAAATGAAACCGCGATTGAAAGCTATTTGAAAACCGATAGCCTTGGCTCAAAAGCAGTTAAAGACAGTTCCGGACTTTATTACATTATCCGCAAAGCAAACCCAACAGGCGAGCGTGCAAAAAGAGGCGACGCAGCAACAATCAAATACACCGGTTATCTGCTCGACGGGACCAAAGTTGTATCGTCTGTTGTTGACAGCAAAACCACGCTTAGCTTCCCGGTTGAAGGTTATATTTACTGGGCCGGCATTGAAAGAGGGATTTTCCTGATGAAAACGGGAGAAACGGCAACTTTCTTTTTGCCATTTTACCTTGCTTCCGGCAATGTGGATAAGGTGAACATTCCAGCTTATTCTCCGATCCGTTTGGAAGTTGAATTTATCAAAACCCGTTCGGAATCGCAGCAAATTGAGGATTATATCACGGCGAAAAACTTTAAACCATCAGAAAGATTGACTGACAACCTGGTATTAATCCGCACGAGCACGCCGCCGGTTACGGGTGATACATTGGGTTCAGGAAAAACGGTCAATGTTAAATATATCGGCAAAACACTTGATGACGTGAAGTTTGGTGAAGGCTCAATGTCTGTTACAACCGGAACGAACAACAATATCAAAGGATTTGACCGGGCCATCCGCAGAATGCGCCTGAAAGAAAAGGCGATTGTTATCTTCCCTTCTGCACTCGGTTACGGCAAAAATGGAAACGGTTCAATCGTTCCCTACGCACCACTTCAATTCGAGATCGAAGTATTACCGTAAATGTTCTATATCAGTTAAATTTGAAAGTGTCCGCGGAGTTAATTCGCGGGCATTTTTTATTTCAACAGCTTCAAAATCAGTTGCGTAACCCTTTCGACATCCTCCGAAGATAAGCTTGAACCGGACGGCAAACAGATTCCGGTTTGGAACAATCGTTCTGAAATGCTTCCTCCAAAGTAAGGCGCGTCTTTGTAGACAGGTTGCAAATGCATGGGTTTCCAAATTCGTCTTGACTCAATGTTGTGACTTTCTAACATTTCGCGAAGGCACTCCGGTGACAACCTTGTCAATTTCGTATCCAATGTCAGCGCTGTAAGCCAGCGATTCGATACGCAATTCCCTGGTTCTTTTTGAAAATTCAATCCGGGGATAGTTTCTAAGGCGGTTTTATAAAAATAAAAGTTAGCCCTTCGCTGCGCAACGCGCGCTTCGACCGCCTCCATTTGTCCCAATCCGATTCCAGCGCAAATGTTGCTCATGCCATAGTTGTAACCGATCTGCGAATGTTGATAATAGGGCACATTGTCACGGGCCTGCGCGGCTAAAAACCTTGCTTTGTTTATCAATTCTGAATTGTCTGAGAGCAGCATGCCGCCCGCAGATGTGATGATGATTTTGTTTCCGTTGAATGAGAAAATGCTCATCAGGCCAAAAGAACCGATCTTTCTCCCTGAATAAGTTGAGCCCAACGCTTCGGCCGCATCTTCAATCAAAGGAATTTCATAGTAATTGCAGATGGCCAAAATCTCCGTCAGCAAAGCGGGCATGCCATATAAATGCACGATAATGACCGCTTTCGGCTTTTTGCCTATTTTAATGAAGTGTACAAGTGCTTCTGTTAAAGCTTGCGGGCAAATGTTCCAGGTTAAAGCTTCGCTATCGACAAAAACAGGCGTTGCACATTGATAAACAATCGGATTGGCGCTCGCAGCGAATGTGAGCGACTGGCAGATTACAATATCTCCCTTTTTAATGTTCAGTGCGAGCAAAGCAAGATGCAGCGCCGCCGTTCCCGACGACACTGCTGCGGCATAATTTCTCCCGACATATGACTGCACTTTTTCCTCAAAAGCATCAACATTAGGCCCGACGGGTGCGATCCAGTTTGCTTCAAAAGCCTGCCGAATGTAAGTCATTTCCGTTCCGCTCATGTGCGGTGGCGAAAGCCATATTCTCTTTTCCATAGTGTGTTTATTTAATGATTCTGGCAGGGATTGCCATATGCAGTTGCTCCGTCGGGAATGTCCTTTGTCACAACGCTTCCTGCGCCGATAATGCAGTTTTTACCAATAGTAACATTTGGAATAATCACACTTCCGGCGCCAATAAGCGTGCATTGTCCAATGCTGACTCCACCACAAACAACAGCTCCCGGCGCAACTTGCACGTAATCAGCGATAATGCAATCGTGCTCTATAATAGCGCCCGTGTTAACAATAACATGGCGGCCAATAATCGCCTCGGGCTGAACAACTGCTCTATGCAAAATGACTGAGCCTTCACCAATTGAAATTTGCTTATTAACAAGCGCGGACGGATGAACAACATTCCCGAAATGATGACTCAGCCGCTCAGAAAGCAGTTTTCTAATAAAATTATCTCCAACAGCAATGATCAAAAGTTCCTCCAAGTGCACCTTATGATCGTATGGTTTTACACTAATATTGCTCAGCGAATGTTTTGCAAGATCATCGTCAAAAATCGCCATCACTTCTTCGTTACAATCCTGCAAAGTGCTTAGCACAACCTTGGCGTGCCCGCCTGCTCCGTAAATCAGCATAATGTGTGTTTTGGTAAAATTATCCTTTAAACCGTTCAAATTCTGACAGCGGGTTTACATTCTTTTGCCTCAAAACATTGAAAAACGTCATCCACAAAATCTTCATATCCAGCCCAAATGACCGGTTCCTTACATACCAGATATCAAATTCAAATTTCTCTTCCCAGCTGATTGCATTGCGTCCATTGACTTGCGCCCAGCCCGTTATGCCGGGCAAAACGGCATGGCGGAGTCGCTGATCTGGATTGTATAATTTCAAATATTCAGGAAGCAATGGCCTCGGCCCGACCAGGCTCATGTCACCTTTGAGCACATTCCACAGCTGCGGGATTTCGTCTAATGAAGATTTGCGCAAAAATCGTCCGTTTCGGGTTATTCGATGGGTTCCGTCGTTCGCTAATGTTCTGAATTTAAACAGGATGAATAACCTTTCCTTCAGTCCTGGCCTGGATTGTAAGAAAAGCGGTTTGCCATCGGTTTCGTGCCAAATCATTATTGTGATATAAACCAAAAGCGGCGACAGGATGATTAGTCCTGCCGCCGCCATAATGATGTCAAATATTCTTTTTCCTATTCTTAAATAAACAGCATTAAATGCATCAGAAAATCTCCGGATAACGATCCGGATTTGCTTCCCGCATGATTCTGTAAGCTGTTTCAAAAACATCATCTGCATTAGGTTTGGAAAAATAATCGCCATCTGAGCCGTAAGGCGGACGGTGATCTTTTGCTGCAATGGTTGTCGGCGCGGAATCGAGCCAGCGGTAAACATTCTGCTTTTCCACGACCTGCTGCATCATATAAGCAGAGGCGCTTCCTGGCAAATCTTCATCCGCAAAAATTACCCGGTTCGTCTTTTTGACCGACTCACCAATTCGGCCGTTGATATCAAAAGGCAGCAATGTTTGCACATCGATCACCTCAGCCTCAATGCCGGATTTATGCAATTGCACAGCAGCTTCCATTACTATACGGCACATTGAACCATAGGTAACGATCGTAATGTCATTTCCTTCACGAATTATTTCCGGTTCGCCTAATGGCAGGCAGATTTCGCCGATATTATCTGGAAGAATTTCTTTCTGGCGATATGAATTCAAAGGTTCAACGACCAATGCAGGGTCATCGCCTTTGATCAATGTGTTATAAAATCCAGCGGCCTGAACAAAGTTTCTTGGCACGATCACGTGCATTCCGCGGATACTGCTCAGCATCGTTCCCATCGGCGAGCCTGAGTGCCAGATCCCTTCGAGCCTGTGCCCGCGTGTACGAACGATCAGAGGTGCTTTTTGCCCGCCAGCTGTGCGGTAACGCAATGTTGCCAGGTCGTCTGTCAATGTCGCCAGTGCGTAATAGATATAATCGAAATATTGAATCTCAACAATGGGTTTCAAACCGCGCATGGCCATCCCGATTCCTTGTCCAACAATGGTGGCTTCACGGATGCCGGTGTCGGTGATACGCAACTCACCGAATTTCTCCTGCAAGCCCGCAAGTCCCTGATTTACATCACCAATGAAACCGACATCTTCGCCTAAGGCCAGAACGCGCGGATCTTTTTCTAAAAGTGCATTGAAGAATGACCTGATGACTTCCCGGCCGTCCACAGTCGGACTTTCGTCTGAATATGCCGGTTGGATTGGCTCGACATTTAATGGAGATTCAGCAGATTCGCTGTAAAGATGCGTGCTGAAACGCTGTCCATTGTCTCTGAGACTGTTTTGCAGTGATGCTTTCAGCGCATCTTTCATTGGATTATCCTCTCTTCCAAGCAATCGCAAAGCTTTCCGGACACTGGAAACCATATCCCTTCTTACAGGCAAATAGGTTTTGGTCAATTCAACGATGATGTTGCTCAGCTCATCTGAGAATGCGCTGGACCGCATTGTATCCTGCAAAAGCTGGACAGTTTCCAGATATTCTTTATCAAGATCCTTTCGATATGCCTGCCAAGCCTGGTTGCGCGCATTGCTGGCAGTTTCTTTGGCCTCAACCTCTATTTGTTCAAGTTCTTCGTCTGTGGCGTAACCGTTTTGTAAAATCCAGTTCCGGAAGAGAATGTTGCAGTCGCGCTCATTTTCCCATTTGAGGCGCTGTTTGGATTTATATCTTTCGTGGGAACCCGATGTTGAATGTCCTTGTGGCTGCGTAAGCTCGGTAACATGGACTAAAACAGGAATTTGCTCTTCCCGGCAAAGTGCCGCAGCGCGTTGGTAAGTCTCTATAACGGCTGGATAATCCCATCCTTTTACAGTAAAAATTTCCAACCCAAGCTCTTCCTCATTGCGTTGCAAACCAGCCAGCGCCTTCGAAATGCTTGATTTCGTTGTTTGATATTCAACAGGAACGGAAATACCGTAACCATCGTCCCAAACCGAAGTAAGCAGGGGAATTTGCAAAACGCCTGCCGCATTCATGGCTTCCAGAAACATTCCCTGAGAAGTGGAGGCGTCGCCGATTGTGGCAAAAACAATTTCATTTCCCTGCCGCGTGAAGTTGGTCAGATATTGCAGGTCTTTATTTTTTCTAAACAGTTTGGAAGCATAAGCAAGTCCAACAGCCCTTGGAATCTGTCCGGCAGTTGAAGATATATCACAGACCGAATTGTAGATTTTTGTCTGATCCAGCCATTGGCCTTCTTCATCAAGCCAGCGCGTAGAAAAATGGCCGTTCATGGATCTGCCGCCCGTGCTTGGCTCGTGTTCAAGATCCGCATGGGCGTACATTTGAGCAAAAAATTGTTGCCAAGTAATGTTGCCGAGAGCCGCCTCAATGGTCTGGTCGCGGTAGTAACCCGAGCGATAATCGCCCATCTTAAATGCCCTCGCTAATGCAATCTGGGCCACTTCTTTTCCATCTCCAAAAATGCCAAACTTAGATCGGCCGCCCATAGTATCCTTCCTTCCCAGCAAACTCACCTGACGACTTTCGCAAGCAAGGCGATAGTCTTGGATGATACTCTCCTTACTCAATACACTGGAACCGGTCAAACTATCATTTTGAAGCATAAGCAAAATTTACTTGGATTATTATCCGTAGTTAAATTACGTTTTTTTGAATGCAAGCCAAAATTATGCAGGAAAATAATAAACATCGCCCTGGGACGTATAACTTTTGACAGCATTGTTAATATTGGTTAATGATTATTAATTTTAAGTTTTATAACTTAATCTTGTTTGGTAGTTACTTTTTTCACCACTAAATGTCTAGTTTCTATTATGAAAGTATTTTTTTCGGCGCTGGTTTTATTGGTAGGCCTCTCCACCGTTAGTTTTGCGCAAAAAGGTGTTTTGAAATTCAAAGAAGAAACACACAAATTCGGCAAAGTACCACAAGGAACTCCTGTTACGCATGAGTTTGTGTTTACCAATACAGGTTCTGATCCTGTTGTGCTTTCCAATGTAACTGTATCTTGCGGATGTACTACGCCAGTTTGGTCGAAAGATCCCGTTCTTCCAGGTAAAACTGGTTCTGTTAAAGCAACATTCAATGCAGCAGCAGCAGGTCCTTTTAACAAACCTGTAACTGTTTTCAGCAACACTGAAGGTGGTTCAATTACACTTTATCTGAATGGTGAAGTTGTTCCAAAAGCAGCAGCAGCAAAATCTTCTAAATAATCAGTCAAGATTATTTGTAAAAAAGGCCGTTCTGATCCAGAACGGCCTTTTTTATGCCTTTGTGTGAATAATGTTAATAAGCAGAGCGGTCGTAGAACGAGCGGCGGCGTGTCACTTTCAAATCTTGCAGAATAGCCGATTTTACTTTCAAAGTAAAGTTGTAATTGCTTACACGTGAAGCACTTCCCGCAAATGGTGTCCAGCTGAAACTCATATCCCAGCAGTGCAGATCCCGATAAAGGGTTAATGATGTGATCGTTGGCTCAAAAGCAGTAAAATCAAAACCTGTATTAACACTCACCTTGAAGTTTTTAGACAAGCTAAGATCACCCGTAACCTGAATTGCCTGAATAAGTTGCGCATTCGAAAGGCCGGTTTTCGTTAAGCCAAAGTTGTAGTTAAGCGACACATTCCAGGGAATGTTAAAATCGACATACAATTCAGGATTTTGTGCGATAAATTCACGCTGCTCCTGGGTTGCTGTTGTCGTTCCGTCGGCGGCCGGTGCAGCTGTTTTCGATTTGTCGGAGCTTTTAGGAGCAAAACTTGTCCCCAGTGTAAAGCCAAGATTTTGAAGATTTGCCAGGCCTTGACCTTGCGTAATGGCATATTTATTAACCCTCGTTCCGATCTGATTGCCTAAAATCCTTGGATTCGCCTCATAAGCATAAGGATCCAGGTTCATATTGAAGTTCAAGTTCAGGTTTTTACCAATTCTTGCATTGGCATTGACCGTAATATTCGACAAGTTAAGCGAATCCGCAAGCAGGTTATAATTACCGCCCAAGCTCAGGTTATCCAGCAATGACACCTTCTCAAACTGCTGCGCAGCCGTATCACTTTTCGTTTTCAGCTTCATTTCAAATGAGTTGTTCAAGCTGAATGAAACTACACTCGAAGCCCGTCCATTGCTCACGCCGGTTCCCACACCGCGAAATCTGGAAAGTGAATATTCCCGGTCGTCCAGTCCGCGGTTTTTTAAGGTTACTTTTTGATAAAAACCAAATGCATCACCCGTAAAATCAGGTGTATAAGTAAATGATAATGAAGGGATAACTGTATGCCGGATCGCTTCCAGGCGCTTTCCTTTAACAAAGAACGTTCCGTAAAAACGCGTGTTTACGCCCGCTCCGAAGTTATACGAATATTCCGTTCCTACTTGTCTTAATGTATCAATGCGAACCCGGTTTCTTTCAACCGAATAATTGTATTGCTTGGTGAAAACCTCTCCTTGCAATGACAAACTTGGCGTAACATTGATAAAGCGTAAAACCTTGAAGTTAGGAAGTGAAATCGGAAGACTATAACGGCCCGTGAACTGCGCATCCCGTAACATTTCAGGAAGGTTAGCAAGGTTAAATTGCACCACTTTTGTCGTCAAGCGGCTTGGATCAAAGTCGTTTACGATTGAAAACCCGAGCGATGCAGAAGAGGTGTCAATAGGGGTTAATGAGTTTGTAAGGGCATAATTACCGCTAAAATCAAGTCCTAGCCGGAAGCTTTCATACCAGCGTCCTCTGCCGCCTTTCAATGCAAAAGGAGCAATCTGGTTCACACCAAAACTGAAATCAGTTGAAACGTTTGTCTTACCATTCTTTCTCCTGTTGTTCGGATCGGTCTGGTCGACTTGTCCAAAGTTCTGGTTCACGCGCAAACTACCCGCTGCACGCATAAACTGCCCGAATGTGCGGTTATATTGAACGGACGAGCTGGCAACATTGGAAATGTATTTATTTGTTTCAAACTCCTGCAACTGGTTGTAACTGTTGCTCTGCACATTAACGTTTGCAGAAAACTGGGAATTTCCTCTCGGCCTTGGCGCATGCGACCACACAATGCTGAAATCGTTGGCCGTGTTGCGACCGAGATCTCTGTCAACCTCATCACTCGATTTGTTCCGGTTGAATCTCAGACTCAGGTTTCCACTATACTGGTAACGCCTGAGATAAGTCGAGGCAAGTCCTAAACCCCAGCTTCCGGTTGAATAAATCTGACCGGTCAGGGAAGCATTCACAAATTCATTAATCGCAAAATAATAACCGCCTTCCCGGAGATAAAAACCGCGTCCATTGGGTTCCTCGCCATAAGTTGGGAAAAGAATTCCGGAAGTCCCGTTCTCTTTTTTCTTTGGAAAAGGGAAAAAACCGAAAGGCAACGCGATAGGCAAAGGCACGTCGCTGATCACAAGATTAAACGGGCCGGAAATGACCTGTTTTTTGTTAACCATCTTGATCTTAGGCGCATTAATGTAATAATGGGGATGCGTCAGGTTACAGGTCGTGTACATGGAGTGGCGAATGTAGAAATTCCCTTCCGCATCTTTTTTTACCTTTTCTCCCCGAATGTTCCCGTCGCCTTCTTGTGTGATAATGCCTTGAATTAGAGCCTTTTTCGATTTGAAATTGTATCGGATCTCTTTGGTATTATACGTTTCAGGTCCATCCTGAAATATAGGATCGCCAATTGTTTTCTTGGAAGTAGAATCTTCGGGATCGGGCGTTCCGATGGCGTAAACTTCGTTGGTGACCCAGTTGAGCCGGATGTAACTGGCTTTCAGATTAATGGTCCCGTAAGTCACTTCCGCATTGCCGTACAAATGCACTTGTTTCAAAACGGCATCCATGATTGTGGAATCCTCAGCCGTATATTGCACTGTACTTTGCAGGTCATCAGGATTGGATAATGTATCCGTTGCCGTGGAGTCTGCGGTTAAGCCTCTGTTAGTGAGAGAAGTATCGCCCGGTGTAACTGCACCATTAAGGGACGCAGCATTCTTCCCGGCACCGGTTGTGTCGGCGCCAGATTGTTTTTTTACAGCAAGAAGAGAGTCCGCTGATTGCTTTGCAGAAGTTGTAACGTTCGGCTTGCCCTGATTTTTCCCGGACCTCTTGGTGCGTTGCTGTACACAGGCGACTGTGCTAAAGATGAGAAACGCTGCCACTACTGACGATATAATAATCGCCTTTCTTTTCAGTTCTAACAAATAGCGTATTTTTGCATAACGAATTTCAAAATTAGCAGAGAAACCTCTAACGAGTAACGCCCTAATTAAAAAATAATGTTAAAAGTTCTTAAATTAGTAATTGTCGCAAGCACCCTTTTTGCAAGTCTCGCTTTTGTATTCAAAAATGACCCCGCGCCCGCAAAATCAAGTAAAGTTAATACTGTTGTCATTGATGCCGGCCATGGTGGAAAAGATCCCGGAACCCGCGGACGCGTTACCAAAGAAAAAGACGTTGCATTAGCAGTTGCACTTGAACTTGGGCGTAAGATCAAAGAGGAGACACCGGACGTAAAAGTACTATTTACCCGATCAACTGACGTATTTATTGAGTTAGGCGAGCGCTCTGCATTTGCAAACCGCAACAATGCAGACCTTTTCATCTCGGTTCACTGCAATGCCACACCCAGCTCGAGGTCGGTGCGAGGAACGGAAACATTCGTGATGGGGTTGCATAAAACGCAAGGAAACCTTGACGTTGCGAAGCGTGAAAACTCGGTTATCTTACAGGAAACGAACTATAAGCAGAAATACAAGGGCTTCGATCCCAATTCACCACTGGCACACATTATGCTGGCCAATTACCAAAGTGCATTTATTTCCAGCAGCCTTCGCCTTGCCGATTTAATCGAAAAGAAATTTCAATCTGTTTCAGACCGGGACAGCCGCGGCGTTAAACAAGCCGGGTTTCTGGTGCTGGAGATGCGCTATGCCAGCGGTTTTGATCGAGACGGGTTTTTTATCCACACCCGATGAAGAAGAATATCTGGGATCAGAAGACGGTCAGAGAGAGGTTGCAGAGTCAATACATCAGGCATTTATGGCCTACAAAAAAGATATGGACCGCTGATAAGGCCATATCTTATACTTCGATATCAATTAATTAGCCCATGAAAGTATCAAAAGAAGCAAAAGTCGGAATCATGGCAGTTTTCGCCATCGTAATGTTATATTTTGGCTTTCATATCCTCAAAGGCTCCGACGTTTTTTCAAGAACCCACAAATATTACGTGGTCTACGACAACATTGATGGACTTACTGCCTCAAACCCAGTGTTATTGAATGGTTTGAATGTGGGCAGGGTGCAAGAAATCAAATTACTGCAAAATCAGAAAAACCGGCTTTTGGTCGCCATTGACGTGCAAAAAGGCGTCATTGTCCCAGGCGGAACTGCGGCTATTCTGGCAGATGGCGGCCTTTTGGGAGGAAAAGTGATTAATCTTTCAGTTGGCACCGGCGCTCCATTGCAGGATGGTGATACGCTTGTATCCAAAAAAGAAGCTGGGATTTCCGCTGTTTTGCAGCAACAGGCTTTGCCTTTGGTTAATCACGCAGATTCATTGATCAAAAACCTGGACGTAGTTGTAATGGGATTTAAGGAAACGGGTTTGATATTGAACCAGGTTTTGAAAAATTACAATCAGACCGGAACAAATTTGCAAGGCTTATTGACAGAAAACCGCTCAAATCTGGTGGCATTAACATCGAATTTGAACAAACTTTCCACCTCACTTGTCGAAACCGAAAAAGAATTAAAACCGCTTCTTGCCAAAACAGGCACATTAGCAGACTCATTGAATGCATTGCGGCTTGGCGAAACGGTTCAGAATGCAAACCGGACGATCGGCGAGTTGCACACACTTTTGGCAAGTGTTGAATCAGGCAAGGGAACCGCTGGAAAGCTGATTAAGGATGAAACGCTTTACAATAACATTGACCGCACGGTGGTGAGCTTGAACAAGCTTTTGACCAATCTTCGCGAGCATCCGAAACGTTACATTAACATTTCTGTTTTTGGTAAAAAAGACAAAGGCCCGTCAGAATCACCACTGGACACCACAACGGTTATTAAATAGGTTTTAAGTCATTTTAAATAAAATTGAAGTCGTTTGCTTACGGGTAAACGACTTTTTATTTTTGAAAATAAACCTGACCTTACTCAGGCTAAGCATTATCTTACTTCATCAAACATGGCCAGCCAGGACAGCCTTCCGCAATTGTTACAGGTTCTCAACGAGAAATATGAACAGGTCAAACTCGGCGGAGGCCCGAAAAAAATCGAGGCTCAGCATAAGAAAGGAAAGCTTACTGCGCGGGAACGCATTGATTATCTGATTGATACCAACTCTTATTTCCTGGAAATCGGTGCATTTACTGCGGATGGCATGTATGCCGATGAAGGCGGTTGCCCTTCCGGCGGCGTTGTTGCCGGAATCGGTTATGTGTCCGGAAAACAATGTATGATCGTTGCTAATGATGCCACCGTGAAAGCCGGGGCGTGGTTTCCCATTGCGGCAAAAAAGAATTTGCGAGCGCAGGAAATTGCCATGGAAAACCGGTTGCCAGTCATTTATCTGGTCGATAGCGCGGGCGTTTATTTGCCCATGCAGGCGGAGGTTTTTGCTGATAAGGAGCATTTTGGAAGGATTTTCAGAAACAATGCACAAATGTCGGCAATGGGCATTGTCCAGATTTCGGCCATTATGGGCAGCTGCGTTGCGGGCGGGGCTTATTTGCCGATTATGTCCGACGAAGCATTCATTGTGGAAGGCACGGGCTCCGTTTATCTGGCAGGCCCTTATCTCGTGAAATCGTCCATTGGGGAAGACGTTGATTCTGAATCTTTGGGCGGCGCTGCCATGCATTGCGAAATCTCGGGCGTGACGGATAACAAGTTTCCCGACGACAAATCTTGTCTGGACGCCATTAAAAGACACATTGATAAAATAGGAAGGCCGCGTTCCGCAGGTTTTGACAAAAAACCATCCATTGCACCTAAGCGGCTTGCGGAGGAAATCTACACATTGCTGCCAACAGACCGTCTCAAACCTTACGACATGCGCCAGATCCTGGAATGCATTGTCGACGATTCTGAGCTGGACGAATATAAGCCCGATTACGGCAAAACATTGATTTGCGCCTATGCGCGTGTTGATGGCTGGGCAGTGGGAATTGTGGCCAATCAGCGTAAAATGGTGAAATCGGGCAAAGGGGAAATGCAAATGGGCGGTGTGATTTATGGCGAATCGGCTGATAAAGCTGCGCGATTCATCATGAATTGTAACCAGAAAAAAATCCCTTTGCTGTTTTTTCACGATGTCACAGGTTTCATGGTCGGAAGTCGAGCCGAGCAAGGCGGAATTATCAAAGACGGGGCAAAAATGGTGAATGCTGTGGCCAATTCTGTTGTTCCGAAATTCACATTTATTGTTGGAAACTCTTATGGAGCAGGCAATTATGCGATGTGCGGAAAAGCATATGACCCGAGATTGATATTTGCATGGCCCACCGCGCAAATGGCGGTGATGAGCGGAGCGACAGCAGCCAAAACACTTTTGCAAGTGCAAACCGCGACCCTCAAAGCCAAAGGCGAAACGATCACACCCGAAGCCGAAAAAGCATTGCTGGACGAAATCACCGACCGTTATAACCAGGAATTATCCCCTTACTACGCCGCGGCACGATTATGGGTCGATGGCATCATCGATCCGGTGGAAACCCGGAACATTATTTCTATTGGCATTGCAGCAGCAGATCAGGCTCCGATTGAAAAGCCTTTTAATGTGGGCGTAATGCAGGTTTGATTTACTAAACGTTAACTTTTATGTCTGAAAAAATAGCATTTCTGGGTCTTGGAAACCTGGGAACACCCATTGCCGAACGTCTTATCAATGCAGGTTATGAACTTACTGTCTGGAACAGGACGGCCTCAAAAGCGGATCTGCTGATTAAACTTGGCGCAAAGCTGGCCGAAAATCCAATCGACGCGATTGAAACCGGTGGGATCGTTGTTTCTGTGCTTGCCGATGACGCAGCGGTTGAAGAGATTTTTTCAATGGAACTGGTCGAAAAGCTTGGGAAAGGTGGCATACACATTTCGATGAGCACGATTTCTCCTGAAACTTCACGTCAGCTGAGCCAGATTCACGATTGGTATGAAGCCACTTACGTTGCTGCGCCCATTTTTGCCAGACCGGAAGCGGTTGTTGCGGGCGTAGGCAACATTGCGATTTCCGGAAAGGCGGAAGCAAGGGAAATTGCGAAGCCGATCCTGCAAAATTTTGTCAAAGGAATTTATGACTTCGGCGATGATCCCGGAGCGGCCAATGTGGTGAAGCTCGCCGGAAACTTTATGATTGCAGCAAGTTTGGAAATGATGGGTGAGGCCTTTACAATGGCGGAGAAAAACGGCATTTCGCGGCAAAGCATTTATGAAATGCTGACGCAAACAATATTTGCTGCGCCCATTTTTCAAAATTATGGGAAACTTGTTGCCAGTAATGTTTACGAACCGGTGGCATTCCGGCTGCCGCTTGGCTTGAAAGATATCAATCTGACATTGCAAACGGCGTCTAATGTAAATGTGCCGATGCCAATGGCCGATCTGGTCAGAAACCGTTTTATCTCAGCAATGGCAAAAGGGCGTGAAAATATGGACTGGGGCGCCCTGGCTATGGGGCCTTCGGACGATGCGGGATTATAAGACAACAAAAAAGGCTGCATATGCAGCCTTTTTCAAGTTTCAGCGGGATTATTAACTATTATTCTCGCTGAATTCAAGTAACATCTCATCAGTTATATTATTCTTCTCTTTGAAATCAGCAACGGTTTCAGTGAAAGAAGTATGAAGATCTTCCACTTGTTGCAGATTTTTGTAAACGCCATCATAAATCTCGTTAAGCGATTTATCCAGATTCTGAACGTTCACATTCATATTTTCAGTTTCGATCTGACCTATCTTCTTGATCACTGCAGTTTCACTGTTCTTTAAATCTTCGATTTCACGGAGAATTTTCTCCATGGTCTTGAACTTTTCGATCTTATCCATAAGTCTTTTATATAGTTTATGATATGGCTTAAAATATCATACCAACTGCTATACGTCACCGGTAAATTTTAGGGCTTTGTTCCTTTATCGGGAATGACAAAGAGAATTCTAACATGGGTTTGGTTCGCATTTCTTGCATTAACAGGACCAATTATAGCCGCTCAAACGGCCGAAAAAGTAACGTCCTGGAAAGGTTTTGAAAAGGTCACATTTACATTTGAAGACCGGGAAGCGTGGTTTGTAAAACCTAAAACGGCCATCGCCGGAAATCCCTGGGTGTGGCGCGCACATTTCCCAACCTGGCATACGGACATGGACAGCATTCTGCTTTCACGTGGTTTTCACATTGCCTATATCAATACAAATGATCTTTTTGCGCATCCCAAAGCGATGCAGGTTTGGGATAGATTTTATGATTATCTGGTCAATCAAAAGCAGTTTGCGCCCAAAGTTGCGCTCGAAGGTGTGAGTCGGGGCGGTTTATATGTGTATGGCTGGGCCAAGCGAAACCCGGATAAGGTGAGCTGCATTTATGCCGAGGCGCCTGTTTGCGATCCTAAAAGCTGGCCCGGTGGAAAAGGGAAGGGGCTGGGCTCCGAGAAGGATTGGGCAGCATGGCTCAAACTTTTCAATCTTTCAGAAGAAGAGGCAGCGAAATTCACGGATATTCCGGTCAATGATCTGGCAGGCCTGGCTTCGTTTAAAGTGCCGATTGTGCATGTGATTGGCTTAAATGACAAGCACGTTCCGGCTGAGGAAAACAGCGATTTATTGGTTAAAAACTACATGCAGCTCGGTGGCCCCGTCAGTGTTTATCCAATGACGCGCGGCGAACAGGAAATGGAAGGGCATCATTTTCCGATTGAGCATCCTGAATTCTTTGCCAATTTTATCGAGCAACACAGTGTTCCTGTTCGAAAAATGTTACCGCACCAGCCTTACATTCAGTTCAATAAAGGTTTGGGAAATGCTTTTGATAAATTCAGGAAAGAGAAAAAAGGAACTGTTGCTTTTTTGGGCGGTTCAATCACGCATAACCCAGGCTGGCGCGATAAAACAGCGCAATATTTTAAAGAGCATTTTCCGGAAACAGACTTCACATTCATTGCAGCTGGAATTCCGTCATTAGGCAGCACGCCGCATGCATTTCGTTTTGAACGGGATGTGCTGGCAAAAGGCACTCCGGATTTGCTGTTTCTGGAAGCCGCAGTCAATGACCGGGGAAATGGTTTTAGTGAAAAAGCACAAATTCGTGGTCTGGAAGGCATTACAAGGCATTTATATGCAAGCAATCCGCAGGCCAATGTTGTGTTAATGGCATTTGCAGAGCCAGCAAAAAACGCTGATTACGAAAAAGGAAAAGAGCCCGTTGAAGTTGCTGTGCACGAGCGTGTTGCCAAACATTATGGCGCCGCTTACATTAACCTGGCCCGGGAAGTTTACGACCGGATCCAGGCGAACGAATTTTCATGGAAGTATGATTTCAAAGATTTGCATCCGTCGCCTTACGGGCAGGAAGTCTACTTTCAAACCATAAAGGAATTGATTAAAATGGACACGTCAGTGGCGGTTAAAGCCACGCTTCCGGTGCCATTGGACAAGTTTTCTTACGAAAGGGAAGTTATCACGAGATTGCCGAAGCAAAAAACCTCAAAGGATTTTCACGCATTCCCGACTGGAAGCCCGCCGATAAGGTTTCAACCCGTCCCGGCTTTGTAAATGTTCCGATGCTCGTCGGAGAAGAAAGTAATGCTTCGCTGGATTTTGAATTCAAGGGAAGAGGCATCGGCATTGCCATCATCTCCGGTCCCGACGCAGGCAAAATCAGTTACACCATCGACGGCAAAAACCCCAAGTCACTCGACCTTTTCACACAATGGAGCAATCAGTTGCATTTACCGTGGTATCTGATGCTAGGCGACGAACTAACTTCCGGCAAGCACAAACTACATCTCAGCATTGCCCCCGATAAAAATCAAAAAAGCGCCGGAACTGCTTGCAGGATCGTTTATTTTTTAGTGAATGAATGATTTTATAGATTTGAAACTTGTATAATCTGATTTTTATTTCACACACTTAATTCTTGCGAACCGATGCCGGAGATTTCTCGTTTTTTTGGAATAGTGATTTATATGTATTTCAAAGATCATTTGCCACCTCATTTTCATGCGGAGTATGGTGATCAAGAAGCACAATTTTCTATTGAAACAGGTAATATAATTGTTGGCGATTTGCCTAGAAAGCAAATAAGACTGATCCAGGCCTGGGTTGAGCTCTATCGAGAAGACTTGGTCATTAATTATCAGGAGTCACAGAAGGACAACGGCCAATTTCGCAAAATCAAACCTTTGCAGTAATGAATCCTAGGGTGAAAGAAATATTATCAATTGAACCGTTTGTTATCAAAGCTTTGTGGAGTGATGATAAGGTCAGGATTATTGATTTTGGCTCTTTTCTTGCTGAGTATTTCGAAAAAGGGCAAAGCGTTTATTATAAAATACTCAATAAGGACCGATTTTTGGAAGCCAAGACCGATGGTCGGACGATTTACTGGGACAATGTTTCCGAAATGATTGATTATGACGGCAAAGTAATTCCTTCACCACTTGATTTTTGTCCGGATGTTTTGTTTCAGCAATCGGTGTTGGTTGGTTGACTTAATCCAAACGTCTTAACCGAGATTTCGGTTGTTTTGAATCAATAAACTAAGTCATAACTTAGATGAGATAAATTGAATCGCCCATGAGCAAAAATGATCTAAAAACGAGCCTTCATGCGCTTATAGACAGCATTGAAGACTCTACGGTTTTACAGGCCTATCTGATTTTGCTTTCTCGGGAGGCTCAGTCACATGAAGATTTTTGGCATAATGTTGATGACCAGACCAAGTCTGCAATTAATCAGGGAATAGCTGATTTTGCTTCTGGCAGGGATTCTGATTTCTTCGATTATATGAAATCGTCCCATGGCATTGAACGTTAGGTTATCTGATCGCGCCAGGGCTGATATTGAAGATATTTCAAATTATTTAGCAGAAAATTTCTCTGAAAAATCTAAGATAGATTTCCTGATCAGGTTGACTGACCAAATGAAATTGATCAGTGAAATGCCACTTATGTTTAGAGCATCTGCAACCAAGGTCGGCGTGAAGAATGTGTGTTGAATAAACACACGATCATCTACTATCAGGTCACAGCTGAGCGCATTCAAATTTTGACGATCAGAAACACAAATCGAGATAATGCGTGATCACTTCGAAGTCTGCGTGGTGTAGGTGCTTTCGAAGATTTTGTCGGCGTTTGCTGCTTCGAAACCGTCACGGCGGTGCTTTCTGGAAATTTCGGCTGGTGGCAGGTTTAAGAATTGAGGTAGGACTTTCCGTTCAGCGAATTCTACGTAGGAGCCGGAAATTTCTAAATGCTCACTGGATGCGAACTCTGCATTGATCATTTGCGCGACCGTTGCGCTTTGCAACAAGCCGCCATCCGGACTAACCTTAATTTTTCCTCCCGAAGTATTTAACCGGATCCCATTCTTTTCTAAAAAATCATTAAACGCAGCAACTGTGTTATAACCTTCCGGCAGGTTATGAACGCTGATAGTGAAATGGTTAAGGTAATATCTGTTATAAATCACCCAGGCAGCATATTCACTTTTCCTGCAAAAGTGCCTTATAATCCGAGACAGCGGGCGTCCGCCATAATGGTCGATGTAAAAATGCATCGACTTCCAGGCCATTATCCAGATCGAGCGCGTCAACAGGATCGCTCGTTACTTCATCCGTATAACTCCTGATGATTCGCTGGCTTTCGTCGGATAAGTCATTTACCCGAAGTTCACTAACAAAAATCCGCGGATCAGTTTCACGCGGCGGACTATACCACCATGCGTCGAGCTTCTTTCCTTCAAAAAAGTAATGATCCCGTTTTTGGTAACCATAATGCAGGAATATCTTTTCAAACGACTGCACGCCTAAGTGAGGAACGCCCATTGTTCTGAATGCAATGTGGTCATTCTCAATATGGTCCGGGCTCCCGACAATGCCGTCTGAAACCATCGCCTCCAGAATAATGCTAACGTCCGGAACGCGTTCCTTATAACGACGCATCAACCCGTCCAGCACAATGTCAAGCTTTGCAAGTTTGTTTGATAGACCCATAATCGTTTTTCTTCTTAACCTTTTGACAGTTCTGCTGACCTAACCTGCGCTGCTATAATGCCGTTTTTCAATGTCTCATCCAGTTGGCCGGCTTCGAACTGCCTTAATGCTGCCTCGGTCGTTCCGCCTTTTGAAGCAACGGCTTTAATCAGTTCATCCAAAGATTTGTCCGCCGTGTTGATCAAATGAAATGATCCGAGCATCGTTTGTTTTACCAATAATGCAGCCACAGATTCTTCAAAGCCCATTTGTTTACCCGCTTCGATCATGGCTTTTACCACATAAAAGAAATAAGCAGGCCCGCTTCCGCTCAATGCGGTCACGGCATTCAACTGTTCCTCATCTTCCAAAAACACCGAGCGTCCCGTCGCGTTGATCAGGTTTTCGATTTTTCTCAACTGATTTATATCCACTTCCGGCGATGCAGAATAAGCAGTAATGCCCATTCCAAGCATTGCAGGCGTATTTGGCATAGCCCGAATTACGGCTTTATGATCAAGGGCGTTTTGTATAATTTCAATGGTAACACCCGCCATAATGGACAATATCACCTGATTTGGCTTTACAACTTCACGCAGCGCCTGCGAAACGGAAGTGAAATCCTGCGGCTTAACAGACAAAATGATCAGGTCATATTCACCGATCTGCGGCCCGATGACGCCGGAAATAACGCCTGGCTGAAACGCATTCAAACTTTCCATGCGGTCTTCACTCTTTTCGACCAATAGAAAGTCTTCCTTTTTTACAAGATCAAATTTCAGGAAAGCGCGTGCGAATGCCATTCCCATATTGCCGCAGCCGATAATTGCAATTTTCATTTTGAGGATAAGTATTTGTAACGTAAGCTTTGAACGAATTACGTAACTTTTATACAATTATCGGCTTCGTTAAAACAAATTGTAAAATTTCGGCTGGAATGAATTGTGATAGCGCCATGTTTGAAAACATATGCCGTTATTGCACCGACCAAATCAAGGAATTCGGAAATCGCCATCGCCTTGGCAATTATGTTTTGCCAAAGTAACTTTTGACAAGCATATATTTTGAAAAATTGGTATAATACATTTTTTTAAAGCCTGGAAATTTCTTGGCGACCAAATCTAACAAAGACTATTGTAATACTTCAATTATGGCTATAAAAGTTGCTATTTCTCATAAAACAAAATACCAGTTTGACCGCAGTGTTTCGCTTTCACCACATATTTTCCGGCTTCGTCCGGCGCCGCATTCCAGAACTGCCATTGAAGGTTACTCATTAAAGATTTCTCCCGAAAACCATTTTATAAACTGGCAGCAGGACCCTTTCGGCAACTACCAGGCACGCGTTGTGTTTCCCGAGAAAACTACGGAATTGAGCGTGGAAGTGGAGGTGATCGCTAAAATGCAGGTCATTAATCCGTTCGATTTCTTTGTGGAAGAATATGCGGAAATGTATCCGTTTTCGTACGAACAGACATTAAAAAAAGAGCTCGGCCCTTATCTCGAACCAAGAGAAGCAGGGCCGGCTTTAATGGAATGGGTCGAGAAAGCGAAGGTTAACCGTGACATTAAGATCGTTGACTTCCTGGTTCATCTTAACCAGCAGATTTACAATGCAGTACATTACAACATCCGCATGGAGGTGGGTGTGCAAACCTGTGAGGAAACGCTGAACATTCAAAGCGGTTCGTGCCGTGATTCTGCGTGGCTGCTGGTGCAGATTCTGAGACATTTAGGCATTGCTTCGCGCTTTGTTTCGGGTTATCTGGTGCAGCTTACATCGGACATTAAATCGCTCGACGGGCCGTCTGGTCCTGAGGAAGATTTTACGGATCTGCATGCCTGGACGGAGGCGTATGTTCCGGGTGCAGGCTGGATTGGTTTGGACCCGACTTCCGGACTTTTCGCCAGCGAAGGTCACATTCCATTATGCTGCACGCCCGATTACGCCAGCGCGGCGCCGGTTTCGGGGGCGACGGACATTTGCGAGGTTACATTTGAATTTGATAACAAAGTTTTCCGGATTCACGAAGATCCACGGGTTACGAAACCATACACGGAAGAACAATGGAATGCTGTGATGCAGGTGGGTTATGACGTGGAAAAGGATTTGCAGGAAGGTGATGTGCGCCTGACAATGGGTGGCGAGCCAACATTCATTTCAATCGATGATTTTGAATCGCCAGAGTGGAATACGGCAGCCGACGGACCTTTGAAGCGACAATTGGCCTATGATCTTGCATTGAGGCTTAAAAAACGCTTTGCCCACGGCGGACTTTTACATTTTGGTCAAGGAAAATGGTATCCGGGCGAGCCATTTCCGCGCTGGCAATATGCGCTTTACTGGCGCAATGATGGCGTTCCCATGTGGCGCAATGATGATCTGGTAACCAAAGAAGGACAAACGAAATATACATTCAGAGAAGCGGAGCTTTTTACAACGGAGCTTACGAAATATCTGGGTCTGGACGTCAATAACATTACGCCTGCTTACGAAGATCCAATTTATTGGGCAATGGAAGAAGGGAAATTGCCCGTCAATGTTGATCCGTTAAAGGTTAATCTCAAAGATTCTATTGAAAGAAGGACTTTGGCCAAATTATTGGAAAAAGGGCTTAATAACCCCGCTGGCTTTGTTTTGCCCGTCAAATGGAATGAAAAAGGCAAGCATTGGTCGAGCTCAGCATGGCAGTTTAAGCGTAATCATTGCTTTCTGATTCCAGGTAATTCTGCGATCGGATTCAGGCTGCCGTTGAAATCGTTGCCGGAAGTTGCGAAAACGCACCGTGAGCAGCCGGTTGAGCGGAGCCCGTTTGAAGATTTGCCACCATTAATGGATTTCAAACCGTTTGTTGAATCGCGTTATGGTTCCGTTGCTCCGCCTTATGAGCTTCCGGTGAATGCCATTTATGAGGAAGACGAAGAAGAAGACACGCGAACGAAAGAGCAGAAAGATGCCGATGCTAAATTGCTGTTTGAGATCCCGATCATTAAAACAGCCCTTTGCGTAGAAGAGCGCGATGGCATTATTTACATCTATTTGCCGCCAACAGATTATCTGGAGCATTATCTGGATTTGATGGCTTCGATTGAGGCCACTGCGGAAAAATTGCAAATGCCGGTCCGCATTGAAGGTTATGCCGCTCCGTCAGATCACCGCGTTCAGAAACTGATCGTCACGCCGGATCCCGGCGTTATTGAAGTGAATATTCATCCGGCTAAAAACTGGCAGGAACTGGTTGATAACATTAGTGCACTTTACGAAGAGGCATTCTTTTCGAGGTTAGGAACGGATAAATTCATGGTTGATGGCCGTCACACGGGAACAGGAGGCGGCAACCACGTCACCATTGGCGGAGCCAAACCTGCCGACAGCCCCATTTTACGCCGTCCTGATTTGCTAAGGAGCTTGCTGACTTACTGGCAACATCACCCTGCACTGAGTTACTTGTTTGCCGGTCCGTTCATTGGTCCTACGAGCCAGGCGCCGCGCATTGATGAAGGCCGGGATGAACGGCTTTATGAAGTTGAAATTGCATTTGAACAAATCCCCGAGGGAGAAGAAGTGCCATTCTGGATGGTGGACCGCATTTTCAGGAATTTGCTGGTGGACATTACCGGGAACACGCACCGCTCGGAATTCTGTATGGATAAGCTTTATTCGCCAGATTCTGCAACGGGCCAGCTCGGGATTCTGGAATTCCGTGCATTTGATATGCCCCCGCACAAGCATATGAACCTCGTTCAAACATTGCTCGTAAGAGCATTGATCGCGAAGTTTTGGAAAAATCCTTACAAGCACAAGCTCATTCGCTGGGGAACCGAATTGCACGACCGTTTCCTGCTTCCTCACTTCGCTTATCTGGATATGGTGGATGTGGTGAATGATTTGAAGGACGCTGGTTATAACTTCGACATTTCATGGTTTGACCCATTCTTTGAATTTCGTTTTCCACATTATGGCGGCATTACGGTTGACAACATTCAGCTTGATCTCCGTCTTGGCATTGAGCCGTGGCACGTTTTGGGCGAAGAATTGTCCAACAGCGGCACAGCTCGTTTTGTAGATTCCTCATTGGAACGCTTACAGGTGAAAGTGAGCGGATTTGTGGAAGGAAGGCATATTTTGGTTTGTAATGGCTGCCGTGTTCCGCTCCGGAGCTCAGGCATAAAAGGAGAATATGTTTCCGGGATCCGTTACAAAGCCTGGAACCCGCCGTCTGCATTGCACCCGACAATCGGAGCTGATGCGCCGCTGGTTTTTGATATTGTGGATACCTGGAATAACCGTATCTTGGGCGGTTGTACTTATTTCGTTTCCCATCCCGGCGGACGCAGTTTTGACACTTATCCGGTGAATAGTTTTGAGGCAGAATCGCGGAAAATAAGTCTGTTCCAAGGGTTTGGTCACACACCGTCTGCGAAACAGGAAGTTCCTATTTTGGAAAAATCAACGGGAAGTGTGTCGCGGTTCATCGCTGAGACTAAAAAGGAAATGAAAAGTGACACGCCGATTGAATTAATCAATCCGGAGTATCCAAATACGCTGGATTTACGTAAATACTGGAAATCGAAATAGATTCCGGCAAAACCCTATTCATTGAATTATGCTTACCGAGGCTTCCGTAAATCTCTTACAATCCTATCAGAGCGGGCTCAGCTCGTATGACGAAGTGCTGGATTCGAACGGGAGGATAAAGCCTTACTGGGAAGCGCTTTTTTCAAAATTGGAAAAACTGGGGCTGGACGAGCTGAAAAGCCGCAACCAGGAAGTGATCAGTAAGCTCAGGGAAAACGGGGTTACTTATAATGTTTACGGAACGCCCGACGGCCTCAACCGTCCCTGGCAGCTGGACCCGATCCCTTTTTGATTGAGCAAAAAGAATGGAACGGCATTGCAAAAGGCCTGGAACAACGCGCAATCCTGCTCGATCTGATTTTGAAAGACCTTTACGGGCCGAGAAATCTGGTCAAAGACGGCATTATTCCGGCCGAGCTGGTTTTTGATAACACCGGCTTTTTCCGTCCCTGCATCGACATTAAGCTTCCTGCCAGCAAACAATTGACGCTTTTTGCTGCTGATATTGCGCGCGGACCGGACGGACAAATGTGGGTTGTCGATAACCGCACCCAAGCGCCTTCCGGATCTGGTTATACATTGGAAAATAGGGTGGTAATGAGCAAGCTGCTTCCTGAACTTGCTGAGGGAATGTTTGTTAGCAAGCTCTCGCCTTATTTTAACAGTTTACAAAACACCGTTTTAAAAATATCCGATAAAAGCAAAGACGCGCCCAACATTGTTTATCTCACGCCCGGGCCCAATAACGAAGCTTATTTTGAGCACGCTTATCTGGCTTCCTATCTGGGTTACACGCTTGCACAAGGCGATGATTTGCTTGTTCGGAATGGCTCTGTTTGGCTAAAATCAATTGATGGTTTACAAAAAGTGGACGTCATCCTTCGCCGCATCGACGACGACTGGTGCGATCCGTTGGAACTTCGCGAAGATTCAAGATTGGGTGTTCCGGGATTGCTTCAAGCGATTCGGCTAGGCAATGTGCAGGTGCTGAACCCGCCCGGAACGAGCATTTTGGAAAATCATGCTTTTCACGCCTTTATGGGCAACATTAGCAACTATTTTTTGGGTGAAAAGCTGCTGATGCCATCGGTGGCCACGTGGTGGTGCGGTCATGTGAAAGAGCTGAATTACGTGCTGGATCACATTGATGAGCTGATAATCAAGAAAGCCAACCGGAAAACGAGATTCAAGTCGATATATGGCAGGTTACTGAGTTCGGCTGAAAAAGCAGATCTGAAAAAAATGATCTTGCAGCGGCCGCACGAGTTTATAGCCCAGCAGGAAGTGAGCTTATCTACAACGCCGTCTTTCGTAAATGGCAACATTGAGCCGCGATATGCAGCTTTGCGGGCATTTATGGTGGCCGATGAGAATGGTTATCACGTCATGCAAGGCGGCTTGACAAGGAGTTCGGCGGTTAAGGATCGTTTTGTGATTTCCAATCAAAATGGCGGATTATCCAAAGACACGTGGATTGTGTCGGATAAAACGGAAGACATTCAGGAGAAAATCGTGCTTACTTCGCCCATTTCGGTTAATAAGCACGTTTCGCTGCCCAGCCGCAGCGCTGAAAACCTTTTCTGGATCGGGCGTTATTGCGAGCGTACGATGGCGGTGATCAAGTTTATGAACATTACCATCAATGTGCTCAATCTCGACAGAAACTTCGGGGGCTCAGCCAAGCAGGAGCACATTAAGATCTTGCTGCAATCGCTTACGCATCTTTCCTCGACATATCCCGGTTTCTTAGACGAAGAAGATCCTTTGTCGGATCCGTATCATGAAATTATCGACCTCATTTCCAACACGGACAGGCCAGGAACCATTGCGGCGAATATTGGATCGTTTTTAAATGCAGTAGGAGCGGTCAGGAACCAGTGGGACCAGGAAATATGGCGGATTGTGGACCTGATCGACAACGGTTTTCACGAGATCCGCAATGCGTCTTCGATGAACAATAATAACATTCAGAAGACGCTGGACGGTCTTTTTAATAACATGTTTACATTCTTAGGCGTAATCGCCGAAAGCATGCCTCGGGACAACAGCTTTTTGTTGCTCGAAACCGGAAAGCTGATTGAAAGGATCTTGTCGCGTATCAGCGTAATCCAGTCCAATTTTGGTGTTAAAAATGCGCCCGGCGTTGAGAATGAGCTGATTGAGGCGACATTGATCAACCATCATTTGCTCGTTAATTATCGTCAGATCTATAAGTCGCATTTGAGTGTGGAAGCGATGCTGGATATGGTTTTGTTGGAAAAAACATTGCCTTACTCGCTCGTTTACATGCTGGACGAATTGAAAAGCAACATTGGGAAATTGCCGGTCACAACTCGGGGCGAAAGGCTTAATGATGCGCAGAAATATGTTTTGAAAGCCTCAACATTAATTAAGCTGGCTAATGTGCAGGATTTAAGCAAATGTAGGGCTGGTTTTGAAAGAAAAGAATTGTTTGACCTGCTTTCAGAAGTTTCGAGGCTGATCAGCTCCGTTTCTGTGAATCTGACCAACATGTATTTCAGCCACACGCTGATGCATCATTCATTTTTTGAACCAGTGGATTACGACACGGATGAAATATAAACTGATCCATAAAACAGAATATAAATACGCCGAGGCTGTAAACAATTATCACAGTCTGCTATGCTTGGCACCGCGTTCGCTGCCTAATCAGCTTTGTAAGGACTTTACGATCAATGTTTCTCCGCAGCCATCGCAGATTGTTGCGCGCACTGATTTTTACGGAAATACAACGCATTATTTCTCATTACATTCTCCGCATAAGACGCTTACGGTGCTTACAACCGCAACGGTGGAGCGCCTTGAAGATCCAACCGGACAGCTGTTTTCGCCTTCCGAAATCACTTGTCAGTCAGCGCGCCAACGTTTGACGGGCGACAGGGCACTGAAAATCTCACTTCTGGAATATATGCTGCCCAGCCCGTCTGTAAAATGGGACCAGGAAATCAGGAATTATGCGGCAGATTGTTTTCAGGAAAATCTCCCCCTTTATGATTGCGTAAAAGCGCTTTGCCAGAAGATATATACAGAATTCGATTTCGTTCCTGATTTTACGACGGTTAACACGCCCATTAAGGAAGTGCTGGCTGCGAAAAAGGGCGTTTGTCAGGACTTTTCACATCTGGCCATTGCCTGCATCCGCAGTTTTGGGTTTGCTGCACGATATGTAAGCGGATATCTGGAAACATTGCCTCCGCCCGGGAAGCAGAAATTACAAGGCTCAGACGCATCGCACGCGTGGATCTCGGTTTACATTCCCGATTATGGCTGGTGCGATTTTGATCCGACAAACAACATTGTCCCCGGCGAGCGCCACATTGTGACTGCCTGGGGCCGTGATTATACGGATGTGCCGCCTTTGAAGGGCATAATTTTCAGTTATGGAAAACATACGCTTTCTGTGGAAGTGGATGTGATTCCGGTGTGAAGAATAGTTCAGGTAAAGCATTTGAGAATTGGCCTCCTTTCTCTAATTTTACCAGATCATTTTGAAATAAGTATACAAAACGTCTTTTAATGTAACCGTTTACCGTAAATCCACGAAATAGCATGGACAAGCGATGGTTTCCTTCTAAGAATTAAATATTATAACATTACGAATGAAAGAATTAGCATTCAGAGATGCCATTCGCGACGCCATGTCGGAAGAGATGCGCCTTGACAAGAGTATTTTTCTAATGGGAGAGGAAGTTGCAGAATACAACGGCGCCTATAAAGCAAGTCAGGGAATGTTGGACGAATTCGGTCCCGAGCGCGTAATCGATACGCCAATTGCAGAGCTTGGCTTTGCGGGGATCGCGGTAGGAGCAGCCGGAAACGGACTTCGCCCGATCGTTGAATTCATGACTTTCAACTTTTCTCTGGTTGCAATTGATCAGATCATTAACAGCGCTGCCAAGATTCTTTCAATGTCTGGCGGACAATATGGCTGTCCGATCGTTTTTCGCGGACCCACTGGGAATGCAGGACAGCTTGGTGCACAGCATTCTCAAAACTTCGAGAACTGGTTTGCCAACACGCCTGGTCTGAAAGTGGTTGTTCCTTCCAATCCATATGATGCAAAAGGCCTTCTGAAATCATCTATCCGTGACAATAACCCGGTTATTTTCATGGAATCGGAGGTGATGTACGGAGACAAAATGCAGGTTCCTGAGGAAGAATATCTGATTCCATTGGGCAAAGCAGATGTGAAGCGTCAGGGAAAAGATGTTACCATTGTTTCTTTTGGTAAAATGATTCCGCGGGTGGTTATGCCGGCCGTTCTGCAATTGGAAAAAGAAGGCATCGATGTGGAAGTTGTGGATTTGAGAACAGTCCGTCCGATCGACTATCCAGCTGTTATTGAATCCGTTAAGAAAACAAACCGTTGCGTGGTTGTAGAAGAGGCCTGGCCGCTTGCTTCCATTTCAACAGAAATTACATATCACATTCAGCGTCATGCATTTGACTATATGGATGCACCGGTGATCCGTGTTACAAACCGCGATGTGCCGCTTCCATATGCACCAACATTGATCGAGGAGATCTTGCCAAGTGTTAAGCGTGTTGTTGAAGCAGTAAAGTCAGTGCTTTACAAGTAAGCAGATCATTAAAGAGACAAAGCCATTTCCTGTTCCGGGTAGTGGCTTTGTTGGGTTAAGGTGCCTGATGTCACCCTAAGTTAAATTTTTTTGAGCGGAAGCTTGTTGTATTAAAATATTCCAAAATAGGCAGAATACTAGTACTTTTGTACTTTGAAACGCTCCTTAATATAGATTTACAAATCAATTAAGATTATGCAAGAAGAACGCACAAGATATTCAGAGGAAGAACTTAGGGAATTTGAAGAACTCATTCGTGGAAAATTGGAAGCGACAATGAGTGAGCTTAATTATATCAAAGGGGGTTTAAGTAAAAAAAATGACAGCGGAACGGACATTACAGCCGGCTCTGCCAAACTTGTAGAAGACGGCGCTGACGCAAGCGAGCGTGAAAACCTAAGCCAGCTGGCAGCCAGATTGCAGAAATATTCAATTCAATTGGAAAATGCATTGGTTCGCATCAAAAACGGCACATACGGCATCTGCATCGACACAGGAAAACTTATCCCAAAAGAAAGATTAAGGATCGTTCCACATACACAACAAACCATCGAAGCCAAGCTAAGAAGAGCAAGCTAAGCAGTTAAATATTTTAAAAAAGCGACAAGTGGTCTGAGGATTGCTTGTCGCTTTTTTGTTACTTGAAATCGTGCCGTTGCCTGTTAACTGGATTCCAGTAAATTTACATAGGCCTTAACATTAGATTATGCAGAAACCTGACAAGCCTAATATTCCTTCAAGATTGCTTTGGGAGTTTGACTATGAAAATTTTGACTTTAAAAGGTCCTATAAGATCGTCATTGAGCGAATCCTGGAACGTGGGACTCTGGACAACTGGCGGGAAATGATCCAATTCTATTCAAAAAGCCAAATTTTGGAAACCATTGAATGGTCTTCGCAAATGGAGGAAAAAGACAAGCGCTTTTCCAGATTATTTATCAACTCGGATTTTGTAAATGTTATATAAAGATCCATTTATAATTGATCCTGAAACATTCCGTCTGATTCAGCAAATCCAGGCTATTCCTGAACTTAGTAAGTTTTATTTAGTTGGAGGAACTTCACTTGCCTTGCAGATCGGACATCGGAACTCAATTGATATTGATCTCTTCACCAATGAGCCTTTCGACACTGATGAAGTGATTGATTATCAACTCCGGCAAGCGATTAAAGGACTTTGTGGACATCTATTTCCTGCTCGAACATTTCAGTTTGAATGAAATGATCCGGTTTTTCGAGATAAAATATCCTCATATGAATGCAGTAATCGCATTGAAATCATTGTCTTATTTTGAAGACATTGATCCCGACATGGATCCGCCTAAATTGAGAGTAAAACTGCCATTATCAAAGATCAAGCAAAGAATTGAACAGGCAATTACCAATGGAAAAGGTCGTTTTTGACAACCTAACCTTCCTCTTCCGTCCCTAAAACCTCCCGAAAAACTTGCATTAGGCCGTCTGAGGGTTCCTGGCCTTTGTTTTTGGTTTTGAAATATTCCTGGAAAAGCTTTTCCATGCTTAGCGAAAGGTCGATTTCAGAGGTTGTGGTTGCAAGCTCACTCTTTTTGATTTGGGGAATGATCTGGATAATGCCTGAATGCGCTTCGTTCAGCCGTTTTTTATCTGCGGCTTCAAGATAATTGTCTGAAATGATCGTCAGCTCTATCAAATCTTCGCTGTGCTCGCCGAGCCATGCAATTGCATTATCAATGTTATCAAAGCTCTTTCTGCGCAGCTTTTTGCCTTTCATCAATTCAATCGGGCGATAAGAAACCAACTTTCCAGCTTCTGCCTCAATCAAAACCACATATTTGCTCTGATTAGACTCGGAAAAGCTGTACGCCAGCGGACTGCTTGAATAAATTGAGGGTGCCGGACTTTTGTCAACAACGTGATAACGATGCAAATGTCCGAGCGCAATGTAATGGACTTTGCTGGGGAAATTCTCAGTGTAAATGGCCTGTGCGCCGCCTATATGCAGGATCGGTCGTTCTTCTTCTGGCTCTTCCGTAACGGGCTCACCTTTTTTCATCACAAATAAATGCGCCATCAACAGGTTAAACCCTTTGTCGTCCAAATATGCGTCAGCGAGCTCTTGCCAATGTTTTTGCAAATGAATGCGAAGCGCTTCTTCTGAATCCTCGACGCCGAGGAATGTCTTAAGCCGCTGTTCATTGGCATAAGGCGTGTGTAAAATCCGGAGCGGGAAAGTTGAATTCGGAAGCTCGATTTCTATAAATCCTTTTGCCGTCCGCAGCATGTCAACTTTGGCTTGCGTGCAGAATTGCGAGATTTCTGTATTGGGAAAACCAACGAAAACAATTCCGCAAACTTTCGCCAATGCATCCGGAACCTGAATGCGCTCCGGAGAATCGTGATTTCCGGCAATGGCTATGACCGCCCGGCTTCCGTTCGCCGAAAGTCGATGTAACGTGCTGTATAAAAGCTCAGTAGCTTCGGAAGATGGATTAAAATTATCAAACAGATCACCCGCTACAACAACGGCATCGACGTTTTCGTGTTCTGCAATTTCACAGATTTCCTGCAAGACAAGTCGTTGTTCTTCGAGCCTTGAGTAATTGTCGAGCTTTTTGCCAATGTGCCAGTCAGCGGTGTGGAGGATTTTCATTTTGTGTGATTAATTTAGCGAAAATAACATTTCATCCGGTAAGTATTGAAACATTCAGCTGAGACATTAGTGCGTAATTTCATTCCAAAATGCATTTTCCTGCTTATTGGCGTGTCAATGATGCAATGTCTGCCGGATTCAGAAACAAGTGAAAAAGCGGGCGTTGCCATTTCTTTTGATGATCATTTTATAGACGAATGGTTTGCATTAAGGCCCATGTTTCAGCAATACGGCGCAAAAGTCACATTCTTCATCACTTGTCCGGATAGTCTTACAGCCGATGAAATTGCTAAACTGAAACAGCTGCAAAGCGATGGCCACGAAATTGGTTTTCACGGAACCATTCATGGCAAATCAACCGAACTGATCGCTGCGGGTCCTGAAAAATATAAGGAAATTGAATTGACGCCTGGACTGTTGCACATGGCCAAAGCGGGATTTAAACCCACATCCTACGCGCATCCGGGCGGGAATCACAATGAGCAGGTCGATTCGGTTTTATTGGCAAGCGGCTTCAAAATCCTGCGTGACGTTGCCATTTCAAAACGCAAGTACAAAGGCTTTCAATTGTATGAGCTTGCCCCCGGCTTATGCCCTGGATTTATTATGATTTTGATAATGAGCGCATTGTAGATGCATTGCTTATTGATGAAGATGCGCAATTAGCGCCGGAATCCATGACGAATGCATTAGCAAAAGCGAAAAGCTCCAATACGGCAATCATGCTTTTTGGCCATGAACCATTGTATGGAAAGCCGAAAAACGGTGAATATGGATTTGATGTGCGTTTTTTGGAGCAAATATTAAAAGAGGCGAAGCGGCAAAACCTGAAATTCTACACCATGTCTGAATTGCCGGACACAAACTAACATTATCTCCCGAAACGCTTGTCTTTGTAAGCCAGCAACGGTTTTTCGAAGTAGGAAAAGGAAAGCGAAGCCACGGCAACCGAACCTACGAATGTGATCACATATAAGCCAATGTGATAAGATGTTCCATTCCAGTCGGGTAAATATTTGTTCAATACATTGATAATAAGCACAATGACGAACACGTGGTAAATGTAGAGTCCGTAAGAAATTTTTCCCAGGTGATTCATAACCGCATTATTTAAGCTGATGACCGTGTTGGGGTTGCACGACACATTCAGGATAAAAAAGGCAAAGAAAAGTGCGTAGATTTCCAGAAAGCCATAAACGTGAATGCCTGACAGGAACAATGCCGCAAGCAATGTGTAAACGACAATTTGGAGATCTTTCCGGAAAATGACTTGCAGGATCTGCGTTTTTTCATTGTAAACGAGCCACGCGCATAACCCGCCCAGCGCCATCGTCTGAATTCTGAATTGGCCTAAAAACGTGGAAATCATGGTGCTTTTGGTACCCTCGTCAACATTGACATAATGCAGACCGATGAACAAAATGGCAGCGGTGATGCCCAGGAAAAGCAAAATAATAGGAATGCGCTTTTTCGGATATTTGATCAGCCACGGCCACAAATAATAAAACTGCTCTTCAACGCCAATAGACCAGGTTTGTGCACACCAATAAGGCAGATCATAAAGCACAAATGCGAAGTTTGGTAAAACCAATAACAGCAATGTAAGCCGCTCAGCTGCATGCACAGACAACTTTTCGTCCGTTCCGGGATAATTTAACAGCTCAATGTGTGGGAAAACGAAAAACGAAAGTCCAATGATGAGAAAGTAAATGGGCCATATTCTAAAAACCCTTCGCAGATAAAACTTTTTCGCGTCCACATCCCCAAAACGACCGCGCTCTTCAAGCAATAAATAAGTGATCAGAAAACCGCTTAATACGAAGAAAAGCCCGACGCCGAGCCGGCCTGCATGCTGAATGATCGGAAGTTCGTAAAGATTGGCAATTCCCAAAGCATGCTTTGCTTGTTCCAAATGATGAAAAACAACCAGTAGGGCAGCAATGCACCGGATTCCGTTGAGGTTTGGGAAGTAACGCTTTTTTTCCACTTATGCTAAGCTCGATTTCTTTTGACCGATTATTGAAACCAAGCCATCCATTTGCCCTGAACTTTCATAACCTGCTCGATCAGGTCGCGGACAGCGCCGTGGCCGCCGTTTTTTGGAGAAATGTAATCTGATAATGCAAGAATTTCATCCACCGAATCTGCCGGGCAAGCGCTCAGCACATTGGTTTTCATGACTTCGTAATCAGGCAAGTCGTCGCCCATAAAAACGATTTCATCTTCGGTCAGATTGGTTTCTGCAAGATATTTTTTAAAGATCGGCAGCTTTCCGTCGGGTGAAGTTCCGATGAAAATGTCGCTTACGCCCAGATATTCAAGCCTTTTGCGAACGCCCATTTGATTTTGTGCTGAAATGATCGCAACTCGGTAACCCATTTTTATAGCACGATTGATGCCATAACCGTCTTTCACATTAAAACTTCGCGGTTGCTCGCCTGATTCCAGAGCGATCACGCTGCCGTCTGTCATGACGCCGTCAATGTCAAAAATGAATGTGGTTATGCGTTTAAAGCGGTCAATTAATGCTGGATCCATGAAATTCAAAATAATGAAGTGCGCAAATATAGCCTAACTTTTCAGGAGACAGCGCCGGTTTCTATTATTTTGAAATATAGAAGTTGCGGATCTTGTCGGTCATCAGCCTGTAAATTTCTGTCCAGTCCTCATTGGTTTCCTGCAGATATTCCAAATGCCGGTTGGTCGTTTTCCAGTCGCCGCGGCGCGCGGGGCCCGTTTGGCCAAGTGCAGGATCATTTGAGACAAGCGCTTTGTAAATAGTGGTTTGAATGAGCGGTTTCAGCAAATCGAAGTTCAGCTGTTCGCGCTCCAGCATATTTTGCGAAACGGTTAGCATATAATTGGTAAAGTTACTCGCGAAAACCGCCGCCACATGCAGAATGAAGCGTTCATCGGAATCCATGCGGCTTACATTGTCACTAACACTTTGTGCAAGTTGAATGAGCTTATTTTCAATGAGTTCTGTTTTAGATTCAATGCAGAAAGGCAGCTCTTTATAATCCATTTCAATGCCTTTGGTAAAAGTCTGAAGTGGATAAAATACGCCGGTGTGCACATAAACGTCGCTGTAAATCTCAACCAGATTTTGAAATTCAGCCAAAGATCTGGTTCCTGACGTGTGGACAAGGATAACGCCTTCGGGGAGCACAATTCGTTCGATCACACTTTCCAATGCATCGTCAGAAACAGCGATAACGATCACATCTGCTTCGCTGTCTGAGAAATTAAGGTCGGGCTGAATGTTTGTGTCGTAAAGGGAGGAAGCCAGTTGACGGGCTTTTTGTGTGTCGCGGCTGTAAACTTCGCAAATCCAATGACCGGCATCTTCAAAGGCCTGGGCAAGATGCCAGGCCACATTTCCGGAACCAACAAAGGAGATTTTCATGCAGAAAACGTTATAACTGCCCTAATATATGGCATAAAGTTAATTTCGCAAATCAGTTAACGAGCGGTGCAGTTTGCGCTGCACTGGTTACGCCATCTGGCAATTCCATAATGCGCAGGTTACGGAAATGGATTTCAGCGCCTTCGGCTTCGAGACAGATGTAGCCTCTTTTTCTTTCAGAGTTGCGCAATCCGTTCACAAACTTGCCATTAACGGAGAGCTTAACCGTTCCATCCACGCACACGACGACATATTTATTCCATTCGCCCTTTCCTTTGGCGCGTTTTTCAATGGATTTGCTTCGGATTCCGCGTGGATTATCTGGAATGGCCGTCATGCCCATGGTCGGGAAAAGCTCGCCATGCACGTAATCTTCCGTTGCATTATGCTGTCTCGCGTAATCGAGTTCGAGCATTTGCACTTCAATGGCTTTGGTTAGCGGATCGTTTTCCTGCGGCGTGCCTTCACTCCATATAAAGATGCCCGAATTCCCACCCGCTTCCATATGCTTCCATTCCACTTCCAAAATGAAGTTTTCATATTGCCGGTCCGACCGCATGACGCCAATTGGTTTTCCTGAACAAATGAGCGTCCCGTTTTTCACCTTCCAGGTTTCCTTCGAAGTGTTCACATCGACCCAGCCATTCAGATTTTTACCATTAAAAAGTGGCCGGAATGCTAATGTTTCTGATTCCTGCGCAATGCTTTTACAAAACATAGAGACAGCCAGGAAAAGGCCCAGAAATGCTGAAAAGGATCTTTTGGTCAATTCGTTTTTCATAGGGCAAATGTTAAATCTCAATGAAACAGGTTTGGGAGCGTTGCAATATCGCAATTCTTCGGAAGCCGTAACTATCTTTGCCGAAGTTGACTTTTAAATCAATTTCTCACACTAAAAACATTAAAATGCTTCGAATGAAACTTCTTTACCCGTTTGTAGTTGCGGTAATCCTGTTAGCAACATTAAAAGGTCATTGTCAAACCCAATCTCAGGCAAGCGCCGTCATTGATGTAGGAAGTGGTTTTAGCAATGACAAGTCATGGGCGCCCTCTGTATTATATTATGAACAAGTGAGCTTGAACCGTGTGCCGTGGTTCCGTTTCGGGCTGGGCATCAGGGCATGGGGCTATTACGCAGATCGCACAAATCTTTACACCAAAACCGATTCCCCGCAGGATTATCTTGAATATGGCAAAGTTTCCGCCAATGGTTTGAGTTTTGTAATCGGTGCAAATCTCCATTTCTGGAAAATTGATCTGGGCGTTAATACGGATTTGATAGGAGCGTCTTTCGGGTCAAAACGAAGCGGTTACTATGAAAAAGCGACGAATACGCCGGGCACGGGAGCGACTAATTACAATAAATGGCTGACGACTTCACCCGTAATCTTCAATGCGGCACCATTGTTTCTGGAAAATTACAATGGACAGTCCGAAGCCTATGCAAGGTTCTATCTCAGCAGATGGATTGGCGTTAAGGTTGGCTATTTATATGGCCACATTGCTTATCGCACCAGGAACAAGGACGACAGCAAAGTTTTCCTCGACAACAATCAGCGACGCTTTTCGCAAAATTATGGCATGCCGTATGCGGCGGTTAGTTTTCCTTTGTTTCAATAAGCATTAAGAAAATGCAAATACGCGCTGATTCCCCGCAGCGGCGTGAAATTTCACAAACATACTTGTTATTCAATTTGTTAAACTCTATATTTGCACTCCCATTTTGCGATGGGACTGTCTTGTTACAGTGTAATTTATTGAAAATCAATTAAATTTTTGTTAATCGTGGATACGTTAAGCTACAAAACCATCTCGGCGAACAAAAACACAGTGAACAAGGAGTGGGTTGTTGTGGATGCTCAGGATGCAATTTTAGGCCGTTTGGCTAGTGAAGTTGCTAAAATTATCAGAGGCAAACACAAAGCAAGCTACACTCCTCATGTGGACTGTGGTGATAATGTTATCATTATCAACGCCGATAAAATTAAGTTGACAGGAAAGAAGATGTCGGACAAAATTTATGTTCGTCACACCGGATATCCAGGAGGTCAGCGTTTTCAGACTCCCCGTGAGTTGCTCGAAAAACACCCAGAGCGTGTAATCGAGAAAGCCGTAAGAGGCATGCTTCCAAAGAATCGTTTGGGACGTCGTTTGTTTACTAATCTGTTTGTTTACGCTAAGCCGGAACATCCGCACAGCGCGCAGCAACCAAAAGAAATCCAGTTGTAATTCATGGAAGTTATCAACACAATAGGTAGAAGAAAAACAGCCGTGGCCCGTATTTATATGACGCCAGGAAAAGGAGATATTAAGGTTAACGGACGCGATTACAAGGAATATTTTCCTTTTGAAGTGCACCAAATCGTTCTTCAGCAGCCTTTTGCTGTGATCAGCGGAGGCAATGGTTATGATCTTAAAGTAAATGTAAGAGGCGGTGGAATTTCAGGACAGGCGGAAGCAATCCGTATGGCTGTTTCACGTGCACTTTGCGAATACAACGGAGAATTCCGTGGCGCGTTGAAAAAAGAAGGATTCCTTACTCGTGACCCTCGTATGGTTGAACGTAAGAAATACGGTCGCGCTAAGGCTCGTAAGAGATTCCAATTCTCGAAACGTTAATATTCAAATGTCCAGACAGTACTTATCGTGCCCGATGTGCTGTGCTGCGTAATTTTATTAAGACATTTTTTCAAAACATTAATCTGTAATGGCACAAATAGAATATAAAGAACTATTGGATGCAGGTGTACACTTTGGTCACCTTACCCGCAAGTGGGATCCACGTATGGCTCCATACATCTTCATGGAGAAGAACGGGATCCACATCATTGACCTGAACAAAACTTTGAGCTGCATCGATCAAGCAGAAGCAGCTTTGAAACAAATCGTTCGTTCAGGACGTAAGATCATGTTTGTTGCTACTAAAAAACAAGCGCAGGAAATCGTAACGGAAGAGGCGAAACGCCTTAAAATGCCTTACGTAACTGATCGCTGGTTGGGTGGTATGCTTACAAACTTCGGCACAATTCGCAAGTCTTTGAAAAAAATGCAGACTCTTTGAGAAGATGCTTAAAGACGAAACCACGGTTAGCAATATAGCGAAGAGAGAACGCCTGATGCTTACACGTGAAAAGGATAAATTGGAAAGAGTGTTAGGTGGTGTAGCTGATTTAACACGTCTTCCTGCTGCCCTTTTCATCGTTGATGTAAAACGCGAGCACATTGCAGTTTCAGAAGCAAAAAGATTGAACATCCCCATTTTTGCAATCTGCGACACCAACTCAAACCCTGAATTAGTTGATTTCCCAATTCCAAGCAATGACGATGCTTACAAAGCAATCTCATTGATCACATTGGCGATCGGAAAAGCAATCGAAGAAGGTTTGATGGAACGCAAACAAGATAAAGACGATCAGCGCCTTGTAGAGGAAGAAGAAGCGAAGCGTCAGGTTGACAAAGGTAACGAAGAAGCAGCTCCTGCTGCGCCACGTGCCGAAGTTGCCGCAGAGCCAAGCGCTGCTGAAAGCGAAGAGTAATCAGGGCGATATGGAATAGGTTTCTGACCTTTCCTGTCTGAACAGATAAAGTAGCCCATAGCCTAATTGCTATGGGCTACAGTTTTTTAAAATTCAACTGGAACCGGATTTCTTAATGATTTCATCATTTGATCGTAACGGCCGTTTCCATTCAAATCAGTAATAATCAATACTAAAATAAATCATGGCAATTACCGCACAAGATGTAAACAAACTCCGCCAAATGACTGGCGCGGGCATGATGGATTGTAAAAAAGCACTTCAGGAAGCTGATGGTGATTTTGACAAAGCCGTTGATATTCTTCGTAAACAAGGACAAAAAGTTGCAGCAAAACGCGCTGACAATGCAGTTTCAGAAGGCACAGTGGTTGTAGAAATCAGTGCAGACGGAACAAACGGCAAACTGATCGCACTTGCTTGCGAAACTGAGCCTGTTTCTAATGTTGAAGATTTCAAAAATCTGGCAAAAAGCATTTTGGACAAAGCAGTAGCAGATAACATTGCTGATAAAGAAACTTTGCTAGCTGCAACATTGGCTGACGGCCGTCCTGTAAGCGAGCACATTGTTGACCTTGTTGGTAAATTGGGTGAGAAACTTGAAATCACTGCTTACGAAAATGTAACTGCTGACCAGGTTGTTCCTTACATCCACTCCAATGGCAAATTGGGCGTTCTTGTAGCGTTCGAAGGTGTTAACGGAACAGATGTCAATGAGCTTGGAAAAGACGTTGCTATGCAGATTGCAGCCATGAAGCCAATCGCTTTGGATAAAGACGAAGTGGATTCTGCAACAGTAGAGCGTGAGATCGAAGTGGGTAAAGAACAAGCAAGAGCAGAAGGCAAGCCAGAAGCAATGCTTAAGAAAATTGCACAAGGTAAATTGCAGAAATTCTACAAAGACAACACATTGCTTAATCAGGAATTCGTAAAGGATTCTTCATTGACAATTCGTCAGTTGTTAGAGAAAACCGCTAAGGGATTAACGGTTAAATCTTTCAAAAGAGTTGCGATAGGCGCTTAAAAAGCCCTTTTCATAAAATAATCTCGACAACGCCTGGTATCTATTTGTATACCAGGCGTTGTTTTTTAATATTTACAAAAAATTGACTTATCCGTTAATTTTTTGGACACACATTATAAGTGACTTTTGAATTAAGATGATTGAAGCATTTGCTGATTGTGCATGGCATAATTGTACCGACGAGGAATTAGTTAAGCGCTTTTTACAAACTGGCGAAAACCGATATTTCGAGATACTTTACGACCGATACTCCTTCAAAGTTTTTCAGAAATGCTTTTCCATCACGCGTGACGCAGGCATAGCCGAAGACGTTACCCACGATATTTTTCTTAAACTGGTCAACAAGCTTGATACATTTAAGACAGACGCCAAATTCTCCACATGGCTTTTCTCTGTAACCTACAACCATTGCATGGACCTGATCCGGTCCAAAAAAGAAAAAGATCATTACCATCCACAAAGAAAGCGCTGACACCATTGAGCACATGGACCTCGACGAAATGTTCGGGATGGAAGAGGTCAATGCCAGAACATTAAGACTCGCGCTGCGAGCGCCTTAATCCCGAAGAAAAGGCATTATTGTACATGAAGTATATGGATGACCGGAGCATTCGATACATTGCAATTGCTGTGCAATTGACCGAAAGTGCCGTGAAAATGAGGCTAATGCGTTCGCGGAAGAAGCTGAGAAAAGCTTATCAGGAAATTGCGTATTTGGCTAAATTCCGCAAATAGCTATGAAATATGGCAAACTATTGATTACTTACACCGGCAAGCCCTCTTCTACCTGAAAAAGTGAACCTCAACCATTCCATTCACTAAAACCATCAGAAATGAGCGGAAAACTTCGACGTAACCTCTTTATTATCTGCCTTCTCGTAACAACAACATTTCACACTTTTGCTCAAAAAGTTGATCTTAGCAACTCCATCAATGCGGGCATTTTGAAAGCTCCGGGAGATACAACCTGGAAAAAAATTGAATTTGGTGCCAATCTTAATCAGGGATCTTTAGCTCAAACTGGACGGGTGGCGGCGTAAACTCCGTTGCATTAGGTTTGTTTTCAATGCGCTCAATGAGAAGATCAAAGGCAAGAATGCCTGGCGTAATGACTTTCAATCTCAATACGGGATTGTTCGGAACAAAGGCCAGCAAAGCCGGAAAAACGTAGACCGGATTTTCTTCGACACCAAGTATAACCGTTCCATTGGCGCCAAATGGAGTGTTTTTGCCAACATCAACTTCTTATCTCAGTTCGGAGCAGGCTACAACTATTCCTCGGCTCCCGACTCCGCGGACGTAAAAAGAAAGGTTTCAGGCATTCTTTCGCCGGCTTACATAACCGAAGCGATCGGTATAGAATATCGTCCCGTGTCTTATTTCTTTATTGACATAGCTCCCGGCGCATTGCGGCAGACAATCGTCGTGGATAAGGATCTGTATGTCAACACGCCTGACCAAAAAAATTACGGCGTGCCCATTGGAAAAAGGATCAGGACAGAAGCGGCATTAATCCAGATCGTTGCGAATTTCGATAAGGACATTGCAAAAGACATTAACTTGAAATTCAGATATTTAATGTTTTCAAGCTTTAAAAATCCCGGCAACATCGACAACCGCCTGGACGCAATGCTAACGGCGAAGATCAATAAATATGTCAACGTTAATCTCGGCGCTATAATGGTTTATGACAATGACCAGAGTGATAAAGTGCAGTTTGCCCAGGCCCTAAGTATCGGATTTTTGTATTCATTTTAATATCTCAAACTAACCTCAACTTGTTATGCTTCAGGAATTCAAAACGTTTATTGCAAAAGGAAATGTCCTCGATCTGGCCGTCGGTGTTGTTATCGGTGCGTCATTTGGAAAAATCACCACATCGCTCGTTGAAGACATTATCAACCCAGTTCTGGGTCTGCTGATTGGTGGCGTGGACTTTACGCAGCTCAAAATTGTGCTGAAAGAAGCGGTCGGAAAAACGCCGGAAGTCGCTATTAAATATGGCAATTTCATTCAGGTTATGATTCAGTTTATCATTATCGCATGGGTTATTTTCATGATCGTGAAGCTTGCCAACAGGCTGAGAATTTCCGAGTCGCTCGCACCGAAAGAATAGGCTTTTGTATATAAAAACAGGCAAACGAGGCACATTTGATGTGTCTCGTTTTTTATTGCAGTTATTAATTCAAGACGCAAAACTTTTTCTGGAAAAGATTTACCTTCGTGTTCAGTGCTGTTTGTTCAACGTTTAAAAGAAGTCTTGTGCAAAAAAAGGTCGTTATTTTGGGTGGAGGAGAAAGCGGAACAGGTGCTGCAATCCTAGCCAAATCCAAAGGTTTTGATGTTTTCCTATCAGATCGGGGCCAGTTAAATCAAAAGTACATTGACATTCTCAACCGTGAAAATATCCCTTTTGAACAAGGAGCACATTCGGAGGAAAGGATTTTAGACGGTGAGCTTGTCATCAAAAGCCCCGGAATTCCCGACACAGTCGCGCTGATCGTTGCATTAAAAGATAAAGGCATTCCCGTTATCTCAGAAATTGAATTCGCTTCGCGATACACCGATGCCAAAATAATCGCCATAACAGGCAGCAACGGCAAAACAACCACGACACTTCTTACTTATCACCTGCTCAAAAACGCGGGGTTAAATGTTGGCTTGGCCGGGAACATTGGCGACAGCTTTGCCTGGCAGGTTGCGGAAAAGCAATTTGATTATTATGTGCTGGAGATAAGCAGTTTTCAGCTGGATAACATCATTGATTTCCACCCTAACATTGCCGTTTTACTGAACATTACGCCGGATCACCTGGATCGTTATGCTTACAATTTCCAGAACTACATTGACTCCAAATTTAATATCATAAGAAACCAGACCGAGACTGATCATTTTATCTTTTTTGAGGATAGTGAAGTGATCATTTCTGAGCTTTCAAAAAGGAATGTTTTGTCACAAAAAACAAGCATTTCCCTTCAAGAAAGACCCGCCAATGGTGCTTATTTGAATGACAATAAACTGGTTTCTCATGTTGCAGCAAATGTTTTTGAACAGCAGTTTGATCAGTTGCCGATAAAAGGCCCGCATAATGCGATTAATGCATTGGCATCCATAGCAGTAGCGCAACTCGTTGGCATTGACACGGAAAAGATCAGTAACGGATTAAAGTCATTCACAAACGCTCCGCATCGGCTCGAACAAGTGGCGGTGATTGACAATGTTACTTACATTAATGACTCCAAGGCGACTAATGTTGATTCGGTTTTTTATGCCCTGGGAAGCTTTGATCAGCCTGTGGTTTTGATCGCAGGTGGCGTGGACAAAGGCAATGATTATAGCCAGATAGAATCGCTGGTGCGTAATAAAGTGAAAGGTTTAATAGTTTTAAGTAAAGATACAGAGAAGCTGGAGCACTACTTTTCTGAAATCGTCCCTCAAATATATACCACCCAAGACGTTCAGGATGCGGTTAACAAAGCGCAAGAATGGAGTATCCCAGGTGATATAGTGCTTCTTTCGCCGGCCTGCGCAAGTTTTGATTTATTCAAAAACTATGAAGACCGGGGCGAAAAATTCAAAGCAGCAGTCAGAAATCTTTCCATTCAAAAATAATCAATCATTACTCCGGTCACTAATATGGATTTCTTGTTAAAATCAAGAGAAGACACGCAGGCATGGTTTAGCAAAAATCTCAAGGGCGATCCTTGGATTTGGGGCATTTGCATTGGAATGCTCATGTGGAGCATTGTGGTGGTTTATAGCGCGAGTGTGAAAGATGCGTACAGCCAAATGGACGGTAACACCGAATATTATCTTTACAAACACGTTCTACTTTGCTTTTTGTCGCTGATGGTCATGTATTTCGTCCATCGCATTCCTTATATCAAGTTTGTTTACGTCACGCGGCTCGCAGTATGGAGCTCCATATTGCTGTTGATTTTTACCATGTTTTTCGGGACTTCGGTGAACGACGCTGCGCGTTGGATTGAGATTCCTGTGATCGGGCAGCGTTTTCAGCCTTCGGAATGGGCCAAAGTTGCATTGATAGCACATTTGTCGCTGATCCTTGCAAGGCACATTAAGGGCGGCTGGAACACGCGCGAACTTTTTACGGAGCCGCTGGCATTGGTCGGGATCGTTTGCGGATTGATTTTTACAAGTAATGTTTCTACGGCCGTCATGCTGGCCGGCATATGCTTCCTGTTGATGTTTGTAGGGAAAGTCCCGTTGCATTATCTATTTTTCACGGCGCTGGGGCTTGTATTTTTCGCGACCATTGCCATTCTGCTTAATTCTACCCAAAGATCAGGCACAGCTCAAAACAGGATTTCCGCTTTCTTTGACAAAGACATTGTGGTTTATCAATCTCAGCAATCCTACATGGCCATGGCCAGGGGCGGACTTTACGGTGAAGGCGTTGCAAAAAGCCGTCAGCGCCGGTTTCTTCCTGAGCCACAAAAAGATTTCATTTTTGCCGTAACCGTTGAAGAATACGGCACATTAGGCGGCACAATCCTGATCGTCCTTTATCTCATTCTTTTATACAGAGGCTTAAAAGCCATTGAGGCGACTAAAAGGCCGTTCGGCGGACTGCTTTCGGCCGGGTTAACATTCATTGTCGTCAGCCAGGCATTTTCGGCCATGGCGGTAACCGTCGGCCTGGTGCCGGTGACGGGACAAACATTGCCATTTTTCAGTCAGGGCGGAACGTCTTTGCTCTTTACCGGAATTGCCATGGGGATGATCCTCAGTGTAAGTCGCGGAGAAACAGTGGAAGAGAAAAGAATTTAGCATGTCAAAAAGAGTCGTAATCAGTGGTGGAGGAACCGGGGGGCACATTTATCCCGCAATTGCAATTGCTAATGCCTTGCAAAAGAAAGATCCGAGCCTCGAAGTTCTTTTTGTAGGTGCTTTGGGCAAAATGGAAATGGAAAAGGTCCCGCGTGCAGGTTACGAGATCGTGGGCTTGCCCATTGCCGGCATTCAGCGAAAATTGTCGCTTGATAACCTGCTTTTGCCATTTAAGCTCGTGAACAGTTTGGCAAAAGCAAAAGCAGTTATCGATGATTTCAAGCCGGATGCTGCGGTCGGCGTAGGCGGATTTGCGAGTGGACCATTGCTAATGATGGCTTCATTGGCCGGAATTCCTACATTGATCCAGGAGCAGAATTCTTACGCTGGAATCACGAATAAACTGCTTGCTAAAAGAGCCAAAAAAATATGCGTCGCCTATCCGGGCATGGAAGCTTTTTTTCCAAAAGACAAAATTGTAATGTTAGGAAATCCGGTCAGGAGCGACATTGTGGACGTTTCTGCAAGGAATAAGGAAGCGCTTGTGGAGTTTTGTCTGGATGGCGCTGCGAAAACTTTGTTCGTTATGGGCGGAAGTTTGGGAGCAAGATCGATTAATGAGAGCATTAATGCAGGGCTTGAACGATTGCTGGAAGCGGGTTATCAGGTTTTATGGCAAACGGGAAAAAGCTACATTGATACAGCCAAAAAAACCATTGCAACCCTTGGAACGGAGAAGGTTAAGGCGTTTGAATTCATTTACACAATGGATCTGGCTTATGCGGTTGCAGATGTGGTCGTTTCCCGGGCAGGCGCATTATCTGTTTCGGAGCTTTGTCTGGCTGCAAAGCCTTCCATTCTGGTTCCGTATCCGGCCGCTTCTGAGGATCACCAAACGAAGAATGCATTGACGTTGGTGGAGCAAGATGCGGCATTAATGGTCAAAGATTTTGAAACGGGAGAAAAGTTGGTGGCACAGGCGCTGGCGCTTTTGCAAGACATTGAAAAACAGGAAAGTTTGAAAGCAAATATCCGAAAACTCGCCAGGCCAAATGCTGCGGACGACATTGCAGCAGAAGTTTTCAAATTAATCAAGTAAATAAACTCTGGATAAGATCTTATGTCATCATCTATGACAAATTGGAAATACATATATTTTGTTGGAATCGGCGGCATAGGAATGAGCGCATTGGCTAGGTGGTTTGCAGCAAACGGATTTGCGGTGGCGGGTTATGATAAAACCTCAACAACATTGGTTCAAAAACTAATGGAAGAAGGCATTCCGGTTACGCTTGAAGACGAAATTGAAAGCATTCCAGCTGATTTTCTGAAAAATTCAGAGGACACGCTCGTGATTTACACACCGGCGGTGCCTGTGCAGCATAAGCAAATGCATTATTTCCGCGACCATAATTTCCTGATTTTGAAAAGGTCGCAAGTTTTAGGTTTGTTAACAAAAAATCTCAGGACCATTGGCGTTGCCGGGACGCATGGAAAAACGACAACGTCGTCATTGGTTGCACATATTTTGCGGCATGCAAAAGTTAACAGCACGGCTTTTCTGGGCGGGATTACGCAGAATTATGGCACCAACTTGCTGCTTAATGAGCCGACAGATAATCTGGAAGAGGTTTTTTGTGTGGTCGAAGCAGATGAATTTGACCGGTCGTTTTTAACACTTTTTCCGGAAATAGCGATCGTTACTTCTACGGACGCGGATCATTTGGATATTTACGGCGCACACGAAGCTGTGCTGGAATCTTTCAGGGATTACGTAAGCCAGATTGATGACGACGGTGTGCTTTTCATGCGCGACGGACTGGAATTAGCAGCTGCCACGAAAGCGCAAGTCTTCACATATTCCTTGAAAACAGGAGATTATCATTCAGAAAATATTCGGATCGCGAATGCCCGCTTTGTGTTTGATTTAATCCATCCCAATGGGAAAGTCGAAGCGATTGCAATGAAAATTCCTGGCTATCATAACATTGAAAATGCCATTGCGGCGAGTGCAGTGGCTTTGCACATTGGTGTAAGCGAGGATAAAATTAAGGAAGCGCTTGAAAATTATGGCGGTGTGAAACGCAGGTTCGAATATCAGGTTGAAGAAGATGGCTGCATTTACATTGATGACTATGCGCACCACCCGACAGAGATCGAAGCATTTCTTTCCTCGGTGAAGGGATTATACCCAGGACGGCACATTACGGCCGTTTTTCAGCCCCATTTATTTTCACGGACACGCGATTTTGCAGACGGTTTTTCAGAGAGTCTTTCACTGGCAGACAGGCTTTTGCTGCTGGAAATTTATCCGGCCAGAGAGTTGCCCATTGAAGGGGTAACTTCCCAAATGCTAATGGAAAAGGTTACTGCTCAGGACAAGCAGGTTATTGCTAAAGATAAAGTTTTGAGCGTTTTAGCTGATTTAAATACGGATATTGTGGTCACAATAGGGGCGGGAGACATTGATACTTTGGTGGAACCGATCAAGGAGTTGCTCAAAAATTCAATTGTGAATAATTAGTCAAAGCATTTTTAATATTACTAAGATGTTACGTAAATTTGACTATCCATGGCTTTTGTTGAAACGCAGTTTGTGGCTCATTTTGCCAATTGCAGGGATAGGCATGGCCGAAAGTAAGCTTGGTAATCAGCGCTGTACGAATCTCGTAATTTCGATTCAAGGAGATTCAGGCACGCGGTTGCCTTAATCAAATGGACGTCCGGATGCTCGTCACCGAAAATGGCGCGGATCCGTTGCTGGGAAGCAGGTTAAGTGATGTTGCCTTGCACGATCTTGAAGACAGGGTCCGCAGGAACAAGCTTATCAGGAAATGTCAGGTTTATCGGGACCTGAAAGGAAATGTTGTAGTGGAAGTTGAGCAGGAAAAGCCTTTGGCCAGATGGATCAACACTTCCGAAAATGGTGAGATGCGCAATTCATCCGGATACTATATCAGTGATGAAGGCGTTTTTTTTCCATTGTCCGATAGTTACAGTGCGAGGACATTGCTCGTTTCAGGGCCTTATTTTAAAGAACCTGAAACATTGAAAACCGTAAAAGGGGCCACTATGATGGAGTTTTTGAGGTTTTTGAATGCAGATCCTTTTGGGAAAGCGGCAAGTGGCACAGCTGAATGCAGATAAAGATGGTGAAATCTATCTTATGACAGTTCTCGGAGATCAGCGGATTGAATTTGGCACCGCAGAAAATTATGAGGCCAAATTTAATAAGCTTAAAATGTTCTATAATAAGGTGTTAAGCCAGGACTGGAGCAGGTATAAAAAAATTAGTATTAAGTATCAAGATCAAATAGTTTGTGAATAATAATTCACCATCAGCATGGCACACGATAAAATTGTAGTAGGAGTAGATATTGGGAGCACGAAAATTACCGTGGTTGCAGCACAGGGAGCCGCGTCAGGTTCTCGTAAAAGCAATATTGAGATATTGGGTTTTAGCGAAGTTCCGGTGCCTTCGGGTGCAGTTGTCAACGGGGCAGTTGAAAATATAAAACAAGTTGGAAGTGCAATTCGTGAGGCCCTGACAGAAGCCTCATCCCGCTCAGATCTTGACATTGCGGTTGTTAATGTAAGCTTCGGCGGAACGCAGGTGAAAGTTAGCAAGCAAAGTGATGGCGTCATCAGGCCGTCGGCTTCGTCAGGCGAGGAGGTTACGCAGCGTGACGTGGACCAGTTGGTTGATGATATGTATCGCGCCAAAATTGAGCCTAACTACGATGTGCTGCATGTTTTGCCAATGGAATTTGTGGTTGATAATTCCATGAATGTCCGTGAGCCGGTTGGCCGCACTGGCATTAAATTGGGCGGTAATTTTCTGATCGTTTCTGCAAACAGCCAATCCATTTTACGCACGAACAAAAGTCTGGCCGATGCGGACCAGAATTTGAAATGTGATAAAATGATCTTCGCGCCGCTCGCAACGAGCCTTGCCGTTTTGAATGAAAATGAAATGAAAGCCGGCATTGCGCTGGTCGACATTGGTGATCATACAACCGACCTTGTCATTTATCACGATAACATTATCCGTCACATTGCCACATTCCCGATCGGTGGCCGCCACATTACCAATGATCTTGCAACAGGATGCGGCATTCAGATTGAAAATGCGGAAAGATTGAAGCATGAATATGGCGTTGCGATTGCCAACGACGTTCCGCTTAACATTGAGATATTTGTCAATTTCCTTGCAGGACGCGCGCCTAAGCAGGTTTTGAAAAGGAATGTTGCCTTAATCATTGAAGAAAGATTGAAAGAGATTGCTGCAATGGTTTATGCAGAAATCATTAAATCAGGATATTTAGACAAACTGATTGGCGGACTGGTTCTTACGGGAGGTTCTGCAAATATTGACGAAATAGAAAAGCTTTTTGAGAAAGTTACAAACCTGTCTGTTCGCGTAGGTTTTCCTGAAAATCTGGAAAGAACTGCCAAAGCGGACGCAGTAAGCAATTCTTCATACAGCACAGCGATTGGTCTGGCCTGGGCTGGACTGAGAAACATTGATCCAAGGGTTAGATCCATTTGCAAACCAACTTCTGTTCATACGACGAGCACAGTTATACAGAGAGAGAAACCGAAACCCATAACGAAAGAGCCAGCGAAGAAAAATGGCACTTTCTGGGACAGTTTCAACAGCATTATTGGTAAAAAAGATGATAGTCTGGACGACTATTGACAAAACATAGCAGTTACACGCGTTAACCTCGGAAAATATGAATAAAAGCTTGTTGCAATCTTTAGACCAGGACTACATTGTTAATGAAATCATAAAAGATCAGCCTACTGGTGAACGCCAGGAAGAGCCGGCGATCATAAAAGTGATAGGAGTAGGAGGCGGAGGAAGTAATGCTGTAAACTACATGTTTGAAAGAAAAATCAAAGATGTAGAATTCGCAGTTTGTAACACAGACCGTCAGGCCCTGGCCAATAGTCCGGTGCCGGTGAAAATCCAGCTTGGTGCGACATTAACGCAGGGACTGGGAGCCGGAACGGATGCTACGAAGGGAAAAGAGGCCGCTCTCGAAACAATAGAAGAAATTAAAAACCTGCTCGGCGGATCAACACAAATGGTGTTTATCACGGCTGGTATGGGTGGAGGAACAGGAACAGGCGCAGCTCCCGTAATCGCGCAGCTCGCGAAGGAAATGGGCAAGCTGACCGTTGCCGTTGTAACCGCGCCCTACACCTGGGAAGGCCTTGATAAGAAAGAGCAGGCTTTGGAAGGGATCGAGCAGCTGAAAGAATACAGCGACACCGTACTGGTGGTGTTGAATGATAAGCTGGAAGAGCTTTACGAAGACATGACGCTGACGCAGGCATTTGCGGAAGCGGATGGAATTCTTCTGAATGCTGTGAAAAGTATTTCTGAGATCATTACGACAAACGGAAATATCAACACGGATTTTAAAGACGTTGAAAAAGTGCTGAAAAACGCTGGACAGTCTGTGATGGGAACATCAGAAGCGACCGGCGCAGACCGTGCACAGCTTGCGATAAAAGAAGCATTGGATTCTCCATTGTTGAATGACAGGGACATTCGTGGTGCAAAACGTATCCTTGTAACACTTGCGACAAGCAAGAAAAAAGAGGCTACGATGAAAGAGCAGCGCGAAATCTGGCGTTACGTTCTTTCGCAGGTTGGCGGAGAAGCAAGAATGTTCAAACTGGGAACGATTACAGATGATTCATTAGGCGACAAATTGCGTGTTACAATCGTAGCAGCAGGCTTTGACAGCATTGAATCACCAATCCCGGGCATTGAGTTGAAAGGCAGACTAATCGTTCCAGCGCCCGCTGCACCAGCGAAGCAGGAGATTATTGAGCCGGTCAATCAGGAAATTATTTACACAAGCGAATTAGAAGAAAGTACGCCAACCGGCCCGATAGATTTGATTCTTGACAATGAGATTGTTTCTGACGGATATAATCCTTTGCCCATTACAAACATTGAAGGAAACAGCGATTGGAATAACGAAGAAATTGGAAAACTGGAACTGATGATCGCCTCGTTCAAAGACGGGCTTGTCAAATACACAGATCTTGAAGGACCAGCCTTCCGCCGCAGCCATGTGGAACTCTGGAAACGCCCGGCCATTCCGGCGAGCGAAATGGAGCAGCATTGGTTGAAATAAGTCATTAGAAGGGAGCGAAAGCCCCCTTTTTTATTAAAAGTGGATCATTTGCCCAGCTTGTAATTCCAGTAACTCTTTATACAAAACATTTGACATCACGCGGTCACTGTAATTAGACCGGATTTGCCCCAGTTTGACGCGCAATGCAAGTGTATTCATGCCTAGATAACTGAAGACGTCATTAAGGTGGCTTAATGCAAGCGCAGCGCCCTGCATATTAGACGACAGGCCAACCAATGCAGCCTTCTTATTTGTAAAGCTGTTGGGATAAGGAAGTCCGTCAATGAAAGCTTTAAGCACGCCAGGATAGGAACCATTGTATTCCGGAACGATAAAGACAAATTTGTCTGTCTGTTCAAGCAACGATTTGAGGTTATTGAACTGCTCGTTTTTTCCGCTGTTTTCATACATCGCAGAAACTGTAAAGTCGTTAGGCAGATTAATGAGATCCAGGATCACATTAGGCGCATTCAGGTGATTTAATATCTCCTGATAATATTCAGCAATCTTGCGCGACATCGAATTGGGCCGGTTCGTGCCAACGATAATTACTATGGGGGAAGAAGTTGTTGTCATTGAAAAGCAAAAATGAGAGCAGCAGACTGGTTTGTCCGCTTAATAATGGCTTACTAAGTAACAAATTAAGGACAAAATTGTTCAAGAAGCAGTCCAAAGCGCGGCCTCAATTCATGTTGGCACCAAATATCGTTTTACGATACACAACATTTATTGCTATCTTTGAGGCCAATATTCATCATGAAAAGCAATTAAGAATCTGATTTTCAGGTTTTTATGTATTAACTCACGTAATAATATGTCCTGGTTTATTCGGAAAGAGAAAGGTATTAATACACCCACCGAAATGAAGCGTGAAGCTCCTGATGGGTTGTGGTATCAGTGTCCTAATTGCAAGAAAATTACGCCTACCAGAGAACATAAGCAGAATGCTTTCACTTGCCCCCATTGCAATTATCACGAAAAAGTGGGTTCTGATGTATATTTCAACCTGCTGTTTGACGATAACGAATTTATAGAGCTGGATGAAAATCTGACTTCCGGCGATCCGCTTCATTTTGTTGATACAAAAGCTTATCCCGACCGGATTAAATCCACAATGCAGAAAACCGGGCTGAAAGACGCCGTTCGCACCGGACATGGAAAGATGAACGGTCTGGACGTTGTCATTGCCTGTATGGATTTCAATTTCATCGGCGGATCCATGGGATCTGTTGTTGGAGAAAAGATCGCGCGTGCTATCAGTTATGCTTTGGAGCATAAGCATCCTTTTCTGATGATTTCGAAATCGGGTGGAGCGCGTATGATGGAAGCAGGATTTTCATTAATGCAAATGGCAAAAACTTCCGCGCGCCTGGCGCAGCTTTCCGAAGCAAAAGTGCCTTATATATCATTGCTGACAGACCCAACAACGGGTGGGGTTACGGCTTCTTATGCAATGCTCGGCGATTTCAACATTTCCGAACCTGAGGCATTGATTGGATTTGCGGGACCGAGGGTTATTCGTGAAACCATTGGTAAAGATCTTCCGAAAGGCTTCCAAAGCGCAGAATTTGTTCTTGAGCACGGATTTCTTGATTTCATCGTTGACAGAAAAGATTTGAAAGACAAACTGACAAGTCTCCTCAACATGCTCCGATGATATGCGTTTGATTTCCCATCCAGTCCTTTGCAATTACTACGTAACTTATCGCTGCAATGCATCATGTAGTTTTTGTGACATTTGGGAAAAGCCTTCGCCTTACATTACGGTTGAAAATTTAAGAGAAAATTTACGGGATTTGAAAAAACTCGGCGTTAAGGTCATTGACTTTACCGGAGGCGAACCTTTACTGCACAGGCAGCTTGATTTGCTTTTAAAAGAAGCCAAAGACCACGGCATGATCACAACCGTGACGAGCAATGGCCTTCTTTATCCCAAACAAGCAGAAAAACTACGGGGACTTGTTGATATGCTCCATTTTTCACTCGATTCACATGATCGTGATGAGCATGATAAATCAAGAAATGTGAAGTGCTTTGATAAAGTGATGGAATCCATTGCCGTTGCCAAATCACTAGGCGAGCGTCCGGACATTATTTTTACGGTTTTTGAAGATAATGTTGGTAAAATAAGGCAAATGTGGGAGGAGATTTGTTTGCCAAATGATTTGATTTTGATCCTGAATCCTGTTTTTGAATACAACAATGTTGGTTCGAATCTCTCCAAAGAAACATTGAGCGAGCTAACTTGGTGGGGAAAGCAGAAGAATGTTTACCTCAACGATGCCTTTGTCCAGCTGCGACTTGACGGCGGAAACCATGTCGATAATCCCGTTTGCAAAGCCGCCAGCACAACCATTGTTATCTCTCCCGAAAACAAGCTTGTTTTGCCTTGCTATCACTTAGGGCTGAAAGATTTTCCGATAGAAGGAAATTTATTTGATCTCTACCATTCCGACGAAGTGCAAAAACTTGTTGCGCTCGAAGGAAAATTGCCAGCTTGCGAAGGCTGCGCGATCAACTGCTATATGCAGCCGTCATTCGCAGTTGAAATGAACAAATATTGGTGGAAAGCGCTTCCAAGCACCATAAAATATAACCGCATTAAGGGCACCTGGAAGCAAATGGTGAAGTTTTAAAACGAGCAATAATCTTTTCTGCGTGTATCAGTGATGGAGCTGATCTTCCAACCCTGGCTCAGTTTAATCATAGTGAACACATTTACGCCGCAATGTGAAAATTTCTCGCCGAGATAGAATTTATAAGGTGCCCATACGACTGCCATAGGTCCATCCACTATTATCCTTTCATTAGAAATTTGCTCATCCCATATTTCTGAATGCGGTGTTCCAACTGCCTTAACGAAGTAATCTATTGACGCGGTAGTCATCGCAACTGAATCCGATGGATTTCTAGGAATGGACATCAACGTGCCTCCGACTGCAAAGGCGCTTCTAACCATCGTTGAATCTCCGGCACGCATTCCATCGAATAAAGTTTTGACCGTTTGCATAATGCCAGGATCATATTTCTGACAAAATCCACTAGAGGTGTAGAAGGCGCAGATGACGCATAGCAATGCTAGTTTAGTGTGCTGCTTAGTGATTTTCATTATTGGTATAGTTTTAACAAAAGCTTAATTTTAAGCCCTTTTGAATTTGAGAATCAATATGTCCGAAAAAATAGTTAAAAAAGTAGATATTAAAAATCGCAAGGCATCCTTCGAATACTTCTTCTTGGAGGAGTTTACCGCTGGAATGGCGTTGACGGGAACAGAAATAAAATCAATAAGACAAGGCAAGGTCAATTTCCAGGATGCATATTGCCTTTTCATGGACGGAGAATTGTACATCAGGAGCTTACATATATCGCCCTACACCGAAGGAACGCATTACAATCACGACCCAATGCGTGACCGTAAGCTGTTGATTACCAAAAGAGAAAAGAAGAAGCTGATCGAAAATTTAAAAGATCAGGGGCTGACTATTATTCCTGTGCGGTTGTTTACAAGTGAGCGTGGACTTGCCAAATTGCACATTGCCTTAGCAAAAGGTAAGAAGCTTTACGACAAGCGTGATACGATCAAGGAAAGAGATGTAAAGCGGGAAACAGATCGGATGAATTTCTAGTATAATAATGGCTTTCCTGGCGCGTTTTTTATGGTAAAAAATTCCTATATTGTCGGAATCAAATACCTCTAGGGCTCATGGGTAAAGTACTGGTTCTTAATCAAGATTATAGTGCGTTAAGTGTTTGCACGGTTCCAAAGGCGTTTTTATTAGTCTACATGAATAAGGCTGAAATGCTGGCCGAGTCACCCCGGCATTATCTTAGGACGGTCAACGATAAATATCCCATGCCCGTTGTGATCCGCCTTAACCGCTACATTCATATTCCTTATCGCGGGGTTGTCATGACGAGGCAAAACCTCTTCAAGCGGGACAGTAACCGATGTCAGTATTGCGGAACACACGATAATCTCACACTCGATCACGTTATCCCGAAATCAAGAGGCGGAAAAACAACCTGGGATAATTTAGCCACCGCCTGCAAACGCTGCAACTCCCGAAAAGGAGACCATACACCAGAAGAAGTTGGCATGCCCCTCCGCCAACGGCCATTTCGTCCCTCATTTTTAATGTTTATCAGAGATTTTTCTGGCCTGGCTGACGACGAATGGCTTCCATATCTGGGTGTTAAGGAGCGCACATATTAACATTTGAGCTTCATTCCCGCCTTTTATTACCCTCCAACATTTCCTTTCTTCTGATTTTCAAATAAAAGTCCTGGCATCCTGGGATAATATTTTGAAAACGTGTACTTTTGCGCTCTATTTTTCCAAAAAATACTTGTTTAACTAATTTTCAGCTATTTAGCTCGGAAGCTGATGTACACAGAGCAATAATTCCTATTTATGTCTAAGGAAATTCAACATCAACCACTTCCTGATTTCGATTGGGATAAGCAGCAGACAAAGGTTTCGGTACTGGTTACTCGACTGCAGACCGCGATCGCCTAGAACAAATGTATGAGACTACGATTTCTCCTGTTCAGGAAAAAGAAGTAGTAAAAGGTATTGTAGTTGGTATTACTGACCGTGAAGTTATCCTTAACATCGGTTTCAAATCTGATGGTATCGTTTCTTCAAATGAATTCCGCGATTTGCCAGGAATGAAAATTGGCGACGAAGTGGAAGTTTACGTAGAAAACCAAGAAGACGCACAAGGTCAGCTTGTTCTTTCACGCAAAAAAGCAAAAGTTATTACTGCATGGGATAACATTCAGAAATCGTTTGACGAGGATGTGGTTATCGATGCTAACGTGAAGAGAAGAACTAAGGGTGGTCTTATTGTTGATATATTCGGCATCGAGGCTTTCTTGCCAGGTTCACAAATCGATGTTAAGCCAATCCGCGATTTCGACATCTTTGTTGGAAAGCGTATGGAAGTTAAAGTTGTTAAGATTAACTATGCAAATGATAACGTAGTTGTATCTCACAAAATATTGATCGAAAAAGATCTTGAAGCACAACGTCAGCAAATCTTGAACAACCTTGAAAAAGGCCAGGTTCTGGAAGGCGTTATCAAGAACATGACAAACTTCGGTGTGTTCATTGACCTTGGTGGTGTTGATGGTCTTCTTCACATTACGGATATTTCATGGTCGCATCAACCACCCGACCTGCACCTGCTTGCGCTTGATCAGAAATTGAACGTGGTTGTTCTTGACTTTGATGAAGAGAAAAAACGTATTTCTCTTGGCTTGAAACAACTTCAGTCTCTCACCCATGGGATTCTCTTGGCAGAAGAAATCCAGGTTGGATCGAAAGTTACAGGTCGTATCGTTAATGTTGCTGATTACGGCGCATTCCTTGAAATCAAACCAGGTGTTGAAGGTTTGATCCACGTTTCTGAAACGTCTATGGTCTCAGCACCTGCGCAATCCTCAGGAATTCATGAACGTAAATGACGAAATCAGTGCAGTAGTATTGACGCTGGATCGTAACGAGCGCAAAATGTCTCTTGGTATTAAGCAATTGACTGAGGATCCTTGGACTCAGGCTTCATTGAAGTAGAGAAATACGCAATCGGAACACGTCACAAAGGTGTTGTTCGTAACCTGACTAACTTCGGCTTGTTTATCGAGCTCGAAGAAGGAATCGACGGCCTTGTTCACGTTTCTGACCTTTCTTGGACTAAGAAAATCAAACATCCTTCTGACTTCGTTAAAGTAAATGACGAGCTTGAAGTTGTAGTTCTTGAACTGGACGCTGACAACCGTCGTCTGGCTCTTGGTCATAAGCAACTTGAAGAAAACCCATGGGATACTTTCGAAAGCATCTTTGAAGTGGGTTCAGTTCATAAATCTACGATCGTTGCAAAAGGTGATAAATTTGCAACACTTGAACTTCCTTACGGAATTGAAGGCGTTTCGGCTATCAAAAACCTGACGAAAGAAGACGGCACCGTTGCAGAAGTTGGTGAAAGCCTTGACTTCACAGTGCTTGAATTCCTGAAAGACGAGAAGAAAATCGTTCTTACGCATTCCAAAGTAACGAAAGCAGCACCTGCTCCTGAGGAGAAAAAAGAAGACCGTCCTGCAAAGGCACAATCTTCCGCTCCTGCAAAAAGCGCGCCTGCTTCGGACTCAACCAAAGAAGGGGAGAAATCTACTTTCGGAGGTTTCCAGCGTTCTTTCAGCATTGAAAGAACAAATGGAAGAAAGCGAAAGAAAGGAAAAAAGTAAACAATAGTGCGGAGTAGCGGATTTTTTTGATACTTTTGCACCGGATTAGCTGCCAGCGAGAGCAGCAGCTAATCCAAATTTGGTTCCGTGGCCGAGTGGCTAGGCAGAGGTCTGCAAAACCTCGTACAGCGGTTCGAATCCGCTCGGAACCTCCACAGTGTCATGATGAAATTGGCACACAATTTTATACCAAAAAAATGCCATTTGTTTGAAACCTTGCATTGGGTTTCCAAATGGCATTTTTTGTTGCTAAGTAGTTGAAAATCAGCTAAAAATTTAATGTGTAAATGTGCTAAAAAACATGGGTAAATTAGACAAATGATAAATAAGATAGGCGTTCAAAATATCCCTTAAATACTTTTGTGGATAAAAAATCGTGAACTAGTTTTGTCTGTTGAAGAATAATGAATAGTTGATTATGAATATACCATTCCGAAAGGACGCTAAGTTTTGTTCCTTCTTTAATTTCTCAAAAACATTTATAGCCAGCATAGCTGTGGCTATCTTATTAAGTGTTCCAAGCTTAATATATGCGCAGGACAGCACTGCAGCGGCTGGTGGAGCTGCGGCAGGAGCGGCACCGGCTGGTGGCGGAGATGCTGCCAAAGGCGAAGCTTTATTCAAAAATAACTGTGCGCAATGTCACGCTGTGACGGACGAGCGTGTGGTTGGACCTGGTTTGAAAGGGGTGAGTGGACGCCATGATTTTGCCTGGTTGTCAAAATGGATTCGCAACTCTCAGGCTGTTATTGCCTCGGGTGATCCGTACGCGGTTAAAATCTACAACGAGTTTTCAAAAGCTCAGATGACAAGTTTTCCTAACTTATCAGATGATGATATCAAAGGAATTCTTGCTTACATCGATCAAGCGGGTACGGCTGCACCAGCTGCCGCAGCGCCTGCTGGTGGTGGAGCTGCTGGCGGAACAGCGTCTGCACAAGGCGGAGGAGCACCGTCGGATTTGTTTGTAATTGTGCTTGCCGCACTTGTTATTGTAATGTTGTTAGTGCTTGGTGTTCTTCTGGTTATCGTGTCATTGCTTTCAAAGGCAGTTAGCGGTGAACAAGGCACTGTTGTGGAAAGAACGAGATTCATGACGCGTTTAGGAGCTTCATTGAAAAGAGTTGCTGGGGACCCTGCAATTCGGTCTGCTACAATCTGGATCTTTGTTTTGCTTGTTTTAAAAGCAACATTGGATGGTGCGTATAGCGTAGGTGTACAGCAAGGATATGCGCCTAAACAGCCGATTTCTTTCTCACACAAATTGCACGCAGGTGAATACAAGATTGACTGTAATTACTGTCACACAGGTGTTAACCGCGGTAAATCTGCACATATTCCTTCGGCAAACATTTGTATGAACTGCCATGGAGTTATCAAAAAGGAATCTCCTGAAATTCAAAAGATTTATACTTCGATTGAAAATAATCAGCCAATCGAATGGGTAAGGGTGCACAACCTTCCTGATTTGGCTTATTTCAATCACGCACAACACGTTAATGTTGGCGGACTTGAATGTCAAAACTGTCACGGAGAAGTAGAGAAAATGGAAGTGATTCAGCAACGCTCATCACTTACTATGGGATGGTGTATCGATTGTCACCGTAAGACAGAGGTGAATACGAAAGACAATAAGTACTACGATAAATTAGTACAGCTGCATGCCGGCGAAAGCAAGGAAGCACTGAAAGTGGCTGATATTGGTGGGTTGGAATGTTCTAAATGCCATTATTAATCAAAAAACATTAATACCAGAATACAACTCATTGTATTTAAAATTTTATGGAAAATACAAATAAAAGATACTGGAGAGGGCTTGAAGAACTGCGGAATGACGAATCATTCGTGAAAAACGCATCTTCAGAATTCGGTGAAGCTCCTGCTCAGAACCAGTATGAAAATTTGCTTGACGGATCGGGTACTCATAGACGTGACTTTCTTAAAGTTTTGGGCTTTGGTATGGCGGCCGTTTCACTAGCAGCTTGCGAAACTCCTGTTAAAAAAGCGATTCCTTACGTAAACAAGCCTGAGGGCGAATTCCCTACAATTGCAAACTGGTATGCGTCAACTTATTCAGAAGGTGGCGATTATGCTAGCATTCTTGTAAAAACGCGTGAAGGACGTCCTGTTAAAATTGAAGGCAATGCTTTGTCTAGTATTTCAACGGGAACAAGTGCTAGGGTTCAGGCTTCTTTGCTTGGGCTTTATGATAACGAAAAATTAAGAGGTCCTAAAAAAGGCGACGATGCAAAAGTTAGCTGGGACGCAGTAGATAAAGAAATTCAAGATCAGCTTAACCAGATTGCTGCAAGCGGTGGTGCGATTCGCATTATTTCGCCAACAATTGTAAGCCCATCTACAAAAGCAGTTATAGCAGACTTCACAACGAAATTCCCGACGACGCGTCACATTATGTATGACGCCAACTCGTCATACGGAATTGTTAAGGCCAATGAGCTTTCATTCGGTAAAGCAGTTTTCCCATCGTATGATTTCAGCAAGGCGAAAGTAATTGTTGGTATCGATGCTGACTTTCTTGGTGCTTGGGTTATGGCTGACGGTTTCGCGAGCAAATATGCTGAAACACGTCGCTTAAGCAGCGGAAAAGATGGTAAGAAGGAGATGTCCAGACATTATCAGTTTGAGACAAGATTGTCATTAACTGGTTCAAATGCAGATTACCGCAGCGCAGTTAAGCCATCTCAGATTGGAGCGGTTGTTACAAATTTATATAATAAAGTCGCTGCGAAACTTGGCGGTACAAGCATTGCTGCGTCTACACTGCAAGTTGCAAACCTAGATAAAGCTGCTGCGGACCTGATCGCTGCAAAAGGACAAGCACTTGTTGTTTGCGGAATTAATGATCCTGCTGTTCAAACTGTTGTTAACGGATTGAATGCATTGCTAGGAAGCTACGGATCAACAATTGATCTGGATACACCTTTGAATTTGCGTCAAGGAAATGATGTGCTCATGAATGAGTTCATCGACGAAGTGAAAGGCGGAAAAGTTGCTGGTGTAATCATTTACGGATCAAATCCTGTTTACGACCATCCACGCGGTGCAGAACTTGCAGCTGCACTTCCAAAGGTTAAGCTTGGTGTTTCATTCAGTCACCGTGCAGACGAAACTTCGTCTCTGGTAAAATATATCTGCCCGGCTCCTCACGATCTTGAAGTCTTGGAACGATGCAGAGCCAATGGCTGGCTTGTTCAGCTTGGCTCAGCCGACGATCAGCTTGATCTTCAACACGCGTCAGGCGCAAACAAGTCTTTTGAAATGGGCAGGTCAGCCATCTGACTTCCACGAATATGTCAAGGCTTACTGGAAAACGAATGTTTTCCCGCAAGGCGGAACTGGTGATTTCGAAACGTTCTGGGTAAAATCATTGCATGATGGTGTTTTCCAATCAACTCGTGCTGCCGGTGGCGGTGCTAGTTTTGCAGGTAACATTGCCGAAGCAGCTGCTGCTGTTGGCAGAAGTGCAAAAGCTGGTTCAGGGATTGAATTAGCATTGTATGAGAATGTTGCCATCGGAACCGGTGCATTTGCAAACAATCCATGGTTACAAGAATTGCCTGATCCTGTTACAAAAGCAACCTGGGATAACCACGCTTGTGTTTCTCAGAAAACAGCAACGGATCTTGGCGTCGTGCAGGGAGATGTTGTGAAAGTTGAAGCCAAAGGAAAATCAGTTGAAGTTCCAATTTTGATCCAGCCGGGACAACCTAACGGAACAGTTGCAATTTCAATAGGTTATGGACGTGAGAAATCTGGTAAATCCGGTGATGGCGTAGGAAAGAATGTCTATCCATTTGCTTCGGTAAATGCAGGCTTTGTTTCCTTGTATCCTGGTGAAGCAACGATAACAAAAACGGGCGATTTCAGAGAGATCGCTCAGACGCAGACACACGACACTGTAATGGGCCGTAAGTCTGTTTTGCAAGAAACAATCTTATCTAAATTCCAGAAAGATCCGTTGGCCGGAAGGTTTATACCAAAAGTTGAAACATCGGAAGGACCAGTTGATGCAACTGACCTTACATTGTGGAATGGACATAAATACAAGAACCACTCATGGGGAATGGTCATTGACCTTAACTCTTGCGTAGGTTGTGGATCTTGCGTTGTAAGCTGTATTTCGGAAAATAACATTCCTGTAGTTGGTCGTCAGGAAGTAATAAACAGTCGCGAAATGCACTGGCTGCGTATTGACCGCTATTATAGCTCAGACGCGGAAGTTGGCGATTACAAAGCAATGGAGATTGCTTCTGAAAATCCGGAAGTTACTTTCCAGCCAATGCTTTGCCAACATTGCAACAATGCTCCTTGTGAAACGGTTTGTCCTGTTCTTGCGACAACCCACAGCTCAGAAGGCTTGAACCAAATGACTTACAACCGTTGCGTGGGCACACGTTACTGTGCAAATAACTGCCCTTACAAAGTGCGTCGTTTCAACTGGTTCAAATATTTTGATAACGACAACTTTGATTACAACTTCAATAATGATCTTGGTAAAATGGCCATCAACCCTGATGTGACTGTTCGTTCAAGAGGGGTTATTGAAAAATGCTCAATGTGCGTTCAGCGTATCCAGGAAGGCAAGTTGACTGCAAGAAAAGAAAGAAGACGTGTTGCAGACGGTGAAATCGTTACAGCTTGTGCACAATCTTGCCCGACAAATGCGATTACTTTCGGTGATATGAACGATCCGGAAAGCAGAATTTCACAAGTGCTTGAAGAAGAAAGAGAAGGGCGTGCATTCCACATGTTGGAAGAAATTAACACCCGTCCTCAGGTTGCGTATCTTACAAAGGTTAGAAACAAAGATTCGGAGTCAGCGAAGCAGCCGGCCTAAATCTCGTAATTGAAGTTAAGAAGGTTAAATCATTTTATAAATTATAGTAGTATGCATGTTACTTCACCCGTAAGAGAACCGCTGATTCAAGGTGGGAAAACGTACGCAGACGTGACGGAAGATATATGCCGACATGTAGAAGGAGCCCCAACAAAGGAATGGAAAATTGCTTTCGGGATTTCCCTTATTGTTTTGGCGTATGGATCTGTGTGTCTTGCATGGACCTGGTGGGAAGGGCTTGGCGTATGGGGTCTGAACAAGACAGTTGGCTGGGCATGGGATATCACAAACTTCGTATGGTGGGTTGGTATTGGTCACGCAGGAACGCTTATTTCGGCGATTTTGCTTCTTTTCCGCCAAAAATGGAGAACATCCATTAACCGTGCAGCGGAAGCGATGACTATTTTTGCGGTTATCTGTGCAGCATCTTTTATACTTATGCACATGGGCCGTCCTTGGTTAGCTTATTGGGCGCTTCCATTGCCAAATGCATTCGGATCACTTTGGGTTAACTTCAACTCACCGCTTGTATGGGACGTATTTGCGATCAGTACATATTTCTCAGTTTCATTGGTATTCTGGTATATCGGTCTTATCCCTGACCTTGCTACAATCCGTGACCGTGCTACTAGCAAAATCTCTCGCTTAATGTATGGCACATTTGCAATGGGTTGGGATGGTTCAGCTAAGACATGGGCTAGATATGAATACATCAGCTTAATTCTTGCGGGTCTGTCTACTCCACTTGTACTTTCAGTTCACACGATTGTAAGTATGGACTTTGCAACCTCAGTAATTCCTGGATGGCACACGACTATTTTCCCTCCATACTTCGTTGCAGGTGCGATTTTCTCCGGATTCGCAATGGTGCAAAACCTGATGTTGATTACAAGGGTTGTTTATCGTCTTGAAGATTACATTACATTGGAGCACATTGAAACCATGAACAAGGTTATCACCTTGACCGGTTCTGTGGTGGGTGTGGCTTATATCACTGAGTTCTTTATTGCTTGGTATTCAGGTGTTGAATACGAATATTATGCATTCTTTAACCGTATGACCGGTCCTTACTGGTGGGCATATTGGGCGATGATGACATGTAACGTAATCTCTCCACAGCTTTTCTGGTCTAGAAAACTGCGTAGAAGTATCACATTTACATTCTTCATTTCAGTTGTTGTAAACATTGGTATGTGGTTCGAGCGTTTTGTAATTATCGTAACATCGCTTCACCGTGACTACATTCCTTCAAGCTGGGCAATGTTTTCGCCGACACGTTATGACATTGGTGATTACATTTTCTCTTTTGGTTTATTCTTTACTTTATTCTTACTATTCTCTAAATATTTACCTGTGGTAAATATGGCGGAAGTTAAGGCTGTAATTCGTTCTACTTCTGCTCAATTGCCTGGCAAAATTGCTGGTGTAGCAAAAGTGAGACAACGCGGAACAGCTGAGCCTGCTTTTGATAAAGACAAAGAATAAAATAGACTGACGGGTATTTAATATAAGTATTGATATGGCAGAATTATCTGGTAAATATTTAGTCGGAGTTTATGACGATGACGATACTGTCCTTCACGCGGTTCCAAAGCTTAGGAAGGCAGGAGTGAAAATTAAAGAAGTGTATTCTCCTTTTCCTATACATGGATTGGACGAAGCATTGGGACACCCAAGAACCAGAATCGGCATTGCCGCATTCATGTTCGGTGTAACAGGGTGCTGCGTTGCATTGACATTGATGATCTGGACAATGGGTATCGACTGGCCAATGATTGTGGGTGGTAAGGATCCAATTTCGATCCCCAATTACATTCCGATCACATTTGAATTAACCGTATTGTTCACAGCCTTTGGTATGGTAACTACGTTCTTTATCTCAAATGGCCTGGGACCCGGAACACACTTTCATCCAAGATTTGATGTGCGTTCTACTGATAATAAATTCGTTATGGCAATCGATCTAGGTCGGAATTCAATGACGGAAGATGAAATATCGCGTGCTTTGAGAGACAGCGGTGCCGAAGAAGTCAACGTAAAGCAATTTTAATGGAGTTTGAAAAAATGAAATTTAACGATTTATATAAATATCTATTGGTTGCTGCCGTAATTCTTACAGCTGCTGCTGGTTGCACCCGGGACTTGAGTGATCCGGGTAAAGAGTTCGCTCCTAACATGTATTTGCCAGTAGGATATGAACCTTACAAACAGGAAAAAGCGAATCCTATTAATCCAATGGGGTTGACAATGAGACTTCCGGTTGCAGGAACAGTTGCAAGAAGAAATTATCAGACATCATTCGGAGACAAGGATTCCGTAAGTACTGACTTAATGGTTTACAACATTCCGGCAGACAGTATTTCAATTGCTGAGCGCGTTTTGAAAAACCCGATTCCATTGAATGACAATACATTGGCCGAAGGTAAAGTATTGTATGACAGATATTGCCAGCATTGCCACGGCGCCACCGGTGCAGGTGACGGCAAAGTTGGAGCGATGTATAAAGGGGTTCCTAACTATGCAAGCGACGCTTATAAGAATTTAAATGAAGGTCACATTTTTCACGTGATCACACACGGTAAAGCCCGTATGTGGCCACACGGATCTCAGATAAACCCTGAAGAGCGCTGGAAGATTGTACATTATGTACAAAAACTGCAGAAGGGAGCTTAATTTTTTGATAACAGAGAAATAAATTAAATAATGGCATCAGCACATTCGATTCCTTCTATTGAAGAACGGTTTGAATTTACATCGGGGGCTAAAAGAAATTTACTCATAGGCGGTGGCGTGGGCGTTGCCCTGATATTATTAGGCGCATACCTCGCGGCTAATGGCGGAGGCGGTCATGAGGCGGCAGCACAAGGCGCTGAGCATGCAGCAGCAGCGGTTGGACATGGTGCAGCAGAACATGGAGCTGCGGCAGGTCACGAGGCAGCAACGGCTGGACATCATGAGGCAAGCTGGGTGACACGTATTTGGGCAAACCTTTGGGTTAATGCCGTATATTTTACTGGTATCGCTGTCATTGGAATGTTCTTCATCTCTTATAACTATCTGGCGCAAGCAGGGTGGTCAGCAGTATTCAAAAGAATTCCGGAAGCAATGCCCGCATTCTTGCCATTTACAGGTGTAGTAATGTTGCTTACATTTTTCTTCGGTGGTCACGATCTTTTTCACTGGACACATGAGGGACTATATGAAGTGGGCGGACCAGAATATGATCCGATCATTGCTGGAAAAAGAGGGTTTCTAAACACGCCGTTTTTCGTTTTCCGTTTGGTATTTTACTTTGTAGTTTGGTACGGAATGTGGCGCGTGATTCGCAATCTTTCATTGCAGGAAGATGAAATCGGGGGAACTGAATTCTACGAAAAATCAATTCGTTTCGGAACTGCCTTTCTTGTTGTGTTCGGTGTAACATCGTCGACATCAGCGTGGGATTTCGTAATGTCAATTGACACACACTGGTTTAGCACAATGTTTGGCTGGTATACACTTGCGAGCTGGCACGTAGCTGGTCTTGCGGTGATCACATTGACAATCGTAATGCTGAGGGAAAGAGGTTATCTGAGAGCGGTTAATTCAAGCCATTTGCGTGATTTGGGTAAATTCGTTTTCGCATTCAGTATCTTCTGGACGTATGTATGGTTTGCACAATTTCTTTTGATCTACTATGCTAACTTACCAGAAGAAACAATTTATTATTTGGAGCGTTTTAGAGGACACGATGGATATTTCAAAGCTCCGTTCTTTATCACGTTGTTTTTGAATTTCTTTTTCCCATTCCTTGTCTTAATGACAAGAGATGCGAAGTTTACACATTCAATTCTTAAAGTGGCTTGCTGGAGTGTGATCATTGGACATTATATGGATTTCTACACCAATATAATGCCTGGAACACTCGGTGCAGGTGCAGGGTTCGGTCCGTTGGAATGGGGTTTTTTCCTTCTATTTATTTGTGCGTTCGGTTATTCAATTGCAAGTCAGTTAGAGAAGGCGAATTTGATACCAAGAAACCACCCAATGTTGGAGGAATCATTGCATCACGATATCGCCTAATTGCAAAACCAGTTTCATCATCATGTATATTATTATCGCGTTAGTTGCTCTTGTATTTCTAGTTATCACAGGTGTTGTGATATCGAGACTTCAGAATGTACTTAAAAGTGTCAATAACTCCGATTCACCCGATGCAGAACCATCCGGGAACAAATGGAACGGTGCTATGTTCATTGTTATCCTTATTGCCGGAGCAGTAGCCATCACTTGGTCTTATCTCCATGCTAGGGAATTCTTCTTGCCGGAAGCGTCTTCGGTTCATGGACGTAGAACGGATGATCTGTTCTGGTTCTCAATGGGTATTCTGACAATTCCGTTTATCATTGTTAATTTCCTGATCTTCTTTTTCGCCTGGAAATACCAGCATAAAAAAGATCACCGTGCATCTTTTTATCCGGATAACCATAGATTAGAGCTTATCTGGACAATTGTTCCAGCTATAGTCATGGCGCTTCTTGTATTTACTGGATGGAAAGCTTGGTCTGATATCACCTCTGACGCGCCGAGAGATGCAGAAGTTATTGAGATTACGGGTAAGCAGTTTAACTGGATCGCGCGTTACTCAGGTGTAAGCGATAACAAACTTGGTGATTATAATTACAAGTTAATCGATGCGCAAAATGAAGTTGGTATTGACCTTTCGGATGAAAATTCTTTCGATGATTTTACCAATCCAAGTGAGATGCACATCCCTGTTAATCGTCCTGTTTTGTTAAAAATACGTGCGAGAGATGTGTTACACAGCGTTTTCATTCCTCACATGAGGGTTAAGATGGATGCAGTGCCAGGTATGCCAACTAAATTCTGGTTTGTACCAGACAAGACAACAGCTGACATGCGTGCAGAAACAGGCAATCCAAATTTTGATTATGAAATTGCTTGTACAGAGGTTTGTGGTCAAGGTCACTTCTCGATGAAAATGAGATTGATCGTTGAAGACGAAGCTTCTTACAAAAAATGGTGTGCAGAGCAGGCGACTTTCTTGCAGACTTATCCTGAGTATCTTGCAAAAGTGCCAGAGAATTTGAAAGCGAAAGCGATGAAATATGTGCCAGCCGAAGCAGCAACTCCTGCTGATAGCTCAGCAACTTCCACCGGAGGAGCAGGAACCAGTACAAGTCTACGCTAATTTGTTAATTTAAATACATTAAAAGTATATGTCAGCTATTGAAGGATTGGAAACAGCTCATCACCACGAAACTGAGCATGAACACCACCACGAAGCACAAAACTTTTGGCAGAAATATATATTTTGTGAAGATCACAAAGTTATAGCGAAGCAATATCTTATCACCGGTATCATGTGGGCGGTGATAGGGATTTCCATGTCGGTTATCTTCCGTATTCAACTTGGTTTGCCGGACTCTAATCTGTCCTGGCTTAAACCTGTTTTGGGCGGATGGATCAGCGATGCTGGAAAATTAGATCCGAATTTTTACCTGGCTTTGGTAACAATGCATGGAACGATCATGGTGTTCTTTGTACTTACAGCAGGTCTGAGTGGTACATTCAGTAACTTTTTGATCCCGCTTCAAATTGGAGCGCGCGATATGGCATCAGGTTTTATGAACATGTTGTCTTATTGGTTCTTCTTCCTTGCAAGCGTAATCATGTTTGCCTCCCTTTTCTTACAAAACGGACCAGCAGCAGGTGGTTGGGTAATATATCCGCCGCTGAGCGCATTGCCTCAGGCTCACCCAGGATCTGGGATGGGTATGACGCTATGGCTTGCAAGTATGGCATTTTTTATCGTGTCGCAGCTTTTAGGTGGTATCAACTACATTACGACAGTTATCAACCTTCGTACGAGGGGAATGTCATTCGATCGTCTTCCATTAACGATCTGGTCATTTCTGATTACAGCGGTGCTAGGATTGATTTCCTTCCCTGTTCTTTTGTCTTCCGTATTACTATTAATTTTTGACCGTCACTTTGGAACAAGCTTTTACCTTTCAGATATCTATATCAATGGTGAAGCATTGCCAAACGTAGGTGGTAGCCCGATCTTGTTCCAACATTTGTTCTGGTTCTTAGGTCACCCTGAGGTTTACATTGTTCTATTGCCAGGACTTGGAATTACTTCCGAGGTAATCGCAACCAATTCACGCAAACCGATTTTCGGTTACCGTGCGATGATCGCATCCATGTTAGGAATTGCATTCCTTGCATTTATCGTATGGGCTCACCATATGTTCGTAACGGGTATGAATCCATTCCTGGGGTCCGTATTCATGTTCCTTACATTGATCATTGCAGTCCCATCAGCGGTTAAAGGCTTTAACTACATTACAACACTCTGGAAAGGAAACATCGTTTTCACGCCAGGTATGTTGTTCTCGATCGGTTTGGTTTCATTGTTCGTATCGGGTGGTTTGACAGGAATTATTCTTGGAAACAGCGCATTGGACATTCAGCTCCACGATACTTACTTTGTAGTTGCTCACTTTCACCTTGTAATGGGTGCAGCATCAGCGTTCGGTCTGTTTGCAGGTGTTTACCACTGGTTCCCTAAAATGTTTGGGCGAATGATGAATACGACTCTTGGTCAGATTCACTTCTGGTTGACATTCATTGGAATCTACCTGGTCTTCATCCCGATGCACTATGTTGGTATCGCTGGTTTCCCACGGAGATATTACCAATTCACAAGCTACGACTTTACGCATAAGTTTATGGACATGAACATGTTCATATCGATCGCCGCGATCCTCTCATTCCTTGCACAGTTCATTTTCCTTTGGAACTTCTTCTACAGTATTTTCAAAGGCAAGAGAGCACCGCAAAATCCATGGAGATCAAACACATTGGAATGGACTACGCCAATTAATCCTGGTCACGGAAACTGGGTAGGTGAGATTCCAGCAGTATATCGTTGGTCTTACGATTACAGTAAGCCAGGTGCTAAGGAGGATTTTATTCCGCAAAATATTCCATATTCTCAAACGCTTGAATCTAACTTCCCTCATGAAAATGAGCAGATAGCAAACGAGAAAGCGATTGAGTCACAAAACTATAATGACCAGTTCAACTCACATTGACGTTAAAGCCAATCGCCGGTTCCGGCGATTGGCTTTAAACACTGTCATTGTACTCTATTTTCTGATTATTGCAGGTGGGGTTGTGAGAAGTACGGGCGCAGGCATGGGATGTCCGGACTGGCCCAGATGCTTTGGAAGCTGGGTTCCGCCAACAGAAGTTTCTCAGTTGCCAGCAAATTACAAGGAGCTTTACGGAGCCAAGCTGAAAGGTGAGGTTGAGTTTAATCCGGTCAAAACCTGGATTGAATATGTCAACAGACTTCTAGGCGCTTTTACCGGTGTCATGATCTTTTTGACACTCCTTGCTTCCATTCCTTTTTTCAAAACCAGCAACAGGCGCATCTTCTATTTAAGCTTGTCTGCATTCATTTTGGTTGGATTTCAGGGTTGGTTAGGGGCGAAAGTTGTTTCATTTGAGCTTATGCCGGTTGTTGTAACAATGCATATGCTCGTTGCAATTGTGATTGTCTTCTTGCTGCTTTATCTTTTTACGTGGTCAGCATATGCGGGCAACATTCTTAGACTAACAGATTCAGGAAAGCAGGCACTAAGTGGCATTGGGATTGTAGTAATGGTGCTGTCACTTGTGCAGATTTTGCTTGGTACGCAAGTCAGGGAAGCAATCGATGAAGTAATTGTCAAATTGGGTTACGGTGCGAGAAGTGAGTGGATTGACCAGTTAGGAACCAATTTTTACATTCATCGGTCCTTTTCAATAATCCTTTTCGGTGCGAATCTGTATTGGATCAATAGAATCAGGAAAGCGGAAGGAACAGCTTCAATCCCAGGAAAAATTGCGATTGCATGCTTCTGGATTTTGATAGCAGAAATAGGAACCGGAATTTTAATGGCTTATTTCGGAGTTCCGCCATTTGCGCAGCCATTACATCTTACCTTTGCAATATTATTAATTGGTCTCCAGTTTGTGATTTGGCTTTTGGTAAATGGAAAGAAATTTCTGAATGTTCCGGAGGATTACAAGCTGAAACACAATAGAGTTTAAAGTAAATAACTTAGTAATGATAGCAGCAGAGGAAAGCTTAAGTGTTGTTGGCAGGATCAAGGAAAGAATAGGCGTTTTATTTGAGTTATTAAAGTTTAGACTGGCTTCACTGATTGCGTTTTCAGGTGCAATGGGATATTGTCTTGGTGCTAAGGAAGTGGAGACAGGGAAGTTAATTCTGTTTATAATTGCTTCAATCGGGATTACCGGAGCTGCGAATATCATTAATCAGATTCTTGAAAAGGATCTTGATAAAATGATGAAGAGAACTGCTAACCGTCCCCTACCAAGTGGGCGCATTACGGTGGATATGGCCATTGTTTGGGCTGTTTTCCTCGGGTTGGTTTCAATGGTGATCTTTGTGTTCGTGTTCAATTTGAGCACCGGGTTGATATCACTTTTGTCGCTGGTTCTTTACGGATTTGTTTATACGCCGTTAAAGAGGGTAGGACCTATAGCCGTTTTCGTAGGCGCATTTCCAGGAGCATTTCCTCCAATGATTGGCTGGGTGGCTGCGACAAATCATTTCGGTCTGGAACCGGGGATTTTATTTGCAATCCAGTTTTTCTGGCAATTCCCACACTTTTGGGCGATTGCATGGGTGCTCGACGAAGATTATAAGCGGGCTGGTTTCAAGCTGTTGCCTGCTAACGGACTGAAAGATCTTGATACGACATTGCAAATCATGATTTACACAGTCTTTTTATTACCGATTGGCTGGTTGCCTTACGAGTTGGGTATGACCGGAATCAACTCGGCTTTTGTAGCGACAGTGTTTGGCGTATTGTTTTTAGCGCAAACATTTCATTTAATGCGGAAGTGTACGGATAAAACGGCCCGTCAGTTGATGTTCGGGTCATTCATATACTTACCGATTGTTCAGATAGCGTTTTTATTGGATAAGTTGTGAAATTGAATTTAAAGTGAAAATGGATAGTGTTCAGCAGTATAAAGTAGAAAGAGAGCCACAGGAAACATTAGCAATGGATCCTAAGAAATTCATTTTGTGGCTGTTTTTGGTTAGTATAATCATGTTATTTGCTTCTCAGACAAGTGCTTATCTTGTGAGAAGAGCCGAAGGAAACTGGCTGGAATTTGAGATGCCTCAGATTTTCTGGTATAGCACGGTGGTGCTTTTAGTGAGCAGCGCAGCTATGCAATGGGCTTATTATTCGGCAAAAAAAGATCTGTTCAAACAATTGAAAATAGCAATTTCTATTACTTTTGTACTTGGTCTGGTCTTCCTTTGGATGCAATTTGAAGGCTGGAAGCAGCTGGTTGAAATGAATGTATATTTTGTTGGAAATCCGTCGGGCTCGTTTTTTTATGTATTTACGGGATTGCACGGTTTTCACATCATTAGTGGGCTCATTGTGTTGCTTTTCGCTCTGACCGCATCATTTCGTTTGAAGGTGCACGGAAAGAATCTAAGACGCATTCAAATCTGCACCACTTACTGGCATTTTTTAGACATACTCTGGTTATACCTTTTTGTTTTTTTATTGACTTTTAATTAATATTTTTTTCAATGGCTGCAAATGTAACAACACCTGGCGCGGTAGAACCCAAATTGTGGATGGGGGGAATTGAGCCTATGAAAGCAAGTTATGGTAAACTGATGATGTGGTTTTTCCTTATCTCGGATACCTTTACTTTCTCAGCCCTTTTGGTTGCATACGGCACAGCAAGATTCAGCTTCCCTGCTTTTTCAGGAGAAGTAGCTGATTTTACATTTTCAAACATGTACTGGCCAATTCCTGAAAAGGTTTATGAGGCCGTACCATTCCTTCACGGTATTTCCTTGCCGCTCGTTTTCGTTGGTATCATGACATTTATCCTGATCGCGAGCAGTGTAACAATGGTTTTAGCTGTTGAAGCCGGACATAGAATGGACCGTGCGAATGTTGAAAAATATATGCTTTGGACGATTCTGGGTGGCTTTACTTTCTTAGGTTGCCAGGCTTGGGAATGGGCTCACTTTATCCACGGAACGGATACGGGAACAGTTATGAAAGTTATTGAGAACGGATCGTGGGTGGAGCGAACAATATTTGGAGCCAATTTGACCGAAAATCAATACGGCCCGCCAGCATTCGCTGACTTCTTTTTCTTCATCACCGGATTTCACGGAACGCACGTTTTCAGCGGTGTTATCTTGAATATTCTGATTTTCTTCCGCACGGCGACAGGATTTTACGACAAAAGAGGAAGCTACGAAATGGTTGAGAAAGTTGGTCTTTACTGGCACTTTGTAGACTTGGTGTGGGTGTTCGTGTTCACATTCTTTTATCTGGTTTAAATCATTCCATAATATTAATTCCTAGTCAAATGTCGGAAGTACACCATATTCATAATCAGGATCCGAACGCAGGCGCTGAGCAACGCAAAGCCATCTGGAAAACTTTCTGGATTCTTCTTATCCTTACCGCTGTCGAATTCCTTATTGCATTCACAGTTCCTCACGGTCTGTTGAAAATCACAATTTTCATCGTGATGACGATTGTAAAAGCATTTTATATCGTGGGTGAGTTTATGCACTTAAAGCATGAAACGAAGTCGCTTATCTGGTCAATTCTTGTTCCTGTGATCTTCGTAGCCTGGCTGATTTTAGCTCTCATGTTGGAAGGAAACGCAATATTTGAAGCAGTATTTGATTAAATAGTGCCCATGAAGAATTTCCCCAAGGCCGGATTACTGATCGTAACATTAGTAATACCGGCTTTGATTTTTGTAATGCTCCGGTTATTTGCAACAAATCATTACATTCTCCCATTTTACAATCCTGAACTTGCTTCTGATGGCAAGGTTAAGATTGTAAACGGCGATACGATCTTTCAGAAACGGTCAGAAATAAGTGCCATTTCTGGAAAGTACAAATTGGGTAACGAAATAACGTTGCTCAGTTTTTTGCCAAAAGATTGTGGCGATTCTTGTAAGCTCGTCCTGGCAAACCTCGAAAGAATGTATGCCATGCGAAGCGAATCCGAGAAACTGGCCATAGTAACGGTTATGGAGGACAGTTCAGCTCTTTCCAAAAACTATCCTGAAAAGATAGGGCAGAACGGATGGAAAGTAATGCTGGCAACCGAAGCCGAAACCTCAGAGATCATGGAATCAAAGTCAGCAGCTGGCGTTAAAAGCCCTGAACTTTATGCTGGTGAAAACAGGTTGATATTAATTGACGACAAGGGTTACACCAGAGGTTATTACAATGGCGCAGACGCCGACGATGTTGATCGCCTGATGGCCGAAGTGAAGATTTTAAATTACGAAAACAAGGCAAGTGCCAACCCATAATTATGGCAACATTAGTTTTAGAGAAAAAGCCCAAATACGAGAGCATTATCAATATCCTGGCAATAGCAATCCCTGTTGCGGTGGCAGCATTGTTAGGCATCAGACAAAAGATCGATCTCGGGGCTTGGACAAAAGTTCTGCCTCATGTTATTGGGGTCATCAATACGCTTACGGCAGTTATGCTGATTCTTGGTTATTATTTTGTGAAAAAGAATAACCTATCGGCCCATCGCCAAGCTATGACGGGTGCATTTCTGCTTGGCGCGGTGTTTTTGGTGTGCTACATTCTTTATCACATCTCCAATGAATCGACTCCATTTGGTGGTCAGGGCGTCATCAGGCCTGTTTATTACTTTTTATTAATTTCACATATCACGCTGTCAATTGTTGTCGTTTGGTTTGTATTAAGAGCAGTTTATTTCGGTTATACCAATCAGTTACCGGCGCACAGAAAAGCAGTGAAATGGGCTTTGCCAATATGGCTGTATGTCAGCATTAGCGGTGTTGTGGTTTACTTAATGATTAGTCCTTATTACGTATGAAAAAATTAGCGATCATCTTCGGTTTAATGCTTTCAATGCTGTTAACAAGCGCGGACACATTCGCCCAATGCGCAATGTGTCGGGGATCGGTTGAAAGTTCGATGGGAAATGGAAGGAATAATGTCGGCGTTGGTTTGAACACGGGGATCATGTTTCTCTTTGTAATGCCTTATTTGCTGGTTGCTGTCATTGGTTACTTGTGGTATCGTAATAGCAGAAAGGCGCTTCAAGAAAGGCAATTCGTTGCGGCGCGTGTAAAGCAGGCTTACCAAGGCTAGCATTTTCATTCAAGATTATTTGCAAAGCGAAACCCCACAGGTTTCGCTTTTTTGTTGGCCAATCAAAATTCTGGATGAGAAAGGCGTAGATATATTTTCTAATGCCTTTAATGAGAAAAAATACATTATGCGCCTACTTTTTTTCCTGCTGTTTCTATGCTCCTGCAAACTGACTAATGCGCAGCAAATATCCACAGCAAAGCCCTGGACTTATTGGTGGTGGATGGGAAGTGCTGTTAACGAGGCTGACATTACTACCCAGCTGAAATATTTCCAGGAAGCAGGCGTTGGCGGCGTTCATATTATTCCGATATATGGTGTTAAGGGCTACGAAAATCAGTCGATCTCTTTCCTCTCGCCAAAATGGATGCAGATTGTTCAATTCACGGTAAGAGAAGGCAAGCGTCTGGGATTGGGCGTAGATATGACAACCGGAACAGGCTGGCCGTTTGGCGGACCTAATGTCACGACTGCATTGGGAGCAAAAAGTATGACCGTCAAGAATGGTCAGCTCCATGTGCAGCCCACAAAACAGAAAGTCAAACGCGCGGCGCCAGGCGGGGAAGGACTTGTTCTCGATCCATTTCATCCGACAGCAATGGCGCAATATCTGACGCGGTTTGACTCAGCATTTGCCGGTAAGCAAGATTTGCCGCGCGCGATGTATAACGATTCCTACGAAGCCTACGGAGCCAATTGGACCAGCGATTTCCTCTCAGAATTTCAAAAACGGCGCGGTTACGACATCGCGGCACATTTATCACAGCTTGCCGATTCCACAGCGAATAATGTGGCAGAGCTTGTCAGAATGGATTATCACCAAACGCTTTCTGAGCTGCTGAGGGAACGTTATGCGCAGCCATGGACGGCTTGGAGCACAAAGCATGGATTTTTGACAAGATATCAGGCGCACGGGTCGCCTGGGAATTTGCTCGATCTTTACGATGCAGCGACGATTCCTGAAACAGAATCGTTTGGAACCAGTCGTTTCAAAATTCCCGGTCTTCGCATTGATCCTGATTATTCGATTGACCAATTCGGAACGCCGAATCCGCTCGCTATGAAATTCGCCTCTTCGGCAGCTCATTTTTCGGGTAAAAAACTCGTGAGTTCTGAAACCGGAACCTGGCTCGCTAACCATTTCAAAGTTTCGTTATCACAGGTCAAGCCGCAAATTGATGAGCTTTTTACGGCCGGGATCAATCACATATTTTACCACGGAAGCACTTTCTCGCCAGAAAAAGAAGCGTATCCCGGATGGCTGTTCTATGCCTCGACTAACTTTAATAAGCATTCACATTTCGCTGAGCACTTTCATCTGCTGAATAAATATGTACAGCGCTGTCAGCAGCTGTTGCAAAACAGCAAGCCAGATAATGATGTGCTGGTTTATTTTCCTATCCATGACTTATGGGCTACTCCCGCTAAATCCTCGGGTAATGTGCATTTACTCGAAGTGCATCATGTGGACCGCTGGCTTCTGGATTTGCCGTTTGGGAAATTAACGCAGCAGCTTTGGAATAAAGGATTCACGTTCGATTTTGTGTCTGACCTGCAACTCGCGCGCCTGAAATTGACCAAAAACGGTGAACTTACAAGCGGTAATGCGGTTTACAAATCGCTCGTAATCCCCGCAAGCACATATATGCCGCAGGAAACGCTTATAGAGTTGAAACGGCTAGCCGCAGCCGGAGGGAAAATTATTTTTGAAAAAAATCTTCCATTAAAGGTTACAGGTTACTCAGGCAATCAGCAAAAGCAAAAACGCTTTATACAAGATCTTTCAGCTTTGACAAAACATAAAAACGTGCATGTTTCTGCTAATATTGAAAAGGAACTTGTCTCCGCAGGCGTCAGGCCTGAGGACATTGCCGCAAAAGGTTTAACATTTATCAGGAAGAAAACAGCGACGGGCAAAACGCTCTATTTCATCAGCAATTTATCCAACTCCTTTTCTGAGGGATGGGTTAATTTGAACTCAAAAGGAAATTTTGAAAAAATGAATCCATTGTCGAATGATGAACAATGGCATTCGACTGCACAAAAAGGATCAGAGATTTATCTTACATTGTTATCAGGCCAATCTGTGTTTTTGCGGGAAACAGATAAAGTCAACGAAGCGCAACCAGAAACTTTGCCTGCAAAACAGTTTGCATTAACTGGAAGTTGGAAGCTCACTTTTCTCAAAGGCAGACCCACACTTCCAAAGCCTGCAGTCCTGAATGAATTGAAAAGCTGGACAGAATTGCCTGATTCAGCCGTTTACTTCTCCGGAACTGCTCGCTATGAGCTTCGGTTTGACTGTCCGGATGATATTTTAGCAAGCAAAATCAGAACATTGGATCTGGGTGATGTGCGGGAAGTGGCTGTTATAAAGTTGAATGGCAAAGCAATCGGAACAGCTTGGAGCATTCCATTCCAATTGGAAATTAAGGATCAGCTTAAAGCCAAAGATAATGTGCTAGAAATTGAGGTTACCAATCTTTCTGCCAACTATATGCGGCTTAGGGACAGCCAAAAGCCCGATTGGAAGAAGTTTGAGGACATTAACATTGTCGATATCACTTATAAGAAATTTGATGCATCCAAATGGGAGCCGATGCCCTCAGGTTTAGTCAGCCCGGTGAAAATCCTTTTTCAATAAGCCTATTCCCAAAGCGGATAATGTTCCAGCTGGATCTGACGGCCAAAGAAAATGTTCGTTGACTGCTCGAAAGAAAGCGTGTAATCCGAAACGTAGAATGAGCGTTTTCCTTCGCCTTTTTCATTGACCAGATAATGCTGTTCCAGCCAGGATTTCAGTGAAAATGCCACGATTTCAGATGTGTCAAGGATTTCAACATTGTCATTGTAAAACTGACCGATCTGATTTTTAATAAGCGGATAATGTGTGCAGCCCAATATCAACGCTTCAATGTCGGAAATCAAAGGATCTGACAAATAACTCGTTATAATGCTTTCACTGATGTTATTGTCAAAAAATCCTTCCTCAATCATGGGCGCCAGCAACGGCGTAGCGAGTGATTTTAATTGAATATTCTTGGCCAGCGCATCAACTTTCTTTTTATAAACATTGGAAAGAACCGTCTGTTTTGTCCCGATTAAGCCAATGGTTTTCCCGTCATAATGTTCCTTAATGTAATCCACCACGGGATCAATCACATTCAAAACCTTTGCTTTACTGCCCACATATTCCCTAACCAGCTCATATGCAGCCGCTGATGCGGAATTACATGCGATCAGGATCAACTTACAGTTTTGCTGCAGAAGCATGTTGCAGATTTTTATCGAATAAGCCTGTATAGCAGCCGTAGACTTATCGCCATACGGTAAATGTGCTGTGTCGCCGAAATAAATGGTGTTTTCTTGTGGCAATAATCTCGTAACTGCACTCGCGACGGTCATACCGCCAATGCCGCTGTCAAAAATGCCGATGGGCGCCGAAGAATCAAGCATAGTGTATTGGGTAAATCTTTTCGAATAAAAGATATTTGATCCAAAACTAAAGGAACAACCTGAATAAAGGTTTTAAAAAAACATCATTTCGATAAAATTTTAAAATCTGATGCAACCTCGGCAGGAGGAATGCGCATCTTGCTATTGAAACCACCAATTAAATGGGTCGAATTCTATCATTTTTTAATAACGAATCACAGCTGATCAAAGCGCTTCGGAAAGAAGATTCAAAGGCGCAGAGACAGTTGTACGATAAATACAGCGCTCGCATGCTGGCTTTATGTTTTCGTTATGTATGCGATGATATGGCGGCTGAGGATGTGATGGTTGAAGGTTTCATGAAGGTGTTTACCAAAATTGAGCAATTCAACGAAGAAGGAAGTTTCGAAGGCTGGATTCGCAGGATTATGGTGAACGAGGCTCTCGGTTATTTGAGAAAGCAAAAGCGAATGCTGGAAGATACATTGTCAGACGAGGCAAATGAGATTCCGGATTACGCGCAGGCGGATCAAAATCTGGGAACGCAAGAGCTGCTTGCATTGATTGAGGCACTTCCAACCGGATATCGCACAGTTTTTAACTTGTATGCAATCGAAGGTTATCCGCACATTGAAATAGCTGAAATGCTTGGAATAGCAGAAAGTACATCGAAATCACAATTGCACAGGGCGAGGGCAATGCTGCAAAAGATGGTTTTGGATTGGGAAAATGATTTTAAAAAAAAAGTAGAATATGAGAAAGCATCCGATTGATGACCTTTTCAAAAGCAGGTTGTCGGACATTGAACTAAAACCGTCGTCTTCAGCGTGGCAAAAAATTGAGGCAAGAACTAAAAAAGACCGCCGGCTTGGCGCGTGGGTTTGGTATGCCGCAGCCAGCGTTGTGCTTGCAATCATTGCGGGTTATGCGGTTTGGAATGCTGAGCGGGCAAATATGAATGCAATTGGTTCTAAAAAGGAAGTGGCGACTGTGCGTCAGAAGCCAGTTGAAGCATTGGAAAATAAAAAAAAGCTTAACCTGGACACGGCAGTCATAGAAAAACCTTTACTCGCTCAACAACAGGCGAGTGCCATTAAGGAGAAAGAGCCAAAATTGGTTAGCAAAATAATAGAAGATCTCCGTGAGAAACCGGCGGCGAGTTCAGAAAGAAAAGAAGTAGAGCCTGAGCAACCAACAGCGCCCGATGTCATTACTCAGCAGGAAATTATAGCAGAAATAAAATCAGTTGAAACAAACCCTAAAATAGAAGGAATAGCATCTGCAAAGATTAATCCTGAGGTTCCGGAGCCTTTAAGGGTGATTGTTGTGGCTGTTGCAACAAACAGTGAAGACGCTGAGGAGAAGCCGAAACTGTCCAAATTTTCAAAAGTGTTCCGCCAGCTAAAAAATGCGAGAGCAGGCGAGCGCGTGGATTGGGAAGAAGTTGGGTTTAATCCAAAAAGTCTCGTTGCGAAAGTAGACGACCGGCTGCGCAATGGTGAAGAGAAAGTGTCGGAAAAGTATCATAACCTCAAAGAGAAAACCAAACTTTAAAAGTTACGGCCATGAAATTCAAATTATATATAGCAGTAATCTTCCTCTTATCGGCGTTCAATGCCAGCGCCTACAATATTTACGGCAAACAGTCAGAGCGTTCCAATGAAAAAGATTCTATTATCGTCACGTTCGGCAACAAAACCAGACTGATTATTTACGGAGAAAATCGCAAGGAGCTCGACAAGATAATGGCATATGACCTCAACACTTTGTTGAAGGATTTAAAAGTCAGATTAGATAGCACCGATGCGGATACAACTTATTTGCGAGAGGAAATTGATGGAAGTAAATATCGAAAGGACCAGTCTGACGAAAGGGATTATGTTCGCATAGGATTACGCGGGATACACATTAAGGATGGAGACACTGAAGTGAGCATCAATGCAAAAGGTGTCGAGGTCAATGATGAGGACATGACGGTCAGCACAGATTCTGAATACAGACGGACTGGAAAGCGTTTTTACAGCAGATCAGGCGGCAGTTCAAGTCCTCGTAAAGGTTTTAACATTGCATTGGGATTAAACACATACGGGACCAACAAAGCCACACAAGGCTACAACAAAGCAGATTATGACCTGCGGCCCTTCGGTTCACGTTATATTAGTTTGGGATACATTGCGAGCACAACTATTGTAAAAGGCAAAAAACCCCGGCTGCACTTGGATTTCGGGGTTGACTTTTCCTGGTACAACCTGATGTTCGAAGGCAATAACACAATCGCGAAAGATTCACTCCGAGTCTCTTTTCCAACAATCGTTGATGCAGACGGAAACGATGTGAATATGAAAAAGACAAAACTCACGGTTCCGTTTGTCAATGTTTCCTTTATGCCAACATTGAGTTTCAGCAGGTCATTTGTATCTTATATCAGCGCAGGAGTTTACGGTGGATATCGGCTTGGCAGTTATACCAAGCTGAGACGGGAAGGCAGCAAAGATGTCGACCACGTCCGCAGAAACTTCCACATTGAAGACCTGCGCTACGGCCTCACAGCGGAACTCGGCATCAGAAAGTTTCCCGATATATTTGTCACCTATGACTTCAATAATCTGTATGACGAAGGTAAAGGCCCGTCAGTTCGCATGTTAAGTTTTGGAGTGCGGTTATTTTGAGTATTGAAAATGCGTTCATTAGCGGCTCAAAACAATGTATTTTGTTTGGGCCGCTATTTTTTCTTTTATTTTTTTTCAAAACAATTTGAGAATTTAAGAAAAGGGTATAATTTTGCGACTCCAAAAAGTGAGACAAGCGGTTTTCACGGTTGTGTTGAAATGTTGATTGGGGGTGTACCAGAGCGGCCAAATGGGGCAGACTGTAAATCTGCTGGTGTATGCCTACGGTGGTTCGAATCCATCCGCCCCCACAGTTATTGCCACAATGTGCTTCTGAAATTACCAGTTTAGAAGCAGGCAAAAACAAATGCGGAAGTAGCTCAGCTGGTAGAGCGATAGCCTTCCAAGCTATAGGTCGCGAGTTCGAACCTCGTCTTCCGCTCATTTTAAAACACCATCGAAGCGATTAGCGAAAACATTCATTAGATACTTTTTCGCTAATCGCTTTTTGGTTGTAATCGGTTTTCTGCTTTTGTAGCTCAGGGACGGTCCGCCGCGCGGTAGAGCACTTCCTTGGTAAGGAAGAGGTCAGGCCGGTTGCTTGGAAATGTTTAAAGTAGCATTTCAAATGTATTGAAATTTTGCTTTTGTAGCTCAGGGGTAGAGCACTTCCTTGGTAAGGAAGAGGTCAGGGGTTCAAATCCCCTCAAAAGCTCGGAAAAATTTTGATCCTTGTATTTAGTTAAATTGATTTTGGGGTGCTTGGCTAGTGTAAGCTAAACAGGATCAATCATTAGTGTTTAATAAATTGTAACTTTTAATTTTAAGCGTACTTAAGTCATGGCAAAAGAGACGTTTGACCGCTCGAAACCCCACGTAAATATTGGTACTATCGGGCACGTTGACCACGGTAAAACTACCCTTACTGCAGCTATCACAACTGTGTTGGCGAAAAAGGGTCTAGCAGTACTTCGCGATTTCTCATCAATTGATAATGCTCCTGAAGAGAAAGAGCGTGGTATTACGATTAACACATCCCACGTTGAGTATTCGACAGCAAACCGTCACTATGCTCACGTTGACTGTCCAGGTCACGCGGATTATGTAAAGAACATGGTAACTGGTGCTGCACAGATGGACGGCGCTATCATCGTAGTTGCTGCTACTGATGGACCAATGCCACAAACTCGTGAGCACATTCTTTTGGCTCGCCAGGTTGGTGTTCCTCAGCTTGTTGTGTTCATGAACAAAGTGGATATGGTTGATGATCCAGAACTTCTTGAACTTGTTGAAATGGAAATTCGTGAGCTTTTGAGCTTCTACGATTACGATGGAGACAACATTCCTGTAATCCAAGGTTCTGCTTTGGGCGGTTTGAATGGAGAAGACAAATGGGTTAAGACTATCGAAGAGTTGATGGACGCTGTTGACAGCTACATTCCAATTCCTCCACGTATGACTGATCTTCCTTTCCTTATGCCTGTTGAAGACGTATTCTCGATCACTGGTCGTGGTACTGTTGCAACCGGTCGTATCGAAAGAGGAGTAATTAACTCTGGTGAAGCAGTTGATATCCTTGGTATGGGTGCAGAAGGTCTTAAATCAGTAGTAACTGGTGTTGAGATGTTCCGTAAGATCCTTGACCGTGGTGAAGCTGGTGATAACGTAGGTCTTTTGCTTCGTGGTATCAACAAAGAAGATATCCGTCGCGGAATGGTAATCTGCAAGCCAGGTTCAGTTAAGCCTCACGCTGCATTCAAAGGCGAGGTTTATGTACTTTCGAAAGAAGAAGGTGGACGTCACACTCCATTCTTTAACAAATACCGTCCTCAGTTTTACTTCCGTACCACGGACGTAACAGGTGAAATTTCTCTACCAGCTGGTGTTGAAATGGTTATGCCTGGTGATAACATCACAATTGATGTGAAATTGATCAACAAGATCGCTATGGAAAAAGGTCTTCGTTTCGCGATTCGTGAAGGTGGACGTACCGTAGGTGCTGGTCAGGTAACTGAAATTCTTGACTAATCAAGATTGAATATTAAAACAAGTGCATTTCTTACGAGATGCACTTGTTTTTTATAATAAAATCGTATCTTTGCAGCCCGAAAGTACGGGTCATGTGATAAACGGGTGTAGTTCAAGGGTAGAATAGCGGTCTCCAAAACCGTTGATGGGAGTTCGAATCTCTCCACCCGTGCATAATAAAAGGACAAATGGATAAATTTACTTCTTTTTTGAAAGCTTCCTGGGAAGAAATCACCCAGCACGTGACATGGCCTCCTTTTAACGAGCTTCAGGCTAATACTACGTTGGTACTTGTCGGTTCTCTCATTTTTGCCTTTGTGGTAGGAGTGATGGATTTTGTCTTCGAGAACGCACTGAATTTGTTTTATCAGTCTTTCTAAGGCTATTTTTATTATAGTGGCAACCCCCAGAATGGTATGAGTAGTCTAAATTGGTTTGTATTGAGAGCGGTGTCTGGACAGGAGAAAAAAATCAAGTCCTACATTGAGAATGAAATAGCAAGACAGAAATTGGATGAGTTCGTTCCGCAAATTCTGATACCGTCTGAGAAGATCTATGAAATGCGTAACGGTAAGAAGCGCGTTAGGGAAAAAAACTTTTTTCCAGGATACATTATCATCTCTGCGGATCTGTCAAAAGGTGAGGTTTTACACATTATAACCAGTATTCCTGGTGTCATAGGCTTCCTTGGAAGTGCAGAAGGAAACTCAAAAGTTCCTGTGCCGCTTCGTCAATCTGAAATCAATAGGATTTTAGGAAAAGTAGACGAAGCAGAGCAGCACGAAGAAGCACCAAGCATGTCATTTATCAGAGGGGAAACTGTCAAAGTTGTAGACGGTCCTTTCAGCGGATTCATCGGCGTGGTTGAAGAAGTATTCGATGAGAAGAAAAAACTCAATGTAGTTGTAAAAATATTCGGGCGTAATACACCCGTGGAACTCAGTTACGCACAAGTAGAAAAGGATAGTTGAAAGAGTAACGGGCAGGGTAAGCTTCCACTTGCATGTTAAGCCGTTAAACAATCAATGAACCGACAAATTACAAAACAATGGCAAAAGAAATAGGTGGATACGTCAAACTACAGGTAAAAGGTGGCCAAGCCAACCCTTCACCTCCAATCGGTCCTGCATTAGGATCGAAAGGTTTGAATATCATGGAGTTTTGCAAGCAATTCAATGGCCGTACCCAAGACAAAATGGGTGTGGTATTGCCGGTAGTTATTACATACTATAAGGATAAGTCTTTTGACTTTGTCATTAAGACCCCCCCGGCCGCGATTCTGCTTCTGGAAGCATCAAAAGTAAAGACAGGTTCGGCTCAGCCAAACCGTTTGAAAGTAGGTTCGGTATCATGGGATCAGGTTCGTACGATCGCTGAGACTAAAATGCCAGACTTAAACTGCTTTACAATTGATTCTGCTATGAAAATGATTGCGGGAACGGCTCGTAGTATGGGTATTACTGTAGCAGGCAAAGCCCCGTGGGAAGAAAACAACTGAGCGTAGAAATTTTTATACGCTGAAAGAAACAAAGAACATGGGAAAACTAACCAAAAAGCAAAAAGAAGCTCTTTCGAAATTCGACGCAAATCAAGTTTATTCTCTTGAACAAGCAGCGGACGTCCTTAAGACGATTTCTTATACCAAATTTGATTCTTCCGTGGACATCGACGTTCGTTTGGGCGTTGATCCTCGTAAAGCTGATCAAATGGTACGTGGCGTGGTAACATTGCCACACGGAACCGGAAAGGAAGTGCGTGTATTGGTTTTGTGTACTCCAGATCAAGGAGGCAGAAGCGAAAGAAGCAGGAGCAGATTTTGTTGGTCTTGATGAATATATCCAAAAGATAGAACAAGGCTGGACAGACATCGACGTAATTATCACAATGCCGAGTGTGATGGCAAAAGTGGGACGGTTAGGTAAGGTTTTAGGTCCTCGCGGATTGATGCCAAACCCTAAATCAGGAACGGTAACACCGGACGTAGCGAAAGCTGTGAAGGAAGTAAAAGCAGGTAAGATTGATTTCAAAGTTGATAAAACAGGAATCATTCACGCAAGTGTTGGTAAAGTTTCTTTTGGAAACGAGCAGCTTGTACAAAATGCTACAGAAGTTATCAATACTCTGGTCCGCCTTAAACCGTCATCGGCAAAAGGAACTTACGTTAAAAGCATTCACTTGTCAAGCACGATGAGCCCGGGTGTTACTATTGATAAAAACACGATTCCAGGATTATAATATGACACGGGAAGAGAAAGCAGTAATTATAGACGAGTTAAGTCAAAAATTCGCTAGCACCCCATACTTCTATATCACTAGCGCAAACGGAATGTCTGTCGGTGAAACAAACCAGCTAAGAGGCCTTTGCTTCGAACGCGGTGTGGAGTATCGTGTTGTTAAGAATACATTGATTAAGAAAGCACTAGAAACATTAGATACGGATTATTCCTCTTTTGACGAAGTTTTGAAAGGATTTTCCGGAGTTATGTTTCACCCGGAGTCAGGTAAGGTTCCTGCACAATTGATTAAAGAATTCAAGAAGAAATCAGGTAGCGACAAGCTTAAATTTAAAGGAGCTTCCGTTGATTCATCTGTTTTCGTTGGCGAAAGCCAGCTTGATGTTCTGATCGCTCTGAAATCAAAACAAGAAATGATTGGAGAGATTATCGGATTGTTGCAATCGCCTGCTGAAAAATGTTATCGGCGCTCTACAAAGCGGTGGAAACAAATTAGCTGGTATCTTGAAAACCTTGTCTGAGAAAGAAGACTAATATTAATAGCCAGGCTGAGCTCTCCGGGAAAAAAAATGGAGCTTTTAAAATCATCTTATTGTATAATCAAAAAATCTAAATAAAAATGGCAGATTTGAAAGCTTTCGCAGAACAGCTTGTTAACCTTACGGTTAAAGAAGTGAACGAATTGGCTACAATTCTTAAAGACGAGTACGGTATTGAGCCTGCAGCGGCTGGTGCGGTAATGGTAGCAGGTCCTGCTGCTGGTGGTGGTTCTGATGCTCCTGCAGCAGAAGAGAAAACATCTTTTGATGTGATCTTGAAAGCAGCTGGTGCAAGCAAACTTGCTGTTGTGAAATTGGTTAAAGACCTTACTGGTCTTGGCTTGAAAGAAGCGAAAGAACTAGTTGACGGCGCTCCTAAGCCTGTTAAAGAGGGAGTTGCAAAAGACGAAGCAGAAGCTTTGAAAAAACAACTTGAAGAAGCAGGTGCAGAAGTTGAAGTGAAGTAATTTGCTTTATACCAATAGCCTATAATTCTAAGGAATGAGGCCTGATTTACGTCAGGTCTTTTTCCTATTTATGTGTATACCAAACGAAAAACTTGTTTTTTGCGTTTGTATTTAGATAGCCCTTCATTTATTCCGGGTTTATCATTCTTCTTTTCAAATAATTTGCGCGAAACACTTCTTTACTCGTAGGAAAGGAGAATAGGGGCAGTTATTTATCTCTACGAGGCAAAAGATTAGGTTTAAAACTAATTATTACGATTGCGTTGCGTAAGAGTCACTTCAACGCATTAGTTTTTCTACTAACCAAAATCAAACATAGCCTTGGCTACAATTAAAGCAACACCTAGAAAGAATTTTTCCAGGATTAATCAGATTATCGATTATCCAGATTTGCTAGGAATCCAGGTTCAATCATTCCGGGATTTCTTACAGTCTTGATACATCGGTAGAAGATCGTTCGGGAGAAGGATTGTACAAAGTTTTCGCAGAGAACTTTCCTATTGCCGATTCACGCGACAATTTCGTTTTGGAGTTCATTGATTATCTTCTTGAACCACCGAAATATTCAGTCGATGAATCTATTGATCGCGGACTGACTTATGCAGTGCCGTTGAAAGCTAAATTACGTTTGATCTGTAATGATGCTGATCACGAAGAATTTGAAACCATTGAGCAGGAGGTTTTCTTAGGAAACATTCCTTACATGACCGAAAGAGGTTCTTTCGTAATCAATGGTGCTGAGCGTGTTATCGTTTCACAACTTCACCGCTCACCAGGTGTGTTCTTCTCTATGAGCAAGCACACCAACGGTTCTAAATTGTACTCTGCGCGTATTATTCCTTTCAAAGGATCTTGGATTGAATTCTCGACAGACGTTAATAATGTGATGTACGCGTACATCGACCGTAAGAAAAAATTCCCGGTTACAACGTTGCTTCGTGCCATTGGTTTCGGATCTGATAAAGATATCCTTGACCTTTTTGGTCTTTCAGAAGAGATCAGTGCAACACCAACAAACTTGAAAAAAGCTGTTGGCCGTCGCTTGGCTGCAAGGGTTTTGAGAACCTGGACAGAAGATTTCGTTGACGAGGATACTGGCGAGGTTGTTTCTATTCAACGTAACGAAGTGTTACTTGAGCGCGATTCGACTATTTCTGCTGAGGACATTGAAGTTATCGTGGAATCAGGACAGAAATCTGTCATCCTGCATAAAGAGGATATGAATGTTGCGGATTATAACATTATATATAATACGCTTCAAAAAGATAGCTCAAACTCTGATAAAGAGGCAGTTGAGCAAATTTACCGCCAATTGCGTAATGCAGAGGCGCCGGACGAACAAACAGCTCGTGATGTAATCCAGAGCTTGTTCTTCAGTGACAAACGTTATGACCTTGGTGATGTTGGCCGTTACAGGATCAACAAAAAATTAGGTTCTGACACTAGTTTGGACGTTCGCGTTCTAACAACAGGCGATATCGTTTCGATCGTGAAGTATCTGATCGGTTTGATCAATGCAAAAGCGGTTGTCGATGATATTGACCACTTGTCAAACCGTCGTGTGCGTACAGTAGGCGAGCAGCTTTATGCTCAATTTGGTGTAGGTCTTGCACGTATGGCGCGTACGATTAAGGAGCGTATGAACGTGCGTGATAATGAAGATTTCAAGCCTGTTGATTTGATCAATGCGCGGACATTATCTTCTGTTATCAACTCATTCTTTGGTACAAACCAATTGTCGCAGTTCATGGATCAAACCAATCCATTGGCTGAGATTACGCACAAGCGTAGAATGTCGGCACTTGGGCCTGGTGGTCTTTCTCGCGAAAGAGCTGGTTTTGAGGTTCGTGACGTTCACTACACGCACTATGGTCGTCTTTGTACGATTGAAACACCGGAAGGTCCAAACATTGGTTTGATTTCATCACTTTGCGTTTTTGCAAAAGTGAACGGAATGGGCTTTATCGAAACGCCATATCGTGTAATCGATGGTGCTGGTAAGCTGACTGATGAGCTTATATATATGACTGCCGAGGAAGAAGATTCCAAATACATTGCACAGGCAAATGCTTCTGTGGATGACAAAGGAAACTTTACGGTAGAAAAAATCAAAACGCGTTTTGAAGGTGACTTCCCGATGGTGGATCCTTCGCAAGCGTCGTTCATGGACGTTGCTGCAAACCAGATCGTTTCAGTTGCGGCTTCATTGATTCCGTTCCTGGAACATGATGATGCCAACCGTGCATTGATGGGATCTAACATGCAGCGTCAAGGTGTTCCATTGTTGCGCCCACAAGCGCCAATCGTTGGAACGGGTCTTGAAAAGCGTGTTGCAATGGATTCAAGAGCATTAGTTGTTGCAGAAGGTGACGGTGTAATTGAGTTTGTAGATGCGAAGAAAATCGTTGTTAAATACGACAGAACAGATGACGAGCGCCTTGTAAGCTTTATTGAAGACAGCGTTTCTTATGATCTTGTTAAATTCCGTCGTACCAACCAGGACACTTGCCTTAACCTTCAACCAATGGTTCTTAAAGGCCAGAAGGTGAAAAAAGGTGAAGCACTTTGCCAGGGATATGGTACAGAAGGCGGTGAACTTGCCTTGGGCCGTAACCTTTTGGTTGCGTTCATGCCTTGGCAGGGATACAACTTCGAGGATGCGATTGTAATCTCAGAGAAAGTGGTTCGTGAGGATATCTTTACTTCTATTCACATTGAAGAATTTGAATTGGAAGTGCGTGATACAAAACGTGGTGAAGAAGAACTTACAGCTGAGATTCCAAACGTAAGTGAGGAAACTGTTAAGAATCTTGACGAAAATGGTATCGTTCAGGTTGGTACGGAAGTAAAAGAAGGAGATATTTTAATTGGTAAGATCACTCCAAAAGGAGAATCGGATCCAACTCCGGAAAGAAAAATTGCTTCGTGCGATCTTTGGTGATAAAGCCGGTGATGTGAAGGATGCTTCTAGAAAGCGCCACCATCGATGAAAGGTGTGGTTATTGACACTAAACTTTTCTCTCGCCCAACCAAAGAAGAGCGTGCGAAACACAAAGACGAGCTTCGTTTGTTGATGAAAAAATACGGACGTGAGCTTACAGCGCTTCGTGGACGTATCATTGAGAAGTTGGTTGCATTGGTTGACGGTAAAACTAGCCAAGGTGTTAAGCATAAATTCGGTGATGAATTAGTGAGCAAAGGAATGAAGTTCAATGTGAGAAATATCTCTGAGAACCTTTTCCCTGCAAACAACCCTTATCGCGATGAGTCTCAATATGCAGTTGCCGAAGAAGTTAACTTGATCGGTGACGTGTTGACAGATTCCTGGACTGAGGATTCTGAAACCAACCTGCAAGTTTCGTTGGTTTTGAAAAATTACCTGAATGCCCGCAGTGAATTGATGGGCCGTTTCAAACGCGATCGTTTCGCGCTTGAAGTAGGTGATGAGCTTCCAGCTGGAATCGTGAAATTGGCGAAAGTATATATTGCTAAGAAACGTAAATTGAAAGTTGGGGATAAAATGGCAGGTCGTCACGGTAACAAAGGGGTTGTTGCCCGTATCGTTCGTGATGAAGATATGCCATTCCTTGAAGACGGAACACCAATGGATATCGTGTTGAACCCACTTGGGGTGCCTTCACGTATGAACATTGGTCAGATATATGAAACCATTCTTGCCTGGGCAGGTCTGAAACTGGGTCGTCGCTATGCTACTCCGATCTTCGATGGAGCTACGGAAGCAGAAGTTGCGGCTGAGTTGAAAGAAGCTGGTTTGCCAGACTGGGGACGTACATTCTTGTACAATGGTTTGAGCGGAGAGCGTTTCGATCAGCCAATTACAGTTGGTTTGATGTACATGATGAAGCTGGGTCACTTGGTTGACGATAAAATGCACGCGCGTTCTATCGGGCCATACTCACTCATTACACAGCAACCGCTTGGTGGTAAAGCACAATTCGGAGGTCAGCGTTTTGGAGAAATGGAAGTGTGGGCGCTTGAAGCATTCGGTGCATCTCACATTCTTCAGGAAATCCTTACGGTTAAATCTGATGACGTGGTGGGCCGTGCCAAAGCATATGAAGCAATCGTGAAAGGTGAAAACCTTCCGAAACCGAATATTCCGGAGTCATTCAACGTACTTGTTCACGAGCTTCGTGGATTAGCATTGGAGATTACACTGGACTAATATTTAGTCGTTGGCGCGGGAAACCGCGCCATAATGAAATCAATTGAGTTTCGACTAACAGACAAACGACTTTTTAATTATGTCTTTCAAAAAGAACAAAAAACTTAATAGTGATTTTTCCAGAATGACGATCAGTCTGGCTTCACCTGAGTCTATCCTTGAGAGCTCATTTGGTGAAGTAACCCAGCCTGAAACCATCAACTACCGGACTTACAAACCGGAGATGGGCGGATTATTCTGCGAAAGGATCTTCGGTCCTGTGAAGGACTGGGAATGTCATTGTGGGAAATACAAACGTATCCGTTACAAAGGAATCATCTGCGACCGTTGCGGTGTAGAGGTTACTGAGAAAAAGGTGCGTCGTGAGCGTATGGGCCACATTGAATTGGTGGTTCCGGTTGCACACATCTGGTATTTCCGCAGCTTGCCGAACAAAATCGGTTACCTGTTGGGATTATCGACCAAGAAATTGGATCAAATCATTTACTACGAGCGATATGCAGTGGTTCAGCCTGGTGTTAAAGAAGAAGATGGCGTAGGTTATCTTGACTTCTTGACCGAAGATGAATATCTGGATATCATCGACAGATTGCCTCGCGAAAACCAAATGCTTCCGGACACGGATCCAAATAAGTTTATCGCGAAAATGGGTGCTGATGCGCTTGAAATGCTTTTGAACAGAATTAAACTGGATGAGCTTTCATACGAACTTCGTCACCAGGCAGCAACAGACACTTCTCAGCAACGTAAAGCGGAAGCATTAAAGCGTCTGAAAGTTGTAGAAGCATTCCGTGATGCAAATACACGCATTGAAAACCGTCCTGAGTGGATGGTGATCAAGATGGTTCCGGTTATTCCACCAGAACTTCGTCCGCTTGTGCCTTTGGATGGTGGTCGTTTCGCGACTTCCGATTTGAATGACCTTTATCGTCGTGTTATCATTCGGAACAACCGTTTGAAGCGTCTGATCGAGATCAAAGCACCTGAGGTGATCTTGCGTAACGAAAAAAGGATGTTGCAGGAAGCGGTTGATTCGCTTTTCGATAATAGCCGTAAAGTAAATGCGGTGCGTTCAGAAGGTAACCGTGCATTGAAATCACTTTCTGACATGCTGAAAGGTAAGCAAGGACGTTTCCGTCAAAACTTGCTTGGTAAGCGTGTCGATTATTCTGGTCGTTCGGTAATCGTCGTTGGACCTGAATTGAAATTGCACGAATGCGGTTTGCCAAAAGATATGGCGGCAGAATTATTCAAGCCGTTTATTATCCGCAAGCTGATCGAACGTGGAATTGTTAAAACTGTAAAATCAGCGAAGAAGATCGTAGATCGTAAAGATCCTGTGATCTGGGATATTTTGGAAAACGTTTTGAAAGGACACCCTGTTCTGCTTAACCGTGCTCCAACATTGCACCGTTTGGGTATTCAGGCATTCCAGCCTAAACTGATCGAAGGAAAAGCGATCCAGTTGCACCCATTGGTTTGTACTGCATTCAACGCAGACTTTGACGGTGACCAGATGGCCGTTCACGTGCCATTGGGTCAGGAAGCCGTTTTGGAAGCTTCGATGCTGATGCTTTCGTCACATAACATTCTTAACCCTGCCAATGGTGCGCCGATTACGGTTCCATCACAAGACATGGTTTTGGGTCTGTATTATGTTACAAAAGGCCGTGTAAGCACAGATCATTATCCGATTATCGGAGAAGGAATGATTTTCTACGGTCCTGACGAGGTGATCATTGCCATCAACGAAGGCAAATTGTCAAAACATGCGAATATCAAATGCCGCCTTCGCGTCCGTAACGACGATGGAACATTTGAAACGAAAATGGTTGACACCGTTGCCGGACGTATCCTTTTCAATCAGGCTGTTCCTTGAGGAAGTAGGTTACATTAATGAGTTGCTGACTAAGAAAAAATTGCAGCAGATCATCGGTTTGGTGTTCAAATTGGCTGGTGTTGCCCGTACAGCTCAGTTCCTGGATGAAATCAAAGAACTTGGTTTCCAAATGGCCTTCAAAGGCGGTTTGTCAATGGGATTGAACGACGTAATGGTGCCAGACGAAAAAGTGAAACTGATCGAGCAAGCGAAACTGGACGTTGAAAACGTTTGGAGCAACTACTTGATGGGTCTTATCACTGAAAACGAGCGGTATAACCAAGTTATTGATATCTGGACACGTGTTAACTCACGCATTACAGAAACGTTGATGAAGCAATTGGAAACTGACCAAGGCGGATTTAACTCAATTTATATGATGATGCACTCAGGTGCACGTGGTTCGCGCGAGCAAATCCGTCAGCTGGGTGGAATGAGGGGTCTTATGGCCAAGCCTCAGAAAAACATCGCGGGTGGTGCAGGTGAAATCATTGAGAACCCGATCCTTTCTAACTTTAAAGAAGGTTTGGACGTTCTTGAATACTTTATCTCAACACACGGTGCACGTAAAGGTCTTGCCGATACAGCGTTGAAAACGGCTGATGCGGGTTACCTGACACGTCGTCTGCATGACGTTGCACAAGATGTAGTTGTTATCGAAACAGACTGCGGATCACTTCGCGGAATTGCAATCTCTGCTTTGAAAGACAACGAAGATATCGTTGAGCCACTTTCTGAGCGTATTTTGGGTCGTGTGAGTGTTCACGATGTATTTGATCCTTTGTCTAACGAAATGATCCTGGCTTCCGGTCAGGAAATTACGGAAGAGATCGCTTCATACATTGATGAAACGAGCATTGAAACAGTTGAGATCCGTTCGGTATTGACTTGCGAAACGCGTAATGGTGTTTGTGCGAAATGCTACGGACGCTCATTGGCATCTGCTCATATGGTGAACATTGGTGAAGCTGTGGGTGTAATTGCCTCTCAGTCAATCGGTGAGCCGGGAACACAGTTGACACTTCGTACATTCCACGTCGGTGGTACAGCTTCCAACATTTCTGTTGAAGCAAACATCAAGGCGAAATTCGACGGTGTAATTGGTTTTGAAGATCTTCGTTTGGTTCAGTCTGTCAATTCAGAAGGCGATGAAGTAACAGTAGTAATGGGTCGTTCAGGAGAAGTTAAAATAACAAATCCTGAAACAGGTCAATTGCTGATCTCAAACAACGTTCCTTATGGAGCGCACCTTTTGGTAAAAGACGGAGAGAAGGTTCTTAAAGGACAAGAACTTTGTACTTGGGATCCATATCACGCAGTAATCTTGTCTGAATTCACTGGTGCCGTTTCATTCGACGCTATTGAAGAAGGCATTACTTACCGTGAAGAATTTGATGAGCAAACTGGCTTCCAGGAATCAGTGATCATTGAAACACGTGATAAGACCAAAAACCCTGCATTAGTGGTAAAAGGTAAGAGCACGTTGTTGAAAGATCAAACTGAAAAAGGATATAACCTACCAGTAGGAGCCCGTTTGGTGGTGAAAAATGGAACGGCTATCAAAGCAGGTCAGCCATTGGCGAAAATCCCACGTGTAGTTGGTAAAACACGCGACATTACGGGAGGTTTGCCACGTGTAACTGAACTTTTCGAAGCTCGTAACCCGTCTAACCCAGCAACTGTTTCTGAAATCGATGGTGTAGTTTCTTATGGAGGTGTGAAACGCGGTAACCGTGAAATTCATATCGAATCAAGAGACGGAACACAACGTCGTTACATGGTTGCCCTTTCGAAACACATTCTGGTTCAGGATGGTGACTTCGTAAGAGCAGGAGATCCATTATCCGACGGAGCGATCACACCAGCTGATATCCTTTCTATCAAAGGACCAACAGCGGTTCAGGAATATCTTGTAAATGAAATTCAGGAAGTATACCGTCTGCAAGGTGTGAAGATCAACGATAAGCACATCGAATGTATCGTACGCCAAATGATGCAGAAAGTAGAGATCCTGGATGCAGGTGATACCAACTTCCTTGAAATGCAACCGGTAGACCGCGTTGTATTCCGTGAGGAAAATGATAAGATCCTCGATATGAAAGTGGTTGAAGACTCAGGAAGCTCTGAAACACTGAAACCGGGTATGATCGTTTCAGTTCGTCGTTTGCGTGATGAAAATTCAAGCTTGAAACGTCGTGACTTGAAACTGGTTACTGCTCGTGATGCGCAGGCAGCTGTTGCGAAACCTACTTTGATGGGTATCACACAAGCTTCATTGGGTACTGAAAGTTTCGTTTCTGCGGCTTCGTTCCAGGAAACAACCAAAGTATTGAGCGAAGCAGCTGTTCGTGGAAAACGCGACGAACTGAAAGGCTTGAAAGAAAACGTGATCGTAGGTCACTTAATCCCAGCCGGAACAGGAATGCGTCAATACGAAAGCCTGATCGTTGGATCAAAAGAAGAATTCGATGCCTTGACTGATTCCCGTGAAAAACTTTCACGTAAGAAAAAGGAATTGGTTTAGATCAATCTGAATAAATAAAAAGAGCCGGTTCTGCTTATAGCAGGATCGGCTTTTTGCTGTTTTGATGGTAATTTTTAGTAATTTCCCCAGCGATAAAAAATTGCTGCCAGGCATCCAAAAGCCAATAATATTCAACTCATGGAAGACAATAACAAAGAAAACGAACAACAAATTAATGTAGAGTTATCGGAGGAAATGGCAGAGGGTGTCTACTCTAATCTGGCCATGATCGCGCACTCGAACAGCGAATTTATTCTTGATTTTATCCGTCTCATGCCCGGTGTTCCCCGCGCTAAGGTTAAGGCGAGAATCATCATTACGCCAGAGCACGCCAAGCGTTTGATAGCAGCGTTGAAAGACAACATTCAAAAATACGAAGACCAATACGGGCCTATTCCAAGCTCTCAGGACAGCGAACCTTCTTTTAATTTCCCCATCAGCTTCGGCGGCCCAGGCGGCGAAGCATAGGAATATTTGGGGTAATTCTTTTCAGATTTTTTGTAACTTCGGTATCTGCATAAGGAACAAATATTTCCGAACCCAATAAAACTCACCATGGCGTTATTTAAACTTTCAATTAACAACCGCGCTTACGATGCGGATGTGGAGCGGGATACTCCGCTTTTGTGGGTGCTCCGGGATAACCTCGGACTCGTAGGCACCAAATACGGCTGCGGAATCGCACAATGCGGCGCATGCACAGTTCACATTGACGGCAAAGCAGTTCGTTCCTGTGTTCTGCCGGTTTCCGCTGTTGGAAAATCAAAAGTTACCACAATAGAAGGACTGTCTGAAAAAGGCGATCACCCTGTTCAGCAAGCGTGGGATGAGGTGGACGTAGCACAATGCGGCTATTGCCAAGCAGGTCAGATTATGACGGCTGCGGCATTGCTCAAAGAAAAGCCAAAGCCAACCGAAGAAGAAATCGTCTCCACCATGAGCGGTAACATTTGCCGTTGCGGAACTTACCACCGCATTCGCGAAGCAGTGAAAGTAGCAGCATCCAAAACCAACTGACCATGCAGACATTAGAACAAACTTCGAGGCGCAATTTCATGAAAATTGCAGCCGCGGCAGGTGGTGGACTGTTTTTAGGTTTCAATTGGACCAACTCCACTGCGCTTCCCGTGGTTGTCGATGCGAAAAGCATTGCCGCCGGCTCTATAAATTTTAACAGTTATTTGTCAATCGGCACAGATAACATTATCACCATTGTTTCCCCTAACCCGGAAATCGGACAAGGCATCAAAACAGCATTTCCAATGGTTGTGGCCGAGGAACTGGATGCAGATTGGAAGCAAGTGAAAACTGTTCAGGGAAATCTGGATACAGGAATTTTTGAAAGACAAGTTACCGGTGGAAGTGGCGCAGTTCCTCATTCGTGGGAACGCTTGCGCAAAGCAGGAGCAACCGCTCGCCACCTGTTAATAGAAGCAGCCGCTGCAAAATGGAAAGTGCCAGCATCAGAACTGACAGCCGAGAATGGCAAAGTTTTGCATAAAACATCAGGCAAGTCAGCCACATACGGAGAACTCGCCGAGGCCGCTTCAAAACTGACAGCGCCTACCGAGGTTAAGCTTAAAAGTGAAAAAGAATTCAAGCTGATCGGACAATCTGTTCGTAATGTTGATAATAAAAATATAGCGACCGGCAAGCCCCTTTTTGGTCTTGACTTCTATAAAGAGGGAATGCTTTTCGCCGTTATTCAGCGTCCGAAAGCATTTGGTCTAAAACTAAAATCTGTTGACTCAGCTGCAGCCAAAGCAATGCCGGGCATTGTGGACGTAGTAACATTCGATAACAGTGTTGCCGTCGTTGGTAAATCCACTTGGCAAGTCAAAAAAGCCAAAGACGCATTAAAGATAGAATACGAAAAAGCAGCCGATCTTGAAAGCACAGCAGACCATAACCGCATTTTTAGCGAGTTGATGGATAATGGCGAAGCAACCGTAAGGCGCAAAGACGGAGATGTGGAAGCAGCATTCAAAGGCGCTGCAAAGGTCATTAAGGCAGAATATCAATGCCCATTCCTGCCGCACAGCCCGCTCGAACCGATGAACTTCTTTGCACATGTGCGTGAAGATGGCGTTGAACTGGTCGGCCCGACGCAGACGCCGGAACGTGCGCGTACAGAAGTTGCTAAACTCGTCGGCATTGCTCCGGAAAAAGTTACAGTTGAAATCACCCGTCAAGGCGGTGGATTCGGACGGAGACTTGCTGCGGATTATGTTCTGGAAGCCGCTAATGTTTCCAAACTCGTTAAAGCACCGGTTAAGGTCATTTGGACGTGTGAAGACGACATGACCGGTGGAATTTACCGTCCGGCCGTTCGTTACCGCTTCGAGGCGGCATTGGATAAAAACGGAACAATGATCGGATATAAATTGCGCGGAGTCGGGATGAATTCAGGTAACTCTACTCGCGAAGATAATTTCCCATCCGGATCTGTTGAAAACTTGCTAATCGACTCCGTTGAACATAAATCGCCTATTACAACCGGTCCATGGCGCGCGCCGATCACCAATTTCCTGGCCTATGCCGAGCAATCCTTTCTCGATGAAGTGGCAGAAGCGGCTGGAAAAGATCCCGTTGCATTCAGATTGGAACTGCTTGAAAAGGCCAAAAAGTCACCGGTTAATGCGATCAAATATGATGTTGACCGGATGATCGCCGTCATTAAGCTGGCAGCCGAGAAAAGCAACTGGGGCAAGAAAAAAGGCGTTTACCAAGGTTTCAGCGTTTACTTCTCACACCGGTCATACGTTGCACAAGTGGGCGAAGTGGTGATGCTGAAAGGCAAACCAACATTAAAAAACGTCATTGCAGCCGTAGACTGTGGAATCGTAATCAATAAAAGCGGATCGCTTCAGCAGGTTAGAGGAGGTGTTGTTGACGGTCTTGGCCACGCAATGTATGGCAACATGACATTCAAGGACGGCACGCCCGATCAAAGCAATTTCAACGGTTTCCGCCTGATCAGAATGAATGAAATTCCAGAAGTGGATGTGCATTTTGTGGATAACGGCATTTCACCGACCGGACTCGGCGAGCCAGCCTTGCCGCCAGCCGGAGGCGCAGTTGCGAATGCATTTTATAAAGCAACCAAGCAGCGACTGCGAAATCAGCCGTTTATCAATGAAGAAGCCTTCAAAGGGATTTCTTAATCAAAAGCGCATATAGCAAATCAGACAGTAAGAAAATGTATCATTGCATTGTCTTACTGTCTTTTTATTTGTCCAATATATTTCCTGAACCTTGACATGAAAAAACGATCCATTATCGGCGCGCTGATTTGCCTCATTGCCACAGCATTTACACTCATTGATTTCCCGCAAACAGATATTTCCAATGGCATTATTAAAGCCAAACTCTTTTTGCCAGACAGCATTAATGGTTATTATCGTGGCGTAAGGTTCGATTGGGCGGGGCAGGTGCCGAGTCTCGAATACAAAGGACATTCGTATTTCGGGCAATGGAACAGCACTTATGACCCCAAGCTGCACGATGCCATCATGGGACCGGTTGAAGAGTTTGTTGCCCTCGATTTTGATGCTGTAAAACCCGGCGAAACTTTCGTGAAGATTGGCGTTGGTGTGCTCGTGAAACCCGACGATAAGAAATATTCGTTTGCCACAAATTATCAGATTAAAGACGGCGGTAAGTGGACGGTTGACAAGAAAAAGGATCACGTAACATTCACGCACACACTAAAAGACGGCAACGGATACGCATATGTGTACACCAAAACATTGAAGTTGATTCCCGGAAAACCGCAGCTTGTTTTGGAACATACATTGAAAAACACAGGCACAAAGGAAATCGCAACCAGCACTTACAATCACAATTTTTTTATGATTGACAAAGAGCCCACTAATGAAAATATAAGGATCGTTTTTCCGTTCGATGTAAGCGGTGAAGGCGCCGGTTTTGGTTCCTTGATCAACGCAAAAGGCAAGACATTAAATTACGCGCGGGCGATGGAGAAAAGTGACCAGGTTTTTAGCGCAGGGTTAAAAGGTTTTGGGCCAACAGCAAAAGATTATGACATCCGGATTGAGAACACTAAGACATCAGCCGGAGTCAGGATTACAGGAGATAAGCCATTGGAAAAACTCGTTTACTGGGCCTGTCCAACCACTTCCTGCCCCGAACCTTACATTCGCCTTACTGCCAAACCGAATGAAGAAATAAAGTGGAACGTTAATTATGAGTTCTACACTTTTTAATGCGCCGGAACCTTAATTTCGCGCACTTTCAATTAACTAAGTAAATGGGATCCCATAAACATCTTGATAAAGCATCCGCAGCCGGTCTTTTAGTTGCGTTAGGAATTATTTTTGGCGATATCGGCACGTCGCCGCTTTATGTGATGCAAGCCATTATTGGCAAAGAGGTGATTTCTGCAGAAGTGGTTTACGGCGCTGTTTCCTGCATATTTTGGACCCTTACATTACAGACCACACTCAAATATGTGATCCTTATTCTACGGGCTGATAACAAGGGCGAAGGCGGGATTCTTGCATTATATGCATTGGTCCGGAAAAATGCCAAATGGCTTACTGTTCCAGCAATCATCGGTGCCAGCACATTGTTAGCGGATGGGATCATTACGCCGCCCATTTCCGTCTCTTCCGCAGTCGAAGGGCTCAGGTTACTTTACCCGCAGATCCAGACGATTCCTATCGTTATCGGCATCCTGACATTACTTTTCATCATTCAGATCTTCGGAACAACGATCGTCGGCCGTGCCTTTGGACCCGTTATGATGATCTGGTTTCTGATGCTGGCCGTGTTAGGCGTCAATCAGGTTGTGGGGCACATGGAAATCCTGAAAGCCCTCAATCCCTATTATGGTTACCAATTATTGGCCAATCACCCCGGCGGATTTTGGATGCTCGGAGCCGTTTTCCTTTGTACAACAGGTGCAGAAGCATTATATAGCGACCTCGGACATTGCGGCAGAGGTAACATTCGGGTTAGCTGGATATTCGTAAAAACCTGCCTGATACTAAACTATTTTGGTCAGGGTGCATGGCTGATCGCACATTCAGGAACATTCCTCGAAGGGAAAAAGCCGTTTTACGAAATCATGCCGGAATGGTGGTTATTGCCAGGAATTTGTATTGCAACGATGGCAACCATTATCGCAAGTCAGGCATTGATAAGCGGCTCATTCACGCTGATTTCCGAAGCAATCCGCCTTAATTTTTGGCCAAAAGTGAGACTTGTTTATCCAAGTGATCAGAAAGGGCAGCTTTATGTGCCGAGCGTCAACTGGCTTTTGTGGGCGGGTTGCGTTGGCATCGTGCTCTATTTTAAAGAATCATCGCAAATGGAAGCGGCTTATGGACTTGCCATTACGCTCACGATGATCATGACGACCATTTTAATGTCCGTCTATTTGTATGTAAACAAGGTTAAGAAGGCGTTTCTGGCTGTTTTCCTGGTTGTTTATCTCGCAATTGAAGGATCTTTTCTGGCTGCTAATTTATTGAAATTTATGCACGGCGGCTGGGTTTCGCTCGTGCTCGCTACGATTATCGGACTTGTTATAACCGTTTGGCTGAGAGCTTATTTTATCAAATTGCGACTCACCGAGTTTGAAAGTCTCGAAAAATACATTGGTCCGCTGCGCGAGTTGAGCAATGACATCAGCATTCCGAAATATTCGACGCATTTGATCTTCATGTCCAATGCTTCGCACGAATCTGAGATTGAAACGAAGATCATCTACTCCATTTTTTACAAGCGCCCGAAGCGCGCTGACATTTATTGGTTTGTGCACGTGGAAACAACCGATGAGCCATATACGATGGACTATCACGTCAACATTATGGCTGAGGATGACGTCATTAAAGTCACATTCAGGCTGGGCTTCCGGATAGAACAGCGCATCAATCTCTTCTTTAGGAAAGTGGTGGAAGATATGGTTTTGAACAAAGAAGTGGACATCACAAGCCGTTACGAATCGCTTAACCGACAGAATATTACAGGTGATTTCCGGTTCATTGTCTTGGAGCGGTATCTCTCTATCGAAAATAATCTGCCTTTCATGGAAGAGCTGATTATGAAGGTTTATTTCGCCATCAAGAGCATTACCACGTCAGAAGATAAATGGTTCGGGTTGGACAGCAGCTCGGTTAAGGTTGAAAAAGTGCCGCTTGTACTCACGCCTAGCGAGAAAATTCGTATGAAGCGGGTTTATCATTGATCTAGGCTAGAACTAGTTCTAAGAACGTAGTTTTCGATCTAATTTTGTTCCAAATATTCGATATGGATAGTTTGGGTAAAGCAATACGCATTTTGGGGTAACTAATTTGTTCGTAACTAGATTAGTATCTTGTAGTTAACTTATTTGGCAAATAAATCTGTGCTGACGCCGCGCATGCTGGGTCTGTTACCAAATGATTAAATTATGAGTGATTTTCATTTTCAGGAATAGTTTTAGATGACTATATGAATACGCAGGTAAATCCTGGATTCATCACTAAACTTGATTGAAAATGAAGACATTAAAAACACTTATAATCATAGCATGCCTTGCCGGCGCCACAGCCGGTTATGCGCAAACTGTTCCTACAACCCCTACATCGCCAGCGACACCGTCGACGCCAGCAACTGTTCCTGCGCAGGACTCCACAACGACGAGTCCGGCATCAACAAATCCGACAACGGAGAAGAAAGCAGAATTCAATTCACCCCAGTCTCCGGTGAAGCCATCGGGAACGCCTTCGGAGGATACATTGATTAAATCGCAACGCGTTGGCGGAGCGATCATTCAAGATTCACTGGTGCCAACGAGCGGAAAGAAAAGTGACCGGATGAACCGCAAAAGGAACAGAAAATCTGGCAATGAAGCTGATACTGCGTCAATTCGTTCAACGACTGAGCCAACCAGAAAACCATAATCATCAACAGATAAGAAAGCCAAAAAGCCCGGGAATCTGATTCCCGGGCTTTTTCTGCATTGAGCTTGTTATGGTCGAAACAAACATCAGCACAAAATCAGTAATTCGCTGCAATTTGGGGGACAGCCGGCTCTAATTCCGATTCAAGAAAAGGCTGCGTAACTACGGTCTTGTTTTCATTGACCCATGTGCACCAGACTTTTCCATTATAGACTCTTTTCGTTATAGGCGTTGAGTTTCCATTTGCGTAAGTTACAGTTTCTACAATCTGATATTCGTCAACTTGCATAAGTCGGGATCCGTTTTTCTCCTTCACCCACTCGTCTTTGATATAGTTTAATGTGACCATGGAATATGATGTTTACATCGATCTCGATTTAAATTTTTGTGCCAAAATTTAAACTCGAAGCCGTACTAAGTATGAATTTTTTATATGTAGAATTAGTGGGTAGAAATATTTGTACAAGTTACGTGGCAAGACTTTTGAATGCAAAAATATTGTCAGAAAAACACTGATTTCTATAACACACATCGATCCTTTCGAAACATCAAAACGTATATGACGGCGGGGTTTATACTATTTAAATATTTTTTAGGATAATCTAAATTTTCGAATCATGAGACATGCAAACAATAGGAAAACGGTTTTGTCTTTGAGTAATGAGAGCTTTAAGCATTATCTTTTGTTGCGGTACGTAAACGACTCCGCAGACCCAAAATGGAAACAGCTGGCGTTTGTTTCAGCTGAATTAATAGCACCCGAAGTCTGGGTTCAATTGCACAATTACGCCAGAGCCGACGTCGAAAGTCATGGCGGACGACTTATCGGATACGAGCTGGTCGATCAGGAATTGGTTAGACACGACAGCATTAATTCAGACGCATGGCCCGCAAACTGGATGTGGGTGATCCAGAAAAAAGAGCTTTAATATGCCGCACTTCAACTTCATCTATTACTAAAAAGAGGACCCGCAAAGGTCCTCTTTTTTCATGTTTATTAAGATGTAATGCTAATGTCAGCTAACCGGCTCTTCCACACGGCTTTCGTTCGCCTGGACCTTTTTAGCGACAATCCTTTTGATTAAACGCAGCAGGTTTTCCCGGAAAATGAAACACAATGCAAGCAAAACGAGCGTAGATCCAAGCAACACTACGAATCCCAAATAATCGCTATTAAAGGCATTATTAAGTAAATGTCCGAGCAGCACGATAACAACAATGGCAATGATGAAAGTAATGATCGCAACAAACCCATAATATGAAACAGGTGCCGCAATGCTCGCGAGTTTCGCCTTAATCTCTGCCCTGATCGCATTCAGCTTTTCATCAATAAAATCAGTAACCGTGTCCAGTAATTTGTGTGTTACTGCCTTTGGATTAATGGAACTAGAATCAGATGAAGCATTTAAAGTTGGAGACTTTGCATCCGGATGATCTTCCTCCACTTCCCGCCTTACCATAAGCACCGCATGCTCATTTGGTGAAATGCCGACGCCATCTGTTTTAGCATAAACCTTGGTAAACTCAGCGCCAAAATACAGGATTATAGAAGAATAGTAAACCCACGTAAGCAGGATCACAATCGAAGCAGACGCTCCGTAAGTCGCTCCCAAATCTTGTTTACCCAAATAAAACGTGATTGCGAATTTTCCGATTGCAAAGAGGATCGACGTAAAAGCTGCACCAACCAGACATTCTTTCCAGCGCACGTGACCGTCGGGAAGGACTTTGAAAATCACAGCAAACAGCGCCGTAATGATCACCAAAACAAGCCCGATATTGAGTATGGAAAAGAAAATGACCGACACTTCGGAAAAATAACGTTCAAGTCTGCCGCTTAGCAAATCGACAGCCGTGTTCACGCCCAATGATACAATTAGCAAGAATCCGAGTGTGATAATGATGGAGAAAGACAGCAGCCGGTTTTTAAGATATTGCAGCCAGCCCTTCTTCGGCTTTGATTTAATCGACCATATATAATTGATGGAATCCTGTATTTCGGCGAAAACCCCGGTCGCACCAATGAGCAATGTAACAATCCCAACTGTGGCAGCAATACCTGATTTATTAGATAGTTCCGCGTTTTTAATCAGTTCCTGGATCTGTGCCGCGGCATCTTTGCCCACCAATCCCGCTATTTGCCCAAACAGCTCACCCTGAAAAGCCTCTTTTCCAAACACAATGCTCGCGATGGAAATGATCACAAGCAACATCGGTGCAAGCGAGAAAATGGTATAATAGGACAGTGCAGCGCTTAATTTGAGGCAGTTGTCGTCCAGAAATTCGGAAAAACTGTCTTTTGCGACCGACCACAGGAATTTAGGTTGAGTCATAGATAACTTCATAGTATGCAGGTTAAAGTCGTTAACAGCGCCACTTGTAAATATCCATGCCAATAGGAAAACCGTCGTTTCGGGTATGATTTTTACTGTAAGCCCATTGAAAATTCATCAACCAAAAACTTGAATCATGAAAAAGTTAGCAGCTAGCTTAATATTTGTTTTCGCGATTTCGTCTGCAGTGTACGCGCAAAGCACGACGCAATCCACAAATCCAAAACAAGCGTCAACGACAACATCAGATAACGGCAAACCCGGAGGCAGAAACGACGGAACCGATACGCAAGGATCTACGCAAGGTGCAAACCATGAAGTAGGCAACAGCAAAGCAACCCAACCTGGAAAAGCCGGACAAGTTAACGGCTCCAACTCAACCGCCGGAACGGGAAAAGAAGGAAACCAGGCAAACGGCAAATCCAATGTCTCAAAAATGAACAAGGAAGGCGCGCCAGAGAAAAAGACAGGTGAGAAATCCGCCGACGCGAAAAAAGACGGCCGCGGAAATACACCGAAGTAATAAGCATTGCATGAGAAATAGGAGAGGTCTGCCCATTGAATTGAGCAGACCTTTTTTTATGGAATAACGCTTCGCCTTCTCAGATCATTGAAAATATCTACGAACATTGCTTCCGTATCCACATATTCATGAAAACCGAATCTGCGAGCTTTGGAGCCGTCCGCAAACATGTCGTAATCCCAAGAAAAAACAAAGTCTGCGAAATTCCAGGATGAAAGTTCTTGGTATGCGTGCTGATTCAAGCCAAACTGTTCCGTTATTTTATTCCAAATCGATTCCTTATCTGCCATAATCGTCGCCAGCGGCATCTGCAATGGTGGCGCAACTTCCATTTCAAAGTAGCGGGCGATTTTCGGCCACATTTCACTCCATCTGAAAAGATCACCATTGTTAATGTTGAAAGCCTGATTTGCACATGTTTGCTCCGTCGCCGCCCACACCGTCGCCTTAGCCAGTAAGCTGGAATCGGTCATTTCGAGAAGCGAATGGTAAGCGCCTGGCTTTCCCGGAAAGCGAAGCGGCAAGTTGAAATGCTTAGATATAGAGGCATAAACCGCAATCGCAACTGCCAGATTCATAGGGTTACCTAATGCAACGCCTCCCACCACCGACGGCCTGATTGCAGACCAGGTCCACTTTTTTCCCTTTTGCGCTGCTTCCAAAAACTCCTGCTGATCCACATTAAATTCCGGTGGCATATGGCCCGCGTCATCTTCTCGTGCAGGAGTTTTAAATGGTCCCAGATGCGCACCGTAAACCTTATAACCTTGCATCAGACTGATGTGTTTTAGGTTTGGCGCGGCCTGCTCGATCGTCTCAACTACATTTTTAAACATTGTCATGTTCGGCTCAACTAATGCTGCCCAGGTTGGCCGGTCCTGGTAAGCGGCGTAAAAAATATGCGTTACGTCCGAGAGATTTGCAAGTTTTGCCTGCACATCAGATTCATCCAGCAAATCCACTGCAACGTATCTGACATTTCCTGCCGCCGTTCCACCTCTCCGCGACACCCCGATGACTTCCCAGTCCGGTAAGCTGGATAAATGTTGAATCAAATTTTCACCTATCACACCATTTGCACCCACCACGAGCGCTATTTTCTTTTCTTCCATGATTTACTTCATTTTGTTAAAGCAAAACTATGGCAGATTGTAGGCATGACGCTTGTATATTTGTCCGGTTTTACGGTAGTTTTTGATTGTATGAAAAAGTATTTTCAGCACGAATATTTAAAAATTTCGCATTTTACTGCCAATGAATGGGAGCATCCTGTTCATAACCATAACCATTTTGAAATTATATTTATACATAAGGGAAAAGGCAGCATTGCATTTCAGGGTCTTATATTCCCTATAATGCGCAGGAATTGTTCTTGTTGGCACCATGCGATTTTCATAGCTTTGAAATTGCGGAAGAAACCGAATTCACATTTATCAAATTCAATCATACTTATCTAAAAAGTATTGATAATGTACAAGCAACCGATGCCTGGAATAAAGATATGGATCAGCTTTTGATGAAAGCCCAAAACCGCAGCGCTCCGCTCTTGAAGGATGACAAGGAAAAGGCCATTATGAACAGTCTAATGAAGCTGGTTGTAAATGAATGGCTTGATCATAAAAGTGAGGGAAGTGAAATCATGTTCTTTTTAATCCAGGCAATCCTCGCCACTATAAAGCGAAATTTGACTCCGCATTTGCCAGCGTCCGCTCAGAAACATGTTGAAAAAATCAATCAGGTTATTCAATACATTCACCTTCATATTTATACCGCAGAAAAAACGCAGGCGAGCAACTTAGCTGACACTTTTGGGCTTTCAAGACATTATTTTGGAACATATTTTAAAGAACAAACTGGTTTCACGCTCCGGGATTATGTGGCGCAGCACAAGCTGCATTTGATCGAAAATCGTTTGCGATACAGTTATTTTTCAATCAAGGAAATTAGTAATGAGTTGGGATTTACCGATTTAAGCCATTTTAATAAATTTGTAAAGTCACATCTTGGACAGACGCCCTCTGCGTTTCGGAAACAAATTAATCATGCATTGCGCGCAACGTAGACCCCCGCACGATCAGTTCACCGGAAAGTACGACCTCCTCACCAGCGAAGGTGGGTTTCTTAATGTGGTTAAGGAGCAGTTCACAGCTTTTGCGGCCGATTTCATGAGCCGGCTCAGCCACGGTTGATAAGGTTGGAGAAATGATCTCGCAGATCGGATCATTGGTAAAGCCAATAACACCCACTTCGGCTCCAATCCGCATGTTTTTACGCTTCAAAGCCACCATTGCGCCGATTGCCTTGCGGTCATTCACAGCGAAAATGGCGTCCGGTTTTTTGTTGTTTTTGCCAAATAACTGCTCAATGTCAGCCTCACCATCTTTTTGGGAAAATCCGGAATAAACGACCCAATCAGGCTCAAAATCGAGGTTATGCTCGCTAAGTGCATCTTTAAATCCGCGCAGCCGGTTCTCGGTAAGAAACACGCCTTTGGGTCCGGTAATGTGGGCTATCTTTTGATAACCCATCTCAATCAAATGATTTACAGCCTGATAAGCGCCGTTATAATCGTCCTGCATAACTTTTGAACCGCGCATATCCTCCGGAACCCGGTCGAAAAACACAATCGGAAGGCCGTCATCAATCAGATCCTGAAAATGTTTGCAAGCATCCGAAGGCGAAGAGACGCAAGCCAGCAAACCATCCAGACTGCTCAGCGAAAGGTCATGAACGATCTTTTTTTCAAGCTCGGCGGAATCATTTGTAATGTATAAAATGATGTTATAACCCTTACTCTGAGCCACTTCCTGAATGCCCGTAATGACCGTAGAAAAATAGTAATTCGTAATCGCCGGAATGATGATGCCGATCTTATGCGTGCTGCTTTTGACCAAACCCGTCGCATTGAAATTGGGCTTGTAATGCAGTTCCTCAGCCTTATCCAGCACCAACTGCCGTGTTTGCGCACTCACATCATACGCATCGCGCAGCGCCCTCGAAACCGTCGCGACGGATATGCCAAGTGCTTTTGCAATGTCTTTAATCGTCGCTAATCTGCGCATGGATCGGGGGCTGGAAGCATTGAAAAACAGCGGAAGTTTTCGATAACGTTCTCGCTAATAATTACCTGAAATGTCAGAGAAAGCCAATTGAATCCTTGTAAAATTGTAAGTATATCAAACTAAACCCATGAAAAAAAGAGATTTCCTCAAAGTCACCGGATTAAGCAGCATTGCTTTGCTGAATGCGGCTTATGGCGCCGCCAGGCCGCTCGATTCGCCCGCAATCCACATTCCATCCGCTCCTAAGTTCAACATGAGCGGTTATGCAGCGCCGAAGATCGACACCGTTCGCATTGGATACATTGGACTCGGTAACCGCGGCGGCGGAGCGATCGAACGGATCAAAAAGCTCGAAAATGTGCAGGTGAAGGCACTTTGTGATATCAGGACGGAAAAAGCTGAGGCCGCAAAGAAAACATTTGAAGGCACAGGCCATAATCCAAAAGTATATTCCGGCACAGCAGATGCGTGGAAGCAAATGTGCGATCAGGAAGATCTGGACCTTATTTACATCTGCACCCCTTGGAGCCTGCACGCGGCGATGGCCATTTACGCGATGGAGCACGGCAAGCACGCGGCCGTTGAAATTCCCGTCGCGACAACGGTGGACGATTGCTGGAAACTCGTGCAAACTTCCGAAAAGACAAAAAAGCATTGCATGATGCTGGAAAACTGTTGTTATGATTTTTTTGAATTGCTAACCCTTAATATGGCCCGCCAGGGTTATTTTGGAGAAATTATTCACGCCGAGGGTGCTTACATTCACGACATTTATGATTCGTTTTTTGACAAATCAAAACGTTTCGATCTCTGGCGCTTGAAGGAAAATCAACGCAACGGCAATCTGTATCCAACCCACGGACTGGGCCCTGTGGCACAGATCATGGACATTAACCGCGGCGATAAAATGGATTATCTGGTGAGCATGGCGAGCAATGATTTCATGCTGCAGGCCCGTGCTGAAAAACTGGCCGCCGAAGATCCGGAGTTCAAGCAATTCAAGGGCAAGACATTCCGTGGGAATATGAACACAACCACGATCCGGACCGCAAAAGGCAAAACGATCATGTTGCAGCACGACGTCACTTCGCCGCGCGTTTACTCCCGTTTGCACGTCATTAGCGGCACAAAAGGATCCGCACAAAAATATCCATTGCCCGAAGGCCCGGCCGGAACTCCCGAAGGACGCATTGCACAAGGCCACGAATGGCTCAAAGACGCTGAATTCAAAGCATTGGAACAAAAATATCAGCCCGAAATCGTCAAAAGAATCGGCGAGCTCGCTAAAAAAGTTGGCGGCCATGGCGGCATGGATTTCCTGATGGACTGGCGCCTGATCGACTGCCTGAGAAACGGCTTACCACTTGATCAGGACGTTTACGACGCAGCTTCATGGAGCGTGATTGCACCTTTGAGCGAATGGTCGGTGGCGCACCGATCCAATTCCATCGACATTCCAGATTTCACAGCCGGAGCCTGGAAAACCAACAAACCGGTGGACATTGCGCTTTCGCAAGGTGGAAATACCAGCGTAAAATCGTAATTTTTTAAAAGTAATAATCAAGATCACATTGTAATGAACATTGTCATTTCAGAGAATCAACACGAGCTGGGCGTGGAGGCTGGAACGCTGGCGGCAGCCTTGATCCGCAAAACCATAGCAGAAAAGGGATCTGCCAACATTATCCTCGCCACAGGAACCAGCCAGTTTCAGACTTTGGAACAATTAATAAAGGAAGAAAATATTGATTGGGACAAGGTAACCATGTTTCACCTCGACGAATTTATCGGTTTACCATTGGCTCACAATGCCAGTTTCAGAAACTATCTCAAAGAGCGCTTTCTCGACAAAGTCCCGGCGCTGAAAGCCGTTTATCTCATCAATGGCGAAGGCAACATTGACCAAGAAATCGCAAATCTGAACAGCATTATCAGCCAGCATCCGATTGATGTGGCTTTGGTTGGCATTGGTGAAAACGGACATTTGGCATTCAATGATCCCCCGGCGGATTTTGAAATTGAAAACGCCTATCACGTTGTAAATCTGGACGAACCGTGCCGCATGCAGCAAATGGGCGAAGGCTGGTTTGGCGCATTGGAGGAAGTTCCGTTGCAGGCCATCAGCATGACAGTGAAGCAGATCATGAAATCCAGATACATTGTATGCTCCGTGCCGGATGCGCGTAAAGCGCTGGCTGTGAGGAATAGTTTGATGGAGGAAGTGAGCAACATTTATCCGGCGAGCATTTTGCAAAACCACACCCGTTGCACATTTTTCCTCGATAAAAATTCCGCCTCGCTGCTGCCCGAAAAAGTGGTCGCTTAACCTGAATGTAACATGAAACCTGAAAATCCAGCGGAACAAAATGCAGCAAACGACAGGCGGGAATTTTTGAAAACGTCATTGACTGCGATGGCGATCCCTTTTACTTTTGATTTCGATGTAATGTCAAATTTTATCCCATTGGAAAATATGATTTCAGAAGATTCGCAATTGCCGGACAAAAGCATCATTGGCGACTATGGAAGCTGGGCCGCTTCATTGCTGAAACCCGTTCCGCCGCTCTCTTTCAGGGACCCGAAATTCAAGGATTTGAATGCCTGGAAAAAGGAAGCTTATGCCAAAGCGCAGGAACTGATTGCCAGTCCGCCAAAATCGCCTTTGCCAAAGGTTAATGTGGAAAAAAAATACGTTTACGACGGTCTGGACATTGAGGAAATCTCCTGGCAGCTTCCCTATGGGCACAAAACGCAGGCAGTTGTCTTAAAGCCTCAGGGTGTCACAAAGCCGCTTCCGGCGATCCTGGGCCTTCATGATCATGCAGGCAAAAAGTATTTTGGATATAGGAAAATTGTCAAAACATCCGATGATCAGCATCCGCTTTTAAAGGAGCACCAGGCAACGGATTACAGCGGTTTGGCGTGGGCAAATGAGGTTGCAAAACGTGGTTACGTGGTGCTTGTGCATGACGCATTCACATTTGGCAGTCGGCGTGTGCGGTTTGAAGATGTGCAGGGACTAACTTGGGGCGATGTGGATACAAAAGGAAAATCGGATGAGGACCCGGAAAACAGTGAGAACATTGAAGCTTATAATCAATGGTCAAATGCGCACGAGCATGTGATGTCCAAATCACTTTTCAGCGCTGGAACGACCTGGCCGGGTGTCTTTCTGGCCGAGGATCGGATTGCACTTGACATTCTGGAACAGCGGAAAGATGTGGATCCGCAGCGTATCGGATGTGGCGGTTTGTCCGGCGGCGGTTTGCGGACCGTTTATCTCGGCGGCATGGACCCGCGTGTGAAGTGTGCCGTTTGTGTCGGTTTCATGACAACTTGGGCAGATTTGATCTTGAATAAAGCCGTAACCCACACCTGGATGACTTACACGCCCCTTTTGCCTAATTATCTTGACTTTCCGGAAATTCTCGGGTTAAGAGTTCCATTGCCAACATTGATTCAAAACAACAATCAGGACGAGCTTTACACACTTCCCGAGATGAAGAAAGCAGATCAGGTTTTGGGCGAAGTTTATACAAAAGCAGGAGCGAAGGATAAATATCTGGCCAAATTCTACGACGGAGAACACAAGTTCGACGCCGCAATGCAGCAAGATGCATTTGACTGGTTTGATAAGTGGCTGAAAAAATAAGCCCGCGAGATGATTTCAAAGCCCGATGCTCTTCATAAAACCTTCCCGGTAATTCTGCCCGATGGGGATTTCAACACCATTAATAAAAACCCGATTTCCCTCAATATGACCGATTTTGGCCTTGTTAATGATGAAAGATCGATGAATGCGCAAAAATAATGTTGCCGGCAGAAGCTCTTCAAAACTTGAAAAAGTCATGGCCGGCAGCAGCGTGTTTTGCGTTGTGACGATTTTGGTATAATTGCCATTTGCCTCGGCATATAGCAGCTCATCGTGCTGAATTTTATAAATCTTGTCACCAGCTTTGATGAAAATGTAATCAGTTGTTTTGTCATTTTGAGCGTCTGCAACAGGTTTCGGCGGTTCCTGCAAATGTTCGAGCGCCTTGTCGACGGCAATGATGAAGCGTTCGAGTGAGAAAGGTTTTAGCAAATAATCACAGGCCGCAAGGTCGAAAGCATCCACGGCGTGTTCCTTATATGCCGTTGTGAAAATGACTTGCGGCTGTTTTTTCAATGTTTTCAAAAATGCGATCCCGTCCATCACCGGCATATTAATGTCCAGAAACAGGACATCCACTTTTTGCGCTTGCATGACTGCCTTTGCCTGCAATGCATTGCCGCATAAGCCCACCACTTCCAGGTTGTCCAGATGCCCGCAGTAGGTTTTCAAAATATCCCGCGCAATAGGCTCGTCGTCAACGATAAGGCAATTGAATTTTTGCATAAACAGCTTTTTCAGAGATGCATTTTACTTTGTTTTCAACCTTAAAACCACTTGATAAATGTCCGGTTCGTTTTTGATAACCAGCTCATGCTCATGAGGATAAAGCAATTCGAGTCGCTTATTTACGCTGGCAAGGCCGAATCCGCTGTGCTTTTCTACAATTGAAATCTCTTTTTCTCGCTTATCATGTGAGTTTTTAATTGAAAACAGGATCAGGTTTTCCCATGTTTTCAATTCAATGTTAATGTAAATCTTTTCGTCGGCAGTGTTTTTGGAATGCTTGAATGCATTTTCGATAAAAACGATCAGCAGCATCGGAGCGATCTTAATGTCTGAACTTGTGATTTCTTCGAAATTCGTGGTCAGAACAAGCCGGTCGCCAATCCTTATTTTTTCAAATTCAATGTAATTATGAATGTAAACCAGCTCGTCTTTGAGCGGGACAAAGACTTCATTCGCCTCATAAACGGAATATCGGAGCAGATCCGAAAGTTTCAAAAGCAAAGGGGGAATGCGCTCGTGCTGGGTGAGCGACAAGCCGTATAAATTGTTCAATGTGTTAAACAAAAAATGCGGGCTTAACTGCGATTGTAGCAAATGCAGCTCACTTTTACTATGCTCCGCCGCCGCCCGGGCTTCTTTTAACTGGTTTTGCGTGACGCTCCGGGCCAGCTTAATGAGCATGCCCAATGTTAAGCCGCTCAGCAAAAATGGGATCCAGTATAGCAGCAGATTGAGCGGTCCGTAATCGTCGTGCAGATATTCTGCATGCACAAACAGGAATACAATGCTGCCAAAACTGATCACGGAAAGGGTGATAAGCAGTTGGTTTGTGACCTTGTTTTTCAATGCCCACAATTGCCCGAAATATCGGCCGAGGAAAATGCAGAAGATCAGGCAAGCCGTCGCTGCTGCGGCCACGGCTTCATCATTATTGGTGCCGACAGCATTTGCAAAAGCATCAACCGCCAGCCAGATCGGCCCCGCAGCAATGGCCGCCAGCACATAGTAAATGTTGGTGCGCACAAACTGCACTGCTTCATTTTCAGCCAACTGCTTCATGATTTTCCCTGTCTCCATTAGGTTGCAAATGTGCTCAAATGCTTCAATGTAAGTAAGCTTTCCGGTCAGACACAGCCTGGCTCCTGACGAAATGCACGTTCGTTTGGTTGAATCGGTTCGACCTGTGAAAAATGAGTTTTGTCACTGAAAAAGCATTGTCCAACAGCTCAGTTTTCATCCCGGTTAACGGCCTTCCATATTTGACCATCAAAATTGATTAGCCATAAAACCTGAAAAGATGAAAACGCTCAAAATAATCCTGTTCTCCACATTGCTTTCTGGCCATGCAATAGCACAAACGCCCGCGCCTCAGGCTGCCCCGGCCGAAAAGGCGCCGGAAAAAGCCAAAGATATCAATTTGAATGAAGTGGTGATTACGAAAAAGAAGCCGCTGATTGTCCAGGAAATTGACAAAACGGTTGTGAATGTGCAAGCCATGATCAGCGCGGCCGCCAGCAGTACTTTGGAAGTTTTGGAAAAAACGCCTGGCATCTCCATTAACAGCAATGGAGAAATCAGTCTGAATGGCCGCAGCGGCGTGCTGGTGCTGATTGATGGGAAAAATACTTACATGTCCGGGCAAGATCTGGCGGCTTATTTAAAGTCATTACCCGGCGGGAACCTGGATAAAATTGAGCTCATCGACAATCCGTCTGCAAAATATGACGCTTCTGGCAATGCGATCATTAATCTCAGGCTTAAAAAGAACAGGATAGGAGGTCTTACGGGCAATGTTTCGCTCGGTGTTTCGGAAGGGAGATATGCCCGGAACAATGATGCGGTCAATGTTAATTACAATTATAAAAAATGGAATGTCTTTGCCAACCTGGGCTATAACTATGAGAAGAATTATCGCAAAGATCACTTCGACAGACGCTTTTTCGATGAAGGCGGCGCATTGAGCTCAACAGTTGATCTGCAAAATAATCTGGTTTACAAAGACCGTGGTTTCAATGCCAATGTCGGAATGGATTTCGCGGCCAATCCGAAGACGGTTTACGGTTTGATATTCAATGTAAATAAGGGTCAGCGAAATGGTCGGTTTGATTTTGAAAGCAGCGATTTTAATGCCAGTAACCAATTGGAACGCATCGGCGAAGGCATTACCAAAGCGAAAGACAGCAGAACGAACCTGGGTTTCAATTTCAATTTGCAGCATAAATTTAATGATAAAGGCAGAGAGCTGTCGGCTGACGTGAACTATCTGAACTACAAATCAACGGGCAGACAGGATCTGCAAAACTTCGCCTATTCACCGGAAAACGCATTGTTAGGGCAGGAAACTTTCCGCTATTTCATTCCGGCGAGCATCGATATTTATACTGCCAAAGCCGATTATGCGCATCCGTTAAAGAACAAAGCCAAACTTGAAGTGGGTTTGAAATCCAGCATTGTGGACAATGATAATGTCAATAAGTTTTACAATGTGAACGGCGCTGAACAAACGATTGATAATGGCAAATCCAACCATTTCAAATATCATGAAAACATCAATGCCGTGTATTTTAATGGCCAAAAATCATGGAAACGGTTCGGCGTTCAGTTCGGCTTGCGTGCTGAAAACACATCGGTGCGCGGCAACCAGCTGGGGAATGACGAAGTGCAGGGCAGCCGTTTTACCAAAAATTACACAGGGCTGTTTCCAAGCGCTTATATCAGCTATAAACTGGACTCGATGGGCAACAATACATTGGGATTAATGGCCGTGAGAAGGATCACCCGCCCGAATTATCAGCTGCTCAACCCATTCGTTTTTTACCGCGACCAATATTCATACAGTTCAGGAAATACGCTCCTTAATCCGCAGTATCAGAGTAGGATAGAGTTGAAATTTCAGCATAAGCAATTTCTGAACATGGGATTGAGTTACAACAAATTTTCGGACCTGATTTTTCAGACCACCGAAGCCGTTAGTGACGTTTTCACAACCCGGCCCAAAAACATTGCAGGCGGATTTATGGTTTTGCTGAACACGACCGTGTCCACTTCGCCCGCAGAATGGTGGTATCTCAATTACACCGCACGACTTTCGCACATTGGCATGAATGGCCGCGTTTACACAGAAAACCTGCAATTCAACGTGAATATCCTGCGCCTCGAAGTGAATAATTACTTCACGATCAGTCCCAACTGGAGTGCTGAGCTGGGCGGTTACTATGCCAGCCGCGATATGAACGGGCAAACATTGACCAAAGGAATGTATCGCGTGAATGGCGGTATTCAGAAAAAAATCTGGAAAGGAAAAGGTAGTCTGCGCGTTGCTTTTGATGATTTGTTCCATTCCTGGGTTTACAATAACCGGTCATTAAGCCTCAGACAATCCGAATATTTCCAAACCAGCGAATCGGATACGCAGCGCATTAGTTTCGCGATGACTTATCGCTTTGGCAAAGCAGATTTCGCCCGCAAACGCCGCCATAACAACAATGCATCCGACGAGGAAAAGGGCAGAATCGACTGAGACTTCGTTAAGGTTGTATTATTTAATGTATCTGAATGGTCTTAACCTTTCGTTTTAGAGTAGAATCAATGCAGCAGGAAACCACCGGATTATTTTCGAGTAAATTATGAAAATAACCTGCTTAACAAATTATTAGGCCTCCAAAAGTTGCTGGAAAAAGGCTGGATATTCTGCTTAAAAAAAGCGCTAAACCAAAACCCAGATGGAAAAAAAGAGTACAACGAATGAAAAGTCAACCTCTTCCCGGAGAGACTTTGTGAAAGCGGCCGGCATCACCGCAGCCAGCTTTATGATTGTCCCAAGGCACGTGCTGGGCGGAAAAGGCTTCACAGCGCCAAGCGATAAGCTGCTAGTTGCGGGTGTGGGCGCAGGTGGAAAAGGAACGTCGGATCTTGCCAATTTTGCCAAAAGCGGAAAAGCAGATATCGCCTATCTCTGCGATGTGGACGACCGCCGCGCTGCAACCAGCATTACCAATTTTCCCAAAGCCAAATATTACAAGGACTTCCGGGAAATGTTCGAAAAGGAATCCAAGAATTTCGATGCCGTTTCCGTTTCCACACCCGACCATACGCACGCCGTTGTAGCGATGGCGGCCATGCAGTTGGGCAAGCACGTATATGTGCAGAAACCCATGACGCACGACATTTACGAAGCAAGAAAACTTACTGAAGCAGCTGCAAAATATAAAGTAGTGACCCAAATGGGCAACCAGGGCTCATCCGGCGACGGCGTAAGAACATTGCACGAATGGTATGACGCCGGCATTATTGGCGACGTAGACACCGTTTATATCTGGACCAACCGCCCAATATGGCCGCAAGGCATTCCCTGGCCAACGGAAAAACCACCGGTTCCAAAAGAACTGGATTGGGACCTCTGGCTGGGAACGGCTCCTAAAAAAGATTACGTAGACAACCTCATTCCGGGAAGCTGGAGAGGCTGGTGGGATTACGGAACAGGCGCGCTTGGTGACCTGGGCTGCCACTTGATGGAAGCTCCATTCCGTGTGTTAGGACTAAAATATGCGACGGATATGCAGGCAAGCGTAGGAAGCGTCTTCACCGCTTTTGGCAAAAGAGGCATTTTCCCGGACAGCTGCCCGCCATCCAGCCACGCAACATTAACTTTCCCCAAAACACCAAAAACCAAAGGCCCGGTAACCATGCACTGGATGGACGGCGGCATCAAGCCAGAACGTCCGGAGGAATTGGGACCAAACGAATTGTTCGGCGACGGTAACAGCGGAATTTTGTTTGTGGGATCAAAAGGCAAAATGATGGCCAGCGAATATGCGGCTAATCCACGTTTGCTGCCACTAAGCAAAATGGAACAAGTAAAAGTAAAACAGAAATTTGCCCGCGTGCCGGGAAGCGCCGAAGGTCACTACGCGCAATGGGTTGAAGGATGCATTGCAGGTTACGGTAAAATGGAGTTGAGCTCACCATTCGAGCTCGCAGGCCCATTAACCGAAGCCATTTTGGGAGCAAACCTCGCCATCCGCGGCGCAGACATGCCAAAAGCAAGAGAAGATGGCAAAGGCTTCACTTACCCAGGCAGCAACATGAAAATGCTTTGGGACGCTCAAAACATGAAGGTCACCAACTTCGACGAAGTAAACCAATTCGTCCGCCGTCAGTATAGGGATGGTTGGAGTTTGGGGGTTTAATCGCGAAGCGATGCCATATCGGTAGCAAAAAGCGACGGTTGTAAATGGCAAAATCCCGGAGGGATGTAACGACATACACATCGTTACATCCCTCCGGGATTTTACGTTTGGTTGAATGTTGATTTTCTACCGATATTTCATCCCTATGGGATTTGCTTCTGCTGGGCTTTGTTTTCTACCGATATTTCATCCCTCTGGGATTTGCTTTCGGTTGGCCGTCAATGTTCCCAACATTCTATCCGCTCCGAAGTTCCCAACATTCTATCCGCCCCGAAATTAATTATACCCAGGGTTTTGGCGGAATTCTTCTTTGTTTGTGATGGCATCGAGTTGTACTTGGGGGATTGGGCGAAGCATGTGGGTTTCTTTGATGTTGGCCTTGGCGTCCATGTTGTATTTCTGCACGTAGCTGACGAGTTTTCCTGTGCGTTTCAAATCATACCAGCGGAACAATTCGCCGGCTAGTTCGCGGGCGCGTTCGTCAAGGATGAAGTCGATGTTCAAATCTTTTGCTGTGATCAACATGGCTGCTTCTTTGCCTGGGATCGCACGTTTTTTGCGCAGGTCGTTGATATATTGTAATGCTTCTGCCGGGTTTGTTTTCATCAATGCTTCCGCTGCGATGAGATACATTTCGGCGATCCGGATTACAAAACCATCGCGTGAGCTCCATTCCTGATTGGCTGTCAGACGCGTTGGGTCCATGAATTTACTCATTTGGATAAATTGCGATCTTAGCAAAAGCGAGCCGTCTTCCTTGTACATGGTGTTGCGGTCGAAAATTTTATAACGGCCTGCTGCTCTCGCAGTTTGTGCTGGTGTTGCAACGGTTTTTAGAAACAACATGGAAGTGTCTCCAAGCGCCATTTGCGGATAACCATTTACCGTCCCTGCTTTCAGATTAGCCATATTTGCTTTCCATACAGTCTGAAAAGTGCCGTCATAACGCTGATCGACTTTTTCATTGAACAGGTCGAGCAAGTGCAAAGTGGGAACATAACGCTGATAGGGGCGGCCGTAAGCAACCGAACGCTCCATGCCGGGCTGCTTGTCGTAAACCATTACGAAATGCAAATGGCTGTTATTCCCTTTTCCCGCAGCCGGATCGTAATCACCATTCATGGTGTCGTCGTTGGTGTAATTCACGTAATAGACGACTTCTGAATTCGTACCGCCTTCCGCATTTTTCATATCCCAGAGTGATTTGAAATCGGAAAACAGCGTGTAACGGCCCGATGCGATCACTTCTTTTGCCAATGTTGCCGCTTGTGCATACATATCAGCATTGTTGGTTGCGCTTGCACGTGTGAGCGACATTCTGGCTTTGAATGCCTTTGCGACGTCTTGCGTAATGCGTCCGTTTGTGGATTTTGCAGGAGCGAGATTAGCAATCGCAATGTCCAGATCAGCGAAAATGACTTTGTAAAAATCTTCAACACTTGATCTTTTTGCGGTTGTAACAATGCCTGTAGTCGGTTCCGTTGCTAGCACAACATCGCCCCATGTTTCTGTGATCAGCCACAAGTAATGTGCTCTCAAAAACCGCACTTCACCTTCATATTGCTTATTTAATGCTTCGCTGATTACTGGTGACGGAAGCAGTTTCAATGCCGTGTTGCAGGTGTTCAACGCTTTGTATAAATGTGCCCAGTAATCTTTCAAATTGGTCTGGGCGCCGTTTAAGTCAACCGTATAATCAGAAATTTGATTGGCTTTGTTATCGCCGCCGCGGAGGAAAAGATCTGTTCCTGTTTCGGCAAATGCAGAAGGGAATTCTTTTCCATACCATAATCTTGTTCCTGAATAAGAGGCGTTTACAGCTGCGGTTATGCCCAATTCTGTATTTAAAAATGGATCTTCGGTGAGTCCGCTTTTATTGGTTTCGGCAAGATAATCCTCGCAGGAAGTGAGCGCGGCCAGTGAAATAGCCAGGAAAAAGGCTGCTATTTTGATTTTCATCGGAATGTCTGTTTTAAAATTCAATTGGTCAAAAATCAATGTTAACACCAAAGATCATCTGCTTCACCAGCGGGAATGACAGGTCGCCGCCACGTTCCGGATCGTAATCCTTGATCTTGCTGAAAGTGAAATAATTTTGCAGCGTTCCGTAAACCCGCACACGGCCGACGCCGATCTTTTTTGTCAGTGGCGAAGGAATGTTATAACCCAGCGAAACGTCCCTGATCTTCACAAATGAGCCTTTTACATAACCCAGCGTAGACTGATACAGATAGTTTGTTGTTGAATAAGAGCTGTTTGGTCTCGGGAATGCATTGGTCGGATTTTCCGGTGTCCAGTAATCAACATTCGATGAATTTTCCAATGCGCTTGGCTTGTATGCACTTGCATTGTATTCGTAGTTGATGTAATGTCCGATGCGACCGTAGACAAAGACGCTCAGGTCAAAGTTTTTATATTCAAAATGGTTATTAACCCCAAATGAAAACTTCGGAACCTGTGAAAAAGTGGTCCGATCACCCGGGTCCACCACGCCGTTGCCGTTCATGTCTGCGACTTTGACATCACCGGGTTTGTTTTTACCAAAATTCAAAGCAGCATCTTCCTCGCCCAATTGCCAGATCCCGATTTTTTTGTAATCAAAAAACACTTTGGTGGGCTCGCCTACGAACCAGCTGTTGGCTTCGTTGCGTGTAACGCCGTTGTTCAAAGCGATGATTTTTTCACGGTTCAATGTAAACGTCCAGTCGGTCGACCAGTTGAAACCTTTGCCGCTGATGTTCTGCGAAGTGATCGCCAACTCAACGCCTTTGTTTTCAACCTGACCAATGTTTTCGAGGATTTCGCTGTAACCTGTGTGGGTCGGCAGCAAGCTTGGCAAGAGCAAATCCTTCGTTCTGGACCGATAGACATCGATTGTACCCGAGATTTTGTTTCCCAGCAAACCAAAATCCAGACCAGCATTCCAGGTGCCCGTCGTTTCCCAGGTCAGGTTCGGATTTGGGATAATGCTTGGCCAGTAACCATAAGCAGCACTGGTTCCGAAAGCATAGGCAGACAATCCCAAACCGCCTTTTGTAGCATAAGGATCAATGGCCGCGTTACCCGATTTACCCCAGCTAATGCGCAATTTAAGGTCATTGATCACTTTACTATCCTGCAAAAATGGCTCTTCGATGACGCGCCAGGCTCCTGAAACGGAAGGGAAATAGCCCCATTTGTTTCCGGCAGCCAGCACCGAGGAGCCATCCGCCCGCAATGATGCCTGGAAAATGTATTTGTTGCTCAGCTTGTAGTTGATCCGCCCGAAAAACGAGGCAATGCGCGTTTCACGCAATCTGCTGCCGATGGCTTTTGAGATTGTGTTGGAATTAAGATCGTGGTAAGACGTGATCGGCGATGCCTGGTTGTTTCCCGATGATGTATATTCCTCCAATCGGGTTCCCAGCGAGCTGGTTCCTAAAAGCCCCTGAATCTGATGGTTACCAACTGTTTTGTTGTAATTCAATGTGTTTTCCCAGGTGTAATTGAAATAATTATTCAACTCCACACCCGAAGAGGAATTGCGGCCCACGTTCGCAATTGTGTTGAAGCCTTTGTAATAGCCGCGGCGAAAATCTCTGAAATCAAGTCCGATTGTTGATTTTAAAAACAATTCGTTAGTGATTTTGACATCCAGATAGGCAGAAGAAAACAAGCGTTTGTCGACAATATTGTTTACGAAAACGCCCGGTTGCTCATCGGCCAGCGGCGTAAATTGCGCGCTGTAACCCGGAGCCGGATTCAGGATCAGTGTTCCGTCGTCATTAAACGCCTTAGCGATCGGAAGGATTTTGTTCGCCATATTCAGCGGATTATCGCGCTTATCCTGGTTTTTGTAAGAATAAATTGCACTTAACCCTACGCGGAAACGATCATTCAGCTTGTGATCGACACTGATCTTGCCATTCAGTCTGCGGTAAACGTCATTGAGAAGCAGGCCTTTGTCTTTTTGATAACCAAAAGATGTTGAGAATGTTGTTTTTTCGCTTCCACCAGTGAGGTTGATCTCATAATTCTGCATGAGGCCGTTGTGGAAAATATAGCTTTGCCAATCTTCAAACTGCTTATCCTTAATGTATTGCAATTCGGTAACCTGGAAAATGTCCTCGTCTTTCCTGTAAACGTCGCCGTTCGTCGTTCTGTAAGCTTCGCGTTTTTGCTGCGCATATTCCTCGCCGTTCATCATGCGCGGATACAATGCCTTTTTGTTCATCGAAACATAAGAATTGAACGACAATGTAGACTTGCCAGCCGAGCCTTTTTTCGTGGTAATAATGATAACGCCGTTCGCACCACGCGTTCCATAAATGGCCGTTGAAGCCACGTCTTTCAACACTTCAATGGATGCAATGTCCGTTGGGTTTATATCAATAAAAGAGCCGTAGGGGATTCCGTCCACCAGCACAAGTGGCTTATTATCAGCTTTCAAGGAGCGGTTTCCTCGCAAAACAATGTTAATGTCCGCGCCCGGCTGACCAGAGCTTTGGGTAATGTCGATCCCGGAAACTTTTCCCTGCAAAGAGCGCAAAGCATTCGTCGTGGGAATGGCCGTAATGTCCTTCGATTTCACGGACGTGATCGCGCCGGTAACATCACTTTTTTTCATCGTTCCATAACCCACCACCACAATTTCTTCCAGCGCCTTCGTATCGGCCAGCAGTTTGACATCAATGACCGAACGATTATTCACCTCAATTTCCTGACTCACATAACCCACGTAGGAGAACACAAGTGTGGCACTTCCAGCCGGAATCGATAATTTATACAAACCGTTGGCATCCGTGGTCGCGCCAGTTGTCGTTCCTTTTAGCAAAATACTTACGCCCGGCAACTCCTCGCCATTGTCACCCGTCACTTTTCCGGAAATATCAATCACCGCATTTGGAGTGTTGTTTCCATTCACCATCGCAATCATTTCCTTCTCAGCATTCAGACGGTTCGCGGCATAAACCTTCTGATTACCAATTGGTAAGATTCCATACATGAGCAGCAGCCCGAGGGCCGACGCACTTTGTAGTTTTCTAAACATACATCATCTCAGTTTATATTATTCTATTTATTAATGCCAAAATCCACTTTCAAAAACATCGTGTTCATGCTGTTTACAAATGGAGCTTTACGAGAAAGTTTCAGATTATTTCAAGATGGAGTGAATATGAAAAATCAAAGAAATATTTGATTGTCTTATTCCAGTTCCGTTGTACCAGCAAAAGGAAGGTTAGATATTAGCCAGAAATGGCCAAGGTTTTGCCGATATTTTTTTATGCAAACGATGTCGGGAACGTAGCCAAAATAGACTTGAACCACTTTTTTGTTGGATAATTCGTGATTTTTGATCCGTTTTTAATTCAAAAGCAGCATTATGTGCCCGGGAGTAAATTGGATAAAATTGATAAATTGAAGTGGGTGATAGGTGGAGCAAATCCCGGAGGGATGCGGTTGATAGAGAGTTGATGCGCATGAAAACCACAAATCCCGGAGGGATGTAATATCGTTGAATTCGGAACGACGACAAGTTACAAATCCCGGAGGGATGAAATATCGATAGAATTTGGAGCGTCGGAAACGTTAAAATCCCAGAGGGATGCAATATCAGTAGCAAAAAACAACGGACATAAACGCCAAAATCCCAGAGGAATGAAATATTGGTAGCAAAAACAACGGACATAAACGCCAAAATCCCGGAGGGATGAAATATCGGTAGAATTCGGAACGACGACAAGGTTTAAAATCCCGGAGGGATGAAATATTGGTAGAATTCGGAACGACGACAAGGTTTAAAATCCCGGAGGGATGCAACAATGTGTACGCCGTTGCATCCCTCCGGGATTTGATATTGGCGTGTAATTTCGTTTCCTACCGATATTACATCCCTCTCGGGATTTGAATCTCGCATTTTCACACGACCTTTCTACCAATATTGCATCGCTCCGCGATTTTTATTCTCCAATGATAGGCTTACAAAAGCATCAAGCAACAATGAAAATTTTATCTTCCAATGCACATTCCAATATAAATTCCTTGGCAGATTCTTCGGAATAATCGGAGACAAACCGCATTGCTGATCCTGAATCGGCAAATTGCGCAACGGTCTCTAACATCAATTCTTGTCCCGTCGAGTCTATTAAAAATGTGGTAATTCGAACGATTTCCTGATTTTCCTCGCTTCGATCACGATGGAGGCAAACTTGGATTGGTGGGTGGGCTAATGTTAGGATTTTAAAGTTCATGTGTGTTGATTCAGTTGGATGTGGCTAGATTGGTAAAAGTAAATTGAATGAAGAAAGCATTGCACATCCGATCCGTTGTAATGCTGAGAATTCCGGCTGGTCTCAATTTAGCTTAGTTGACATGACAATTGCGCTTAATTTCAGGGAGATTCTTGCCAAATTTGCTTACTATCAAAATCTTACAAATATTAGCGCGGCAACAATCCAAACAAAATACATATGACAAGCGAAAAGAAGGGCTTTCCGATCATCCTGGCGATTTTAGCAATCATTATCGGTGCGGCATTGTATAAGGAATTCGATTTTGAGACCCTCAGATTTAAGAAAATTGGTTTGGGAATTGTATATCTGATCACCTTTGTCGGCTTAGTTGTTATGATTGTGCGGGGAAGCATTAGGAAGGGCTGATCAACTAGGCAATTCATTTTTATAACACAGTAATGATTAATTTGAGTTGTAACATACATACATTATGTCAGCAATCACCGTCAAGACTTCTGAAAAAGCACCCTCCAAAGGTAATTCTGGCCGTACAAATGTGGCTGCACAAGAGGAAAATGTTATTGTGAAAAAGACTTACAAAATGGCTGAGACTATGAAGAAATTTCCTCTTCCCACCAAATAATGCTCTATCAAAGCAACTATTAATTATAACCCCTCACAAAGGACACCCGATTTCCCAAATATGGCCGAAAGGGTCTTTTAATTTTCCGATTTTCCAGGATTCTTCGAGCGTTACCGGGCAGATTTGCGTGGCTCCTGATTCAAGCGCTCTTGTGAAGATAATTTCGGGGTCGGGGGTGGTTAGAACCATGCGGACGGGTGATCCGCCGATTGTGGTTGGGCTCAGATTGCCGAATTCAGGTTCTTCATCGCCGATCCAGAAAGATGCATTTCCGATTCTTATTCCGGCAGATGTCTTGCCTTCATTCGTAAACTTTTCATACACCGTCGCTCCGAATGCTTTGGTATAAAAGTCTATGGCATTTAAAGCATTGTTCACAACCAGGAAAGGTTGGATCGTCAGTTCTGTCATCGGAATGATGGTTGAGTGATTTTTTAAGCTTTTCGCAAGATTTTCTCCATCTTCCTGCCTTTTGCCAGTTCGTCCACTAGCTTGTCCAGATATCGCACTTGCTTTGTCAATTCATTGTCAATTTCTTCAATGCGATAACCGCAAATCAAACCCGTGATCAAATGGGCATTTGGATTCAAATTTGCTCTTTTGAAAAACGCGTCGAAAGTCACTTTCTCCTCGATCAAGTCGTTGATTTGCTTGTCGTTAAAACCGGTAAGCCATTCGATCACCTCGTGCAATTCCTCCTTTGTCCGGCCTTTGCTTTCGACTTTCGTAACATAATGCGGATACACGGAAGAGAATGTCATCTTCGCCATTCGCTCGTTGTGTTCGGGTGTAATCGTCATAGGTTTGGCCTGCATGTTTGAAGCTCAATTTTACATTAAACCCGGCTATTTTTCAAGTGTTTTTTGCATTTACCAAACTGTGCTTCGGCCGCTTGCAATCCACATGGTACAAACCACACGCATTCTTTCGTACTTTTATTTTAATCAACAATCATTCATAAAAATACATCATCAAAATGCCATCGGCAATTATAATTGGTTCAGGAATAGCCGGCATTGCCACTGCACTGCATTTGCGGGCTGCAGGTGTTGAGGTGGATGTATTTGAGAGCAACGCTTATCCCGGTGGCAAGCTGCATGCTTTCGAAATAAACGGCTTCCGTTTTGATGCCGGGCCTTCGCTCTTCACCATGCCGCAACTTATTACTGAGCTTTTCGAACTGTTTGGAGAACAACCAACGGATTTTTTTCAGTATCACCGCGTGAAGTCGGTTTGCAACTATTTTTGGGAAGATGGCATGCACTTTATTGTTGATGCCGATCGCGAAGTTTTTGCAAAAGAGGCCGCAGCCAAATTTGGCATTGAAGCCGCAACGATTTTATCTTATCTGAAAAACGGCCAGAAGAAATATGAGCTTACCGCTTCTTTATTCATTGAGAAATCTTTGCATAAAATGGGCACTTATCTTTCTGTGGATACACTTAAGGCCCTGGCTCACTTATCGGGAATGAATTTGGGCACTAGTCTGGATGCGCTTAATGAGGCAGCCATCGGCGAGCCGCATCTGGTTCAGTTATTTAACCGCTATGCTACTTATAATGGCTCATCGCCGTATCTCACACCGGGGATCATGAGTATGATTCCGCATCTTGAACTTTACCTGGGCGCTTATTATCCAAATGGTGGTATGCACAGCATCACAACCAGTCTGTATCAACTGGCACTTCGACATGGTATTAGATTTCATTTTAATCAAAAAATAGAACGAATACTGGTTGAGAAGAATAAGGCAGTTGGGGTTAAAACGGCAAGTAGCGCGCATTTTGCAGATAGCATTGTCTCAAACATGGACATATTTTCTACCTATAAAAAACTGTTGCCATCACAACCGCACCCCGAGCGCACGCTCAGGCAGGAGCGGTCAAGCTCTGCCGTGATATTTTACTGGGGCATTCGCGGCACATTTACGCAATTGGACTTGCACAACATATTTTTCAGCAGCGATTATCAGCAGGAGTTTGCGCATTTGTTCGAGCATAAAACGCTTTTTGATGATCCTACGGTTTATATCAACATTAGCAGTAAAGAAACGCCGGGTGACGCACCACCGGGATGCGAAAATTGGTTTGTGATGATTAATGCCCCGGGCGATTATGGTCAAGATTGGGAGGCATTGGTGACGCAGGCGCGCCAAAATATCATCAGCAAATTAAACCGCCAGCTCGGCACCGACATTGCAGCATTGATTATGGCAGAAGATGTGCTAACGCCCCCGCTTATCGAAAAACGAACAAGCAGTTACCGTGGCGCATTGTATGGTGCGGCAAGCAATTCCAAACTTGCGGCCTTTCTCAGGCATCCTAATTTTTCAAACAAAATAAAACAACTCTATTTTTGCGGAGGATCCGTTCACCCCGGTGGGGGGATTCCTTTGTGCATGCATTCAGCAAAGATTACTTCAAAGCTCATCATTTCGGCTTTATGAATAACGAACTATCATTTTCGGCTGTCAGAAGCAACGCTTCTATATTTGCGATATGGCTGGTAACCATTTCAGGCATGATAGGCATATGGCTGGGTCATGGCGCTTGGTTTTTGCCAAAAACACCACTCAACCTGCTGCTTGGCGTGGCACTTTTGTACTGGAATTTTCCGCTGAAAAATGCTTGGCCAGGCATCTTGATCTGGTCACTTGTTTACATCACTGGTATGGGCGTTGAAATGATTGGTGTAAACACCGGCTTGCTTTTCGGAGACTATTGGTATGGTGAAAATATGGGTCCTAAACTGGCCAATGTTCCCTTGCTGATTGGCATCAACTGGGTGGTGCTCACTTTTATAACAGCCACGATTGCAAAGCGTTTTATACGTAACCCATGGATGGCACCTGTTTGCGGAGCTGCGCTAATGGTTGCGCTCGATTTTTTTATTGAACCTGTGGCTTCTGTATTCGATTATTGGCATTGGAATGCAGGATATGCACCGTTGCGCAACTACATAGACTGGTTTGTAGTTTCATTAGCCATGCAGTTGCTGGTAAAAAACTTCGTACCGCAAGCAAAGTATCCGCTGCCGTTACATCACTTTGCGTCCCAAGCTCTATTTTTCGTCTTTTTCTATTTGATTAATAAATAACTACGAAATAGCAGTGCTCAATTTTGGCAGCTAAACACAGCGCTAGTTTGGGGCATTCAGCAAAGCGTCAATGGTTTAAAAAAGGAGCCAGAACGTTTTCACCATCCCAGGTTCCTACGGAGCGATAAGGCTGAAAACGCGCAAATAACTCTTCTTTGTACCAATCTATTTTTCGGGTTTTCTGGATGGCCTCCTGATGTTCGGGGCTATTGTAGGCATAGTTTTTCAGCGCGTCTATATTTTCCCATATGCTGAACGTGGCCATCTGAACCAGCGGTGCTTCGCCAATTCCTTTGGTATAAATCAGCCCTTTACAACCTTGCACAATCGGCCTCTGGGATGTAGGAACATAGTCCCAGAATTTTATCAGTTTGCCCGGCTTAATGGTTGCACGCGTAATGACTGCAATAAGCGGGTTTTCATCATCCAGATCTGTTGAGGGAATAAACGGATTACGGCCCGACCAAAGCCCCTTGACCTGTTTGGGTTTCATGTAGATGGTCCACTGTTCGCTGCTGTGTGCCTCGTATCGCTTAAAAATTTCAGCATCTTTAAAAAAATGATCAGCGCATTGCTCGTTGTCCCAAACACCCAGCATGGCATATACACCCCAGTCGGGCAAAGGACTAAAACCCGGCTCGCGACCGCTGCCCATGAGTTTGTAAAATTGCAACCCGGGCGTTTTACGGATATAAGCATGTGCAAACTGCATTTGCCCGAAAGCCCACATTTTAGATCGTGAATGATGAAACCGAAATAAAGTAAGCGTAGTGATGGAACGCATTAGAACTGATAAAGTAACCAATCAAGAAATCGATCCAATATAAGGGATAAAAAATGTGCGACCTAGCAACCCAGGCTGGTGCGCTAAAACCGAAAAAGCCCGGTCGTTAGACCAGGCTTTTGTCGGGATGACAAGATTCGAACCGCGCGGCGGCGGCTTGCGACCCCTAGCACCCCAGGCTAGTGCGTAAAAACCGAAAAAGCCCGGTCGTTAGACCAGGCTTTTGTCGGGATGACAAGATTCGAACTTGCGACCCCTAGCACCCCATGCTAGTGCGCTACCGGGCTGCGCTACATCCCGAAATTATTGCTGAGTTAACTCAGCTCCCGAACTCTTTGGGGTTGCAAATCTAGGAATTTTTGGAATACTGCCTATTTCAATTTGAAAAAAAATGAGATAGGCAGTATTCCAGCGTTTTTATATAGTTTCCTGCTGCCAATTTGGGTTAACAACTTCTTCTTTGCCTTTTCTAAACCACTTTTCACGGACACGCTCGTTTACGTAATACATGCACGGCACCATGATCAATGTCAGGATGGTCGAGAATGTTAGTCCGAAAATGATCGTCCAGGCGAGAATGTTCCAGAAAATGGAGCTCGGGCCACCGACAATAAGGTGCGGTTCGAGGTTTCTGAAAAGTCCCACGAAATCGACTGTGATACCCAATGCAAGCGGCACAAGTCCGAGTACAGCTGCCGAGGCTGTCAGCAATACGGGCGTTAATCTGATCGCTCCACCTTCGATAATGGCTTCACGCATTGGATAACCTCTTCCGCGGAGCTCTTCGATAAATTCAATGAGCAAAATCCCGTTTTTCACCACAATTCCAGCCAGTGCAATGATCCCGACTCCGGACATGATGACTGAGAAATCCTTTTTGAATATGATGAAACCGAGCAATACACCGATCAGCGAAAGCAGGATCGTGAAGAAGATAATGAATGGCTTCACAACCGAGTTGAACTGCGTCGCGAGAATCAAATAGATCAGCAAAATCGCTGCGCCGAATGCAGTTCCAAGGAACGCCATCGACTCGTTTTGCTCTTCCTGCTCACCGCCCATTTTGATCGTATAACCATTCGGAACTTCCATATCCTGGATCAGCGCCTGGATTTGACCAACAATTTCATTGGCATTGTAACCCGGCAAAACGTCCGAGCCTAATGTTACAATCCGTTGCTGATCCTGACGGTTGATCTGGCTGAAAGTCGTTGAGTAATGGATGTTGGCCACCGAAGTGATCGGAACCTGACGCAATGCACCGCCCATATTCATGTCGCGGTAAACGACATTCAAGCTCAAAAGCTTCTCAATTTGCTCCCGATCGTCTTTTTCCAGCCTTACCATGATCGGATATTCGTCTTTATCGTCCCTGAATTTGGAAACTTCCAGACCGAAAAGTGCCGTTCTCACTGCAAGTGCAATCTGTTGTGAGCTAATGCCTTCGCGTTGTGCTTTTTCGCGGTCAATATCAATGACAATCTCAGGTTTGTTGGTTACGAGGTCGGAACGCAGCTGATCAATTCCTTCAATGCCGGATTGCTGCACTTTTTGCAGAACATCCTTTTCCAGTTTTTGAAGTGTTGCGAAATCGTCACCCGAAATTTCAATGGAAATTGGCTTACCAGTCGGCGGCCCAACAGCCTCGCGCTCTACTGAAATTTCCGCTCCCGGAATGCCTTTTACAGCGTCCCTGATCTTGCGCAAAATGGCTTCTGACGAACGTCCACCCCGTTCTGTTCCGTAAACAAATGCTACGGTAACTTTCGATTTATGTGGCGTTGCGGCACGGTCTGGGTTAAAAGGGTCACCTGCGTTTTTACCAACATTGGCAATTACCGAGTTGACCATATCCATAGCCTTTTCTTTTTCCAGAACATCAAAAACCTTTTTCTCAATGATTTTGGTCACAGAATCCGTCACACGTGCATCCGTTCCGATTGGCATTTTGTTGTATACATACACATAATCCGGATCGCCGCTTGGGAAGAAAAGTACTTTGGGCTGCACAATGCCTGTTAAAACAAATGTGAAGATCAAAAGTCCGAATACAATCACGATCGCAACAACCGGTCTCCAGCCTCTTAAAAGCCAGTCGATCAGCTTGCGGTAATTGTTTTTCAGAGCAGGCAGTAACTTGTCCTGGAATGGAACCAGGATTCTTGGTGTCAGAATATAATGGTTGAAAATCCAGAGAATGAGGATGAATACGAAGAAGTTACCTACGCCTCGATCGATAAAATAACCGATTATAGCCGCTACAACCAGGATAATCAATGGTCTGCGAATTGCTTTGAAACTTGTATCATGCGCTTCTTTTTCATCATCATGACGACCCATAAACGACACCGCAAAAACGGGGTTCATTACATAAGCCACAAAAAGTGAGGCTCCCAAGGTGATAATGAGCGTCAGCGGCATGAATTTCATGAATTCCCCGACTATACCAGTCCAGAAAAGCAATGGGAAAAATGGCGCAATCGTCGTTAATGTTCCTGAAAGTACAGGAATAAATACTTCACCCGCAGCAGCTTTCACAGCTTGCTGGATCGTCCAGTCTTTATGGTTGTTGAAAAGCCTGTGCGTGTTTTCAATTACCACAATCGCATCATCCACCACAAGCCCTATTCCGAGCAGGAACGCAAAAAGCACGATCGTGTTCAATGTAAATTCTGTTCCTACCAATGGCCCGATGATCGGCATCATCACAAATGCAACCAATGCTGAAAGCGGCACGGAAAGTCCTACGAAAATCGCGTCGCGCACACCCATGAAGAACATGAGCACCATTACTACGAAGATAAAGCCGAGTACAACCGTGTTGATAAGGTCATGCAAATCTGCTCTCGTCTGAATGGACTGATCGGCAGTAATTTTCACGTCCAAACCGGGGGGAAAACGGTTTTCTTTATAATCAGCAATAACATTCTCAATCTTATCCGCAGCGTCCACGAGGTTTTCCGCCTGAACGTTTGATGACGTTCAATGTGATTACGGTTTTGTTGGCCAGACGGGCAAAATCCTGTTGCTCTTCAAAGTTATCAGAAACCTCAGCCACGTCGCCCAGGCGAATGGTCGCGCCGGTTGCGGTGCGGATACGAATGTTCGCCATATCGGCCACATTGGTATATTCCCCTTTCACACGAAGCGTTCTGCGCACACCTTGTACATTCAGTTCACCACCCGAAACGTTGATGTTTTCACCCTGAATTGCGGTTTGAACGTCGAAGAATGTCAGACCGGATGATTTCATTCGGTCGAGGTTGACATTGATCTGGATTTCGCGGTTCAATGCACCCAAAATATCCACACGCGTAATTTCCGGCAACGCTTCAATTCCGTCCTGTAAGTCTTCCGCATATTGCTTTAACTGTTTCAGGGAGAAGTTACCCGCAATGTTCACGTTCATGATCGGGAACTCCGAGAAGTTCACGTCCTGCGCCGTGGGGCCTGAATCGAGGTTTTGCGGCAAGTCTGTTTTAGCCTTATCGATCGCATCCCTGACTCGCTGGAGCGCGACTTCGACGGCCACATCCGGTGTAAATTCCACAAGGATTACTGAAACATCCTGTAATGCATTGGATTTGATCTTTTTAACCCCACTCAGCGATTTAAGCTGCTTTTCAATGGGCTTGTTGATCGTGTTTTCAATATCCGCAGGCGCCGTTCCGAAATAAATCGTGTTGATATAGATCTGCGGGATCTTGATATCCGGAAACTGCTCTTTCGGCAGGTTGTTATAAACCATAAACCCGGCGAGCGTAATGATGAACGTAAAGATGTAAATCGTCGTCCGATTCTCTACGCACCAGTTGGTGAAGCCTAAGGTTTTATATTCGTTAAATTTCATAAAAGCAATTTTGAATGATTGAATGATTGAATGAGTGAATGACCGATTGCCGGATCGTTTCACTCATCATTGCTTCTTTAATAGCTTATCGGCTGGCCGTCGGAGACTTCCTGGTAACCTAATGTAATGAGCTGGTCGCCTGCTGTAAGTCCGGACAGGATCTCGACTTTGCCGTTGTAGCTCAAACCGGTTTTCACTTCTTTGGCCCTGGCGATCTTTTTGTTGCCTTCCGTAACTGCAACATACACCACATTGCCTTTTTCTGTGCTCTGAACATAGTTTTGATCCACAGCCAATGCGTTTTTGCTGATCGCATCATTGATCTGCACCTGCGCCATCATGTTAGGCTTAATGTCTTTGCTCGTCGGAAGGTTTGCTTCGATTGTAAATGTGCGGGACAATGGATCAACTGCGGTGCTCACAAATGTGATTCTCGCTTTGTATTCCTTTTTTAGATCAGGAAATTTGATGATCACTTCGTCGCCTTTTTTCACGCTGGCAGCATAAGTATCAGACACTTTTGCAGTCACTTTCAGGTTGCTCAGGTTCACGATACGAACCACGCCAACGCCCGGAGAAGCCATTTCGCCCACTTTCACATTCACCATATCCACCACACCCGCCATCGGCGACACAATGTTGGTTTGAGACAATTGCGTGTTCAATGTGCTCATTCTTCTTTCCAGCGATTCCTTATTGTTCTTGGCTTGCAGATATTGCAGCTCAGTTCCGATTTTTTGGTCCCAAAGATTTTTCTGCTTCTCATAAAGCGTGTTAGCGAGCGACATTTGCGTTTTCAGTTCTTCCACTGATTCCGTCAAAATGCTGTTATCGATTTTACCGATAATGCCTCCTGCTTTTACGTAATCGCCTTCTTTAACATACATTGCAACCACTGCGCCGCCTGTTTTTGGCGTTACTAGCACATTGTTTTTTGCATCCACCGTGCCTTGCAGTTCCACGTAATGGCGGAATGTCTCAGCATTTAATGTGTCTATACTCACAGGTTTCACTCTCGCCTCGGCAGCTTTGTTAGGATCCATTTTGGTGATCTGAATTTCAAGCGCTTTGATCTTTTTGTCGTTCTCTGCCTGCTCCGCTTTCAGCTTAGCAAGTTCTTCTTTCTTGCCTGCCACACTCTTCTTTCTTTTCTCCCCCGCCGCACGCTGCAAGCAGGATTGTCATGGCTGTTATTATTAAAATATTTCTTTTCATGATATAGGTAAATAGCAGTTTCAAATTTTGTTTTAGTGTTAATGTGATGCTCATTTTTCTGTATAAAGTTCTCCTTTGGCGCGGCTCAGATCCACTTTCGCGATCATCAGATCATATAATGCCGTGAAGTAATTGGTCTGCGCTTCTTTCAGGGAAGATTCCGCATTGATCACCTCAATGTTAGAGCCAACGCCTTCTTTGTATTTGATTTTGGAAACCCTTACAATTTCTTCTGCAAGCGTAAGGTTGCGTTTCTGCGTTTCCAGCGTTGCAAATGCATTTTTAATGTTAATGCTCGCCTGATTGTTTTCCAGATCGATCGACTGTTTCAGCAATGACTGGTTATTTTTTACCTTATCAATCGCGATCTTTTTCTGGTTAATCTGGTATCTTTTGGTAAAACCGTCAAAAATCGGAATGTTCAGGTTCACAGTTAAGACCATGTTGTTATACCAATTGTCGGTAAAGAGCTGTGAAAATTTATCATAACCAGCATTGTATCCGTATCCCACGGAAGCAGACAAGCTTGGCAGATATCCGGCGCGCACATTACGCAGGTCAAGACCAGCCAATTTCTCCTGCGTGTTCAGCAAAGAATATTCTATTCGGTTTTCGTAGTTAAGGTCATTAACAACCAACACTCCTCTGAGTGAATCCACATTCACTGCATTGATATCGTCTGTAAGCTTAATTGGTTCATTAGCAGGCATAGCCATCTGAAATTTCAGCAAAGCATAACTAAGTTCAATAAGGTTTTGCACTTTCTGACGTTCTGTTTGCAGGTTATTGATCTGAACTTCAATCCGGTTTACATCCAGAAGTTCTACAAAGCCGCTTTCATTCATGATTTTCGTTTCGCGCATGAGCGAGTCCACACGGGAAATATTCAGGTCAAGCAACTTTGCGCGTTCTTCGGCAACTTGTGCTGAGTAATAAGCTTTTGTAACAGCCTCAGCCACCGAAACTTTGGACGATGTAGTCGATTTTTGTGCCAATTCGCGATAAGTTGCCGCTGCTTTTAAACCAATAAAATAAGAACCGCTAAAAATGAGCTGGTTCAAATTCGCAGAAGCCGAACCTTGCCAGGGAATCCCGAATTCCACCGCAGCAGGCGGCGCATCTGCAGGAGCAGTTGGATCAAAAGCATTGGCAGGAAGGAAAAACCTTGGGATAATAATGTTGTTGGTTACCGAAACGGCCGCACTCAACTGTGGCAAACCAGCTGCCCTGACTTCTCCAATGCGGGCTTCCGCAGACAGCGCGTCGAGCTGCGCATTTTTAATGTTTAAATTGTGCTTAATCGCATAGTCCACAGCCTGTTCGAGGGAAAAATCCTGGGCACGTGCGGGCATAAAGCTGAGTAAGATCGCCAGCAGCATCAGACTGCGGCGTATTATTTGTTCATTTTTCATGGAAATTGATTTCAATTGCTGATCTGTCTTTTATGGTGTTGTAATATTCAAATCCTTTTTCTGATAAAATCCCCCTCAGAAAATGTAACAGGAACTGCATTTGGGTGTGCATCATGTTAAACTTTTTCTGTGGGTAAATGGTAGGGTCAAAAGCCATCACGATCTGCTCTATGCGTAACACTGCAAGCACTTCAACGTCAATGTCTGGCCGGTAAAAACCTTGTTCAATGCCCAGAACGAGATTTTCGCGGATGCTCTTAAGCAAATAATCATGCTTATAAGCCTCAAATAACTCCCAGGCATTGGGATAGTATTTTTTCAAATCATAAAGCAGGGCCGGGTTCATGTCAGAAAGCGTGTCGCGCATTTGGGCCGATGCATACATCATTTGCTCGATCGGGTTGGCGGCTTTCTCATCCAGCTTCTCCATTTCACACTTTTGATCCATAATTTCCTTCTGGATCACCAGTGCCAGAATAGCCTCTTTATCGGAGTAATGCTGGTAAATGGTCCGCTTCGAAATCCCAAGATCTTTGGCAATATCGTCCATGGTAACGCTCTTGACTCCATAGCGCCAGAACAGATTTAGGGCCGATTTTATAATTCGCTCTTTCACGAGAGCAAATTTGAAATATTTGAATCAAATAAACTAAGAAAACTTTGAGAATGTTGAAAGTTTTCTAATGTTGCCTAAATGCTATTGATCAGATGGTTAGGAGCGCCCTGGCTGACTAACATTGTCAAAAGTAGGCTTGCCTGGACATTATGGACAACCAAAAATTTATTAAGCGGATAATTTGGGGTATGAACTTGTGAAATCAGGCGATAAAATGCTTTCCCGCGGGAATGATTTACTAGCAATTGATGTTTGGAAATGACACATATTCTGACCAATTTTCCGGTCTTTTGTCTTAGTTATTAACTCACAATTCACTAATTGCTATCGCGACAAACAAATCAATGAAAAGCTACATTGACCTGATTCAGCAAACGTTCGAGTTCCCTACGATGGAGTTTAACGTTGATAATAACGAATTGCTGTTCAACAATGTCCCTCTGATGGATATCATTAAAGAACATGGTACGCCGTTAAAGATCAATTATCTGCCAAAAATCGGGGAGCACATCGAAAATGCAAATATGTTTTTTCGGAATGCTTTCAAGAGACATAATTACAAAGGAAGCTACACTTATTGTTATTGCACAAAATCCTCGCATTTCAGCTTTGTGCTGGAAGAAGCGCTGAAGCATAATATACATCTTGAAACTTCTTCGTCTTTTGACATACCCATTATCCGCGAATTATACCGCAGAGGCAAGGTAACTAAAAACACTTTCGTTTTGGCGAATGGTTATAAGTTGCCTCGTTACACGCAGTATCTGAGCGAGTTGATCAACGAAGGGTTTAATGTTATCCCTATTTTGGATAACCTGAAAGAGATCGAATCCTACGAACAGCAGGTTACCGCGGACACGGTCAATTTCGGAATGCGCATTGCAACGGATGAGGAGCCTAATTTTGCTTTTTATACATCCCGTCTGGGAATCCGTTACAACGATGTACAGCAGCTTTACAAGGAGAAGATTGAGTCTAATCCGCGTTTCAAGCTTAAAATGCTGCATTTCTTTATTAATACGGGCATTAAGGACAGCGCATATTACTGGAGTGAACTCACCCGGTTTATGTTCAAATACTGCGAAATGCAGAAAATTTGTCCTGAGCTTGATTCTATTGACATTGGTGGCGGGTTGCCGATCCAAACCTCATTGCAGGCCGGATACGATTATCAGCAAATGATCGATGAGATCATTGAGAACATCCAATGGATCTGTAACAAAAACAATGTTCCGGTTCCGCATATTTTTACGGAATTCGGAAGTTATACGGTGGGAGAGAGCGGAGCGGTTATTTACGAGATCATTGACAAAAAGCTTCAAAATGACAAAGAGCTTTGGTACATGATCAACGGCTCGTTCATTACGCAGCTTCCCGACTCCTGGGGCATGAACCAGAAATACATCATGCTGCCGATCAACAACTGGGACAGTCCTTACCAAAAAGTTAACCTGGGCGGATTAACGTGCGATTCACAGGATTTTTATAACAGTGAAATGCACAGCGCCGACTTGTATATGCCGATTTTTGAAGAAGATTCGGAAAAACAATACATTGGATTCTTCCACACGGGCGCTTACCAGGAATCGCTCGGCGGCTACGGCGGCATTCAACATTGCCTCATTCCGGCTCCAAAACACGTTTTGGTTGACAAAGATGAGGACGGAAAAATCGTTACACGCGTTTTTGCAGAAGAGCAGAACAGCGATTCAATGCTTAAAATCTTAGGCTTTAAAGAGGAGTCGTTTGTTGTTCCTGAAAAAAATGTCGGAACGGAAATGCAGCCGATTGAAGAAGAGGAAGAATTGGTCGAAACAAAAATCTGACCATTGATATAAAGTTCTTTGAATGAGTTCGTTATTAGTCAAACTAAAAGTCTCATTCAAAGAACTTTTTTTTATATTTTTGCGGTGACAAATATTTACACGAACAGAAAAAAATGAAAAAGTTATTACTTCTCCTTACTATTTGCGGTTCACTGGCATTTGCATCTTGCACCAAACATGCTTGTCCGGCCTACGGTTCTACGCAAAAAGCAACGCAAACAGCACCTGTTGCATCAACTGAAAGAGTCTAAATTTCGCCTTCAAGGATTATTTTCGCTGCCTCGAACAAACTAACCGCAGCAAAATCGCCTGTTGAAGCTTCTGTTTCGGGAACAATTTGAATTGTTCTCGCCCCCACACTTTTTCCAGCCTCCATATCCCTGTCGCGATCCCCGATCATCCAGGACTGATTTACATCTATATTATATTTCGCAATCGCCTTTTCCAGCATCAGCGAACCTGGTTTCCTAGAAAGCGAAACGCCTGACACATTGGGGTGATAAGGCGAAAAATACAGGTCGTCCAATGCATTTCCGGATGCCTGTTGCATGGCTCCGTGAATGGCGTAAACATTGTCGGCTGTATAAAGTCCTTTTGCAATCCCCGCCTGGTTTGTGATTACAATCAGCAGATAACCAGCCTTTTTCAATGCTTGAAGCGCTTCCGCAACGCCTTCGGGAATGACCAGTTTTTCCAGCTCGTATAAATAGTCCGGGCAATCCTCATTCAGCACTCCGTCGCGGTCGAGGAAGATGCATTTTGTTTTTGGTAAAGACATAAAAAGGATTTGCTAGGAAGAAAATTCTTTAACGGATTCGATGAAACAACGCACTTTATCAGGATCTGTGTCCGGATAAACGCCATGACCAAGGTTCGCGATATATCGCTGTGTACCAAATTGTTGCACCATATTTTTCACCTCTTTCCGGATCTGATCATAAGAAGCGTAAAGCACGCAAGGGTCCAGATTTCCCTGCAATGTCTTATTTGGAATCAGCGAACGGGATTCTGCAATGTCCATGTTCCAGTCTAACCCTACAACAGCGCAATGCAGCTCACTAATCGCCTTCCGTGCGAAGAATGCGCCTTTTGCAAAAACAGTAACCGGCACTTCATCAATGGCGTCGCAGATCTGCTTAATGTAGGGAAGGGAAAATGTGTTGTATTGCTCCGGAGAAAGGATTCCGGCCCAGGAATCGAATACTTGAACCAGGTTAGCACCCGCCACAACTTGGGCTTTCAGGTAAGCAATTGTGCTATCCGTTATTTTTTGAAGCAATAAATGCGAGAATTCGGGATCAGCGTAAAGGTGTTTTTTAGCAACAGAGAATGTTTTAGAACCTTTTCCTTCTGTCATGTAACAGAAGATTGTGAAAGGCGCGCCTGCAAAACCGATCAATGGAACACGTCCGTATAAGCCTTCTTTTGTAAGCTTAATTGCGTCCAAAACATATTTCAAATCCGTTTCCGGTTCAGCAATGTGCAGTCTGTCAAGGTCTTGAGTGGTATGAACGGTTGCAGGAAAAATCGGCCCACTTTTTTCTACCATTTCATAAGGCAATCCCATCGCTTCGGGAATCACCAGAATGTCAGAAAATATAATGGCTGCGTCAACACCCAATAAATCAACAGGTTGCAATGTAACCTCGGCAGCCATTTCCGGCGTTGTCGCCAGCTTTATAAAACTTCCGGCCTTCTCACGAACGGCCCTGTATTCAGCCAAAATCCGGCCAGCCTGCCGCATCATCCAAACAGGCGTGCGTTCTGTTTTCTCCCCACGCGCCGCCCGAAGCAAAAGATCATTTTTCAATTCCATGCGGCAAAGTTAGGGAGAAAGCGGCATATCAAAACCTAAAATTCACCCCAACCAGAAAATTCCTGCCTGCTTGCGGGAAGTAGAAATTCTCCTGCGTTAATGCGCCGCCCGCGAAATATCCGTAGGTGTAGCCGTTGGATTCGTATTTTTCGCTGAACACGTTATTGACCAATAAATTGAATGCAATCTCGCGCGCCCAGGTTGGACGGATGGTCCAGGAAAGGCGGATGTCGTTGGTGAAATAGGCGTCGAGTTTGCGGGTTTCTGACGATGTGTTGTCCAGATATTGCTTGCCGACATATTTGCTTAGTAATGCTATTTCAAGGTCTTTTCTCAAAATGTAAGTCAGCTGGCTGCCTGCAATGGCGTTCGGTGAAAACGAAATATCTGATTTTCCGTGGTTGATCGTGTTGTAATCGCCGGTGTCATAATTGATCACATATTCGGTGAAATCATTGATCTTGTTCTGGCTGAATGTGGCGTTTACATTCCATTTCAAAGCTTTGCTTAATGCAATCGCGCCTTCCAGCTCAATTCCCGTGCGGTAACTTTTTGGAACATTCACACGGATTGAATTGCCGACATCATTAATCTGGCCTGTCAGGACAAGTTGGTTTTTGTAAGCCATCAGATAATAGTTGGCAGAGAACGCGAATATGCCACGCTGTGTTTTAAAGCCAGCTTCCACATTCTGCAACTGCTCACTCTTTGGAAATAAACCAGCCGTGGAGGAAGTAAAATCATCCCGGTTCGGCTCACGATTTCCGACGCTGTAAGAAGCGTAAACCGAACTTTGATCTGCTAATTGATAGGTTAAGCCTGCTTTTGGATTGAAAAACGAATAAGATTCGTCCGTGGCCAATGCAATTTGATCATTGTCCGTGCCTTGAATGTTGTGGTTTACGCTGCGGAATTGCAGATCAGCGAATGCATTCAGTTTTGGTGTAAGCTGGTAATAAACCTTTCCGTAAATGTTGAAATCCTTCTTAATGCCTTTGCTGTAATAATATTGATGGTCGTTTTCAATGTTACCCGCATTGCGCGCCCAGATAATGCGGCCGTAGTGATCGCCGTCGTAATAATTATAACCGCCGCCGAAGCTCGCAGTCAGCTTTTTGAAACTGTTGTATTCCAATGAAAAAGTGGAGCCGTAAAAGTAATTATCCAGCCAGCGGCGACGAATTAGATCCGTGCTGGTCAGCGTATCCTGGCCAACCACGACATTAGGCAGATTGTACTTGCTGTAATCATCCCCATTGCGCGACTGCTCATAATAACCCAGTCCGCGCACCAGAAATGCATTGAGGTTGAAGATCCATTTGTCGCTCAAATTGTGCGACGAAACGATCTGATAATGATCCTGGCGATAGTTGTCGACCTCGTTTTTATAGGTGTAAGAATTATAAGTCCGGTTATCCGATTCCAGCAAATTCTGCGCATCCTTTTCACCCAAACCATTCCGTTCAATGTAACTCAAAATGCCTTCCCGATCGCCGCGCAACTTGGCCTCCGGCACGCCATTCCAGGATTGATAAGTGCGCTCGTTTCCAGAAAACACATTCACCCGCACAAAACTCTTTTTACCAAAATAGCCTCCCGATAAATAATAGGAATGCAATTCCGAAGAAGCCCGGTCCACATAACCGTCGGAGGAAACACGCGACAGCCTTGCATCAAATGTAAACTTGTCCTTAATCAGCCCCGAACCCACTTTCAATGTATTTTTGAATGTGTTAAACGAGCCGTAAGAGTTGTTCAATTCCGCATAAGCTTCCTGTCTGAAAGCATTGGTGTTAATGTTCACCGTCGCCCCAAACGCCCCTGAGCCGTTCGTCGAAGTTCCCACCCCGCGCTGAATCTGAATGCTGCTCACCGAAGAGGCAAAATCCGGCATATTGACCCAGAAAACGCCCTGACTTTCTGCATCATTATAGGGAATTCCGTTCACCGTCACATTAATGCGCGTCGCATCCGAGCCGCGTATGCGAATGCCCGAGTAACCTACGCCTGCACCTGCATCACTCGTGCTTACGAGCGAAGGAGTGAAATTGAGCAGAACAGGTAAATCCTGTCCAAGGTTTTGTTTATCAATGGCTTCTGCCGTGACGGTGCTGTAAGCCATGGCTGATTTGTCATTGGCGCGGGTTGCGTTAATGATCACTTCATCGGCTTGGAATGTGCTTTTTGTAAGCTTGATATCCAGCTGGTTATCATTGGTTAAGGGCAGCTTTTGGGTTTGATAACCGATGTAAGAGACTTCCAATGTGGCAATGTTCTCAGAAATGTTGCGCAGGCTGAAATTCCCAGAACCATCAGTTTGTGTGCCACGAATTTCGCCGGCTTTAATGGTGGCTCCGGGCAAAGCTTTTCCGTCTTCCGCATCGGAAACTCGGCCGGAAATGGATCGTTGTGCAAACGCAGAACGGAAAGATAATGTGCTGATTATAAGTATAAACAGATAGGTAGTAACGTTTCGCATTGCGATTGTTTGGTTACAACAGGCAGGGGCCACCTATCAAATGGTTGCTTTTCTCTCCCTACGCCGGCATTACCCGGATCAGGTCATATGGGTTTGATCTCAGCCCGTTCGGTAGGGCACCCCTTGAGATTATCATGCAAAGCTACGCCGGAACAGCGGATGATTCAAGCTTTTCCTTATTTTTACATAACATATAAAACCAACCTGACTACCCCGAAAATTACCATGGCTAACTATACAGACACGATTGAGATGAATGCTTCGCGGCAGGCGATGGAACTGGAATATCGCTATGGCGCGCATAATTATAAGCCGATGCCGGTTGTGCTGGAACGTGGGCTGGGCGTGCATGTCTGGGATGTGGAGGGGAAGCAATATCTGGATTTTTTGTCTGCTTATAGTGCTGTTAGTCAGGGGCATTGTCATCCGAAGATTGTGGATGCGATGATTGCGCAGGCGCAGAAGCTAACATTGACTTCGCGGGCTTTTTATAATGATAAGCTTGGAGAATGTGAGCAGTTTCTTTGCGAATATTTTGGGTTTGATAAAGTGCTGATGATGAATTCCGGGGTGGAAGGTGGAGAAACGGCTTTGAAACTGACGCGGAAATGGGCTTATAAAGTGAAAGGAATTGAGCCTGATAAAGCCAAAACAGTTTACGCTTCGGGCAACTTCTGGGGAAGGACATTGGCTGCGATTTCTTCTTCAACCGATCCTTCGAGCACGAATGATTACGGGCCGTTTTTGCCTGGTTTCGAAATAATCCCTTTTGATGACCTGGAAGCATTGGAAAATGCCTTCAAAGCTGATCCCAACATTGCCGGTTTTATGGTAGAGCCGATCCAGGGCGAGGCTGGTGTCGTAGTTCCTAAGGAAGGTTATCTCAAAGGCGTGCGGGAGTTGTGTACCAAATACAATGTGCTTTTCATTGCTGACGAAGTGCAAACGGGCATCGGGCGCACAGGGAAGCGTCTTGCTTGCGACTGGGAAGGCGTTAAGCCAGACATTCTGGTTTTAGGAAAAGCGCTTTCAGGCGGTGTAATGCCTGTTTCGGCAGCATTGGCGGACAACGAAGTGATGCTGACCATCGCACCCGGCGAACACGGTTCTACATATGGCGGAAATCCTTTGGCTTGTGCGGTTACGGTTGCTGCTTTGCAAGTGGTTATAGATGAAAATCTGGCTGAAAATGCTGAAAAAATGGGTCAGCTTTTTAGAAACAGAATGAATGATTTGAAACAACAATGTTCTCTGATTGAAGTCGTTAGAGGAAAGGGTTTGCTGAACGCGGTTGTGATCAATGACACGGAAGATAGCTCCACAGCCATGGACCTTTGTTACAAAATGATGGAAAAAGGATTGCTCTGCAAGCCTACACACGGCAACAAAATCCGCTTTGCACCGCCATTGGTGATCAACGCAGAACAGATGAACCAGGCTTGTGATATAATCGAAGAGGTGTTTTTAGCAAATGCGTGATTTATGAAAATAAAATTATTTCTGGCACTTCTGCTGATTGGTGCGTCGGTGCTTTCGTGCAAGGATAAAAATGTGGATCCGGCCACAGAAACGGAGACCAATCAGTGGATTTACGAAAACATGAAATACTGGTATTATTGGAACGATAATATGCCAGCAACCCCCGATTTATCCAAAGATCCCGCTGCTTTTTTTGAATCACTTTTATATCGTTATGACGCGGTTGCGAGGCCGGACGGCGACCGTTTTTCATGGATCCAGGAAAGTGCTGACGAGCTGCAGGCTTCATTAGGAGGCGAAACGAAGACATCGGGAATGGAATATAAGCTTACATATTTCCCCACGGGCAGCCAGAATGTGATCGGCGTCGTGCTGTATGTTTTGCCGGATTCACCTGCGGCTAAGGCAGGCTTCAAAAGGGGCGACATTTTCAGCAGTGTGAATGACCAGAAACTAACGGGCAGCAATTACAGCAAACTCCTTAATACACAGGAAAAAGTCACTTATACGCTTGCGAGTATCAATGCAGCAGGCGCTTTGGAAGAAGGTGCGACGAAGCGTGAAGTTACACCAATCGTTTTCCAGGAAGATCCCGTTTTCTTTGACACATTATATAACATTGGCGCTAATAAAATTGGCTATGTGGTTTACCATCAGTTCAATCCGGAGCCTTATAAAGCCAATAACGGTCAGTATGACAAGAAGCTGGACAACATTTTTAATGATTTCAAAAATGCGAATGTCAATGCGTTGATCGTTGACCTGCGTTACAATCCGGGAGGATATGTAAGCTCGGCCACAAATCTTGCCAGTCTGATTGCGAAGGCAACCGCGAATGATATTTTTTATTACAAAGAATATAACACCGAGGTTACCGAGACGAATATGAAGAAATTCGGAGAAACTTACTTTTACGACAAGTTTGCGAGCAAGAGCCAGAACATTGGTAATCAGCTGAATCACGTTGTTTTTCTCGTTTCTTCCCGTTCCGCTTCCGCGAGTGAGCTTTTGATCAATGGGCTGAAACCTTACATGAATGTGACGCTTGTCGGCGGAAAAACGGTTGGCAAAAATGTGGGTTCAGTAACATTAACAGATTCAAAAAAGAAGGTAAAATGGGGATTGCAGCCCATTGTCTCGAAATCGTTAAACAGAGATAAAAAGTCAGATTACAGCGTCGGATTTACGCCCGACATTGCGGTGAACGAAGGCAATGTGCTTTATCCGTATGGAAGCCCGAAAGATCCTTTGCTCGGAGAAGCGCTTTTCAACATTACAGGCACGCGCATCACCCGGCAAACCAGAACTGCACGCTCATTGCAGGAGGAAGACGGACAGGAAATAATGTCTACGATCCAGAAAAAGGCAGGGCATAGCAATATGTTCTTTGATCGATAGATTCGCTAAAGGGCATGGTTTTTGTAATTGTAGAAACATCATTAATCTAAACTACAAACATGGGAATCATCACTTGGATCATCGTCGGCCTGATTGCAGGCGCAATTGCAAAGGCAATTCACCCTGGTAAAGACCCGGGCGGTTTCATCGTTACAATTTTGATCGGTATTGCGGGCGCCGTTGTGGGTGGCTGGATTTCTTCAATGCTAGGTTACGGCACAGTGGATGGTTTCAATTTTGGAAGTCTTTTCATCGCTATTTTAGGAGCGGTTATTCTGCTCTTTATTTATAGAAAATTTAGTACAAGATCGTAACAGATTGATCTTAAATTGAATGGTGAGGGAAGGTGTAAAAACTGTTCGCTCACCATTTTTTATTGCTATTTTTACAAATTGCAATGCTAAGTTCCTAACTGATTTAACTCATGAAGCTGGTTAACGATATGACTGTCTGGTTTTTGAAGCGACGCTTCGAAAGGATCGAGCAGTTTATGAAATACCCAATTGAGACCCAGCAACGCGTTTTTTCTGAATTAATTGAAACAGCGCGATACACGGAATGGGGAAGCAAATACAATTACGGCCAGATCCGGACCATCAAGGAATTCCAGGATCAGGTGCCCGTTTCTACTTACGAAGAAATTTATCCTTATATCGAACGTGTGCTGCGCGGCGAGCCCAATGTGATGTGGCCATCACAGATCGATTGGTTCTCAAAATCTTCGGGAACCACGAATGCCAGGAGTAAATTTCTGCCAGTTTCACCCGAAGCATTGGAAGAATGCCATTACGAAGGCGGGAAGGATATGATGACATTGCTCATCAATAACCGACCCGATACAATGGTTTTTGATGGAAAAGGCTTATCCATAGGCGGCACTTTGCACGCAAATCCATTTGATGATTATACCCAAATAGGCGATGTTTCGGCGGTTATAATGCAAAATCTGCCTTCCTGGGCTGAATTTATGCGCACGCCGCCATTGGACGTCGCATTAATGGATCATTGGGAAAGCAAATTAGAGAAAATGGCTTCCATATGCTCGCAAGAAGATGTAACGAGCATCTTGGGCGTGCCTACCTGGACCATTGTTTTGCTCGATCAGATCCTCGAACTGACGGGCAAGAAGAATATGCTTGAAGTGTGGCCGAATTTTGAGGTTTTCGTGCATGGAGCCGTTTCATTTGAGCCATATCGGGATTTATTTATGACCAAATATTTTCCATCCGACCAGGTTTTATATCTGGAAACTTACAGTGCTTCCGAAGGCTTTTTTGCCATTCAAGATGATGTGAACAGGATTGGGGAAATGCTCTTAATGCTTGATTACGGCATTTTCTATGAATTTGTGCCGGTTGAAGAAGTGGGTAAACCACATCCCAAAGCATTACTTTTGGATGAAGTGGAGATTGGGAAAAATTACGCACTGGTTATTTCTACAAATGCCGGATTATGGCGTTATCTGATCGGTGACACGGTTAAATTCACGTCAACTTATCCGTTCCGGGTAAAAGTAAGCGGCCGGACAAAGCATTTTATCAATGCATTTGGTGAAGAAGTGATTGTGGAAAACGCAGATCATGCAATCAAGGTCGCGGCGCAAAAGACAGATTCGCTCGTCGCAAATTATACAGCCGGGCCCGTTTATATGGGCGATGGCTCGCGTGGGCGGCACGAATGGATCATTGAATTTACCAAAGAACCGGACGATCGTGACCATTTTATCACCTTGCTGGACGAAGCATTGCGCGAAGTGAATTCGGATTACGACGCCAAGCGTTATAAAGATATGGCGCTGCTCATGCCCCTAGTCCATTTTGTTCCATCGGGCACGTTTTACGCCTGGATGGGCAAGCTCCACAAACTGGGCGGGCAAAACAAAGTTCCAAGATTAAGCAACAGCCGGGAATATCTGGACGATCTGTTGGCAAGTTTATAGCAAATGATCCCTATCTATCTAAAAATCAAAGGTCTGTATTCCTACCAGACCGAGCAGGAAATTCATTTCAATGCATTAACCGATGCGTCGTTATTTGGGATTTTTGGCGCGGTGGGGAGCGGGAAATCTTCCATTCTTGAAGCAATCACATTTGCATTATACGGCGACACCGAGCGGCTTAATAAGTCGGGCGATGACCGCACATATAACATGATGAACCTGCGTTCGGATGAGTTAGCCATTGATTTTGAATGCGTTGCGGGGAAAAATGCAGAGCGTTACAGATTTACCGTCCGCGGAAAACGAAATAGCAAAAATTTCAAAGAAGTAAAAACCTTTGATCGGAGAGGTTATTTCTGGCAGGACGAAAACTGGGTTCCGCTTCCGGAAACGGAGAATGCAGAAAGCATTATTGGTCTCAGTTACGACAATTTCCGCAGGACGATCATCATTCCGCAAGGCCGCTTTCAGGAGTTCATTGAGCTGCGCGACGCAGAGCGGACGCGGATGATGAAAGAGCTTTTTCAGCTTGAAAAGTATGATCTGAGCCGGAATGTTGGGTCATTAACTAAGAAAAATGATCTTGCCATTTCAAATGTCGACGGTCAATTGACCGGCCTCGGAGAGGTCACGCCTGAAATGGTGGAAACGGAGGAAAAACGCAGAACGGAAGTCCGGCTGGAAATCAAGAATATCAATGATGAGCTGCTCGTCCAAACAGCACTCGAAAGCAGTTTTCAAAATCTGAAAGCCATTGCAGAGAAAGTGAATGCATTGCGCAATCAGTTGCAGCAACTGGAAATCCAGCGACCTCAGATGCAGGAGCGGGAGACCATGTTAAGGACTTTTGAAACGTGTTCTTTGCATTTCAAATCCATTTTAAACCAAAAAAACAGCCTTAACCTTAATATTGAGCGAGATGAAAAAGTTTATCAAAACAATAAATTAAGGCTTGATGATTTGCTGAAATTGGTTGATAAGCAGCAAGAAACAATAGTCCGCCTCAAACCGCAATATGACAAGCGCGAAGAACTGCTCGACGCAGCCGACGAACTGGAAAAAGTAATTCAGATCCTCGAAAATAAATCAGCCGCAGCCAAGCGGAAGGAAGCATTAGCAAGAGGAAATGATCAGTTGAAGGCCAAGGAAAGCGAAATCGAGCGCTTAGCAAAGCAAAAACTCAATGCTGAATCTGAAAATGAACTGCGCAAAAATGCACTGTCAGACATTCAGGAGCTAAGCCTGGTAAAAGCTTGGTTTACAACTTGTGACACTTTACTCGAAAACCGCCAGGCCATCAAAAATGAAGCGGAGAATTTACAGGCGGAAATCGGCATTCAGCAGCAATTACTAACATCAAAACTGGCGGAATTAGCGTCGCTACTTTCTGAAAGTTTTCCGGAAAATATTTCGTTGGATATGTTGCAAGACATTGTGCAACAGTGTTTTGTAAAAATTGATAAAAAATCAAAGGAGCAGCGCCAGCACTTGCTTGGCTTGCACACAAGGCTCGCTTTGCAACAATATGCCGGGGCGATTGTAGACGGAGAACCGTGCCCGCTTTGCGGCGCGACCGATCATCCGCTCGTCATGCATGCAGATAATGCGGTGGCGGAAGAAATTAAACTGGCTGAAAATGAGATTATCAAGCTAGAAGAAAAGGAAAAAGCGATCCGGCTTCGTCAGTCGCCTATTGAGCGTATTTACAACCAGATTGAGAACCTGGAAAAGCTGAAAACAGCCATCAAACAGCGTTGGGTGGAAGCGAAGGAAAAGATCGAGAAGCACGAAAATGAATTCGTTTGGAGCAAATTCAATAAAACTGAGCGTGCTGGTTTTGAAAAGCATTTTAATGAAGCCAGCAAAACGCAATCTGAAATTAAGGAGGCAGAAACCGCTATAAAAGCGCTTTCTGTGAAGCTTGAAACGGAAAAGTTTGAAAAAACTGAAAAGATAGAAAAGCCGCTTCAAGCCTTAAAAGACGAGATCCTGCGTTTTGAAAACACGGTCCTAACGCTTTCTGCGCAGTTGGAAAAAGTTGATCTGGCTGAATTTGAAGGGAATGACAGGCCCCCGATCGCAGAGAAGATTTTCGCGCTGAAAAACAGTTATAAAGAAATTACCCAGCTTTTTGAACAGGCAGAAAAGCAAATTGACGCATTGCAAAAGGAGAAAGATATGCTTTCCGGCGCGCAGGCGACTTTGGAAACTGCATTAGGAACAAATCGCCAGGATCTTGCGCGTTTGCAAACTCAGATTAATGAGCAGATTGCAGCGTTTGCATTTGATTCGGAAGAAGAGGTCAAGGTGATTTTACAAAAACCAATTCAAATAGATGCGGAACGGAAGGCCATTGAAACCTTTAAATATGCAATCGACACCACGACGCGGGATCTGGAAAATCTGTTAAAGGAAAATCCGGAACAGCAATATGATGCGGATAAGCATGAGGCGGTTATCAAGGCAAAAGAGTCGCTAACGGAAAGGCTCAATGCGCAGCGCAAAGAAGAAGGCGGATTGGATCGGTTGCTTAAAAAAATGGCAGAAGATCTGGCAAAAAAAGCAGCATTACTAACCGAAAAAGCACGTTTGCAGTTGAGAAAAGAACATTTAGACGATCTGACCAAGCTGTTTCGTTCGAGTGGTTTTGTTGATTATGCGTCGAGCATTTACTTGCAAAATTTGATTCAGGCCGCAAATCATCGTTTTCATCAAATGACGCACCAGCAGCTGCATTTGGAATTGGGCGAAGGCAACAGTTTCTGGGTGCGCGATCTGCTCAATGGCGGACATTTACGTTTGCTTAAAACATTATCCGGCGGCCAGAAATTTCAGGCAGCATTGTCATTAGCATTGGCCTTGGCGGATCACATTCACGTCAGAAATGGCTCAAAACACAATTTCTTCTTCCTAGACGAAGGTTTTGGTTCGTTGGACAAAAATGCGTTACAGACCGTTTTTGAAACATTAAAATCATTGCGAAAAGAGAACCGCATCGTGGGCATCATCAGCCACGTCGAGGATTTGCAGCAGGAAATCCAAACATATTTGAGCATCCAGGAAACCGAAGAAGGCAGCCGGATCATTCCAAGTTGGAAATGATAAATCCCGGAGGGATGAAATATCGGTAGCAAAAAAGTATAATGCGTAATACCAAATCCCAGCGGGATGTAATAGCGGTAGCAAAAAAAAAGTGACGGACAAATATTAATCCCAGCGGGATGTAATATTGGTAGCCAAAAAACGTGAAGGACGAAATCAATCCCAGCGGGATGTAATATTGGTAGGAAACGAATTTACACGCACATATTAAATCCCGGAGGGATGCAACGGCGTACACATTGTTGCATCCCTCCGGGATTTTAAACTTTGTCGTCGTTCCGAATTCTACCGATATTTCATCCCTCCGGGATTTTGGCGTTTTTCGACGTTCCCGGTTCTACCGGATATTTCATTCCGCTGGGATTTGACGTTTTATCGTCGTCGTTTATTCTACCAATATTTTATCCCTCTGGGATTTTGGCGTTTTTCGACATTCTCGGTTCTACCGATATTTTATCCCTCTGGGATTTTTGTGTACGACCATTTCCTTTCTCCGGGATTTCTAAAACCACCGACTTACGCTGAATGAAATAAGGTAATCCGCGAAAGCGGCGTCTCCGTGGGCTTTTCCTGTAACGTCCTGCTTGTCAGCATAGCTTTTCGTGCGGTTGCGATAGAGTGCGATGGGCACGGATGCGGAGGCTGAAAATTTGTTTTTAATGTAAGCAACGCCTGGCTCGCCGGAAATTACGTAGCCCGGACGGCGGTAACCTTTGCTGCTGCCGATCAGATCATCTGAAGGAACGCCTTCCGCACGACCGCCTAGCAATACCGAAAATCCGCCACCAAGCGACTGGCTCACACCAAGTCTGGCTGCAAATTGGTCCACGGCAGCGAAATAGCCCACTATTGGATCGATTGTCGCAGATTGCGGATTGCGGTTTACGCCATTGTGTTCTTTGGGATTGGACAAATAAAATCCGTTAAAATAAAGTGCTGTTTTCGAAGAGAAAGAAACATATCCCTGCGTTTCCAGGAAGAAACCTACGGTGCCGTCACCAAGTTGAATAGACTGGTCAAGGGGTTTTACGATGGTGTAATCATTGCCTTCCTTGTCCAATCTGTGAAATTCCCCTTCCACAGCCTTATCGCCCGTAGGCAGTTTAACGCCACCGCCAATCGACATGTTGAATTTTGGCATTTTCAAGGGATCTCTCAGCCAGTAACTGGTCGAGATGCGTAGGTCGCCAATGCCTTTTGAGCTCGTATGAAAGCGCTTTTGCTCCGGATTGGAAGCAACCGGATTTCCATAATGTTCGTATAGCGACGAGCGGTCATTGTGCTGAACGGGCAATGTTGCCGAGATTGACCAACGCATATTTGGCTGATAAGTGATGCCCAAATCCAATGCATGCGCCACATTAATAACCTGTGTGCCTTGCTCTACGCGCTCTTTTTCTTCGTGATCGCCGCGGAAATGCTTATACGATCTGAAAAATCGATAACCCGCGTTGACCTGGAATTTGCCATTTTGCTGTTTGAAGAAATCCGCGGAAGTTGCGCCTCCATGGCTCATGCCGCGAATCGCGACGCATCCTTGTGCAAAAGCATTATTAGAAATTTGTGTAGCGCAAAGGCACACGAAAAGGACGATAGTAAATATCTTTTTCATTGATCTTAGTTTTCAGAATAAATAAAAGGAATGCAGTCTCAGCAACATTCCGGAATGGAAGTGCGAAGTCTGACTTGAAAGTTTTGCTGAAAAAACTAAGCGAATTCGGGAGGAGGGGAATCGGAAGTTCGGGAGGGCGCTAGATGAAAAGATGCACGCTCACGGAAAGAAACAAGGACTGGTAATGAAGTATATACGTAAGGGATTTCGGACTTGGTTTCAGTGGGTAAGTAGCTTTTTACCAGGTCATGCAGCAGCTTCAAAGCACGGTCGGAAGGTGATTTCTTACTTTTTTCGTTATCCGACAAATCATTCATATTGCCCGCTAGCTCAAAGAACTTTTCCCGGGCAGAGCTGTTGACCTGCAATGTGACGAACAAAGTGTCATTCTCAATTTTCTGATGAACAATGTTATAAAACTCACCGTTTTTCTTGATCAGACCCGCCGTTCCGTCCTCGTTTTCCCAAGAAGTTGTGTAAGGCAATGAAGGTGCAGGAATGGCTAAAATAGCCCGTTTTGAGGCGTTTTCGTACGGAGAAGCGGTCTCGAAAGACTTGTTAAAACACAGCACAGCAACTGCCAGTCCAAACGTGTTGTACAGGAGCAAGCCGAGAAGTGCTATGGGTATAAGTCTTTTCAAAAAGTGACAATTTTTCCAAAAATAATATAGTTTATTTGAATTTTCATAGCATCCCTAGATTTAACTTTGGTTGGGGCGCCTTGCTTCTTCATAATTCAATAATATATAAAAATGTATATTTGGATACAATTTGCCCTAAGGAAGAGTTATGCTTTTTGAGAATTTTTACGCGTCTGTATATCATTGGTTTGAAGCGAAATTATCCGGTAGAAACTGGCTGTTAAAGATCACATTATTCGCAGTTGCGCTTTCCCTGTTCCTCGCTTTTCCCCCGTATACATTGGTGGTTTCTCATTTTCAGGAGGGCGGTGTGAAGCTTGATGCATGGGAGTTTGTGCATAACCAGGCGCAGGACTTGCTTCATCCCAAAGACATGCATTACGACGTGCGGCGCGAAAACATGATCCTTCGCTGGACATTGCCGCTTTTTTCATTCGTAACCGGGCATAATGTCATTCTGATTCTGATTGCACAAGCCCTTTGCGGGATCCTTTTTTTATACAATGCGGGCAAATGGGTTTTCGAAATATCAGGTGACAAGGCGTTGGTTGGCATGTTCGTCCTTGCCATGGCCAATATTTTTGTCAGCGTATGGACATTTGCTGACGTTCACGGTTATGGCGATGGCTTTGCATATTTTTCCTTATTGACCGCATTGCTGAGCCGTAATCCTATTGTCATATTCATTTGTCTGCAGCTGGCCTTTTTTACAGATGAGCGGGCGGTAGTGGCGGGCGGTTATTTACTATTATGGTGGATCACAAACCGGGTGTACGAAAAAGAGGATTTTAGCCTTCCTACTATCATTAAGGCTGGTTTAATGCGTGAAAGTGCGGTGGTCTGGATTGCCTGGATTGTCTATTTTGGCGTTCGCAATTATGTTTTGGCAAATTATTTCCCTCATCACAGTTACTCGACGATCGGGACGCCTGTTTTGTTTGCCGATGCACACCGCAACGGACTGGGCAGCAGCATATGGTCGGCTTTTGAAGGCACCTGGCTTCTGTTGGGCGGCGCAATGGTGGCGTTGTTTCTAACCAGACGTTATTGGCTGATCGCCGCGCTATTTGTCGGTTTTGCGATACTCGTTGCAACAGGGATTTATGTACATGACATTGACCGGGCGCTTGGTTATGGATTCCCTTTTATTCTGATGGCATTTTTTATCCTTTACAAAACCGCATCCAATTCATCTTTAAGGCTTATTTTATTCTTTACAATGCTGATTTGCGTTGGACACCCACAGGTTTTTTACATGGGCTATAACCGGATTTTGTGGCTTGAACCGCTTCCTATGAAGTTTATAATGCTGCTCGATAAAATCTGGTCATGGAATGTGTTTACCTGAAAGCTTAAAGAAGCATTACCGAAAGATAAATATTTGTACTTTACTAAGCGGATTGCCGCAACCACCGACCTCAACGCTATTTTAATATAAACGCCATTTGTAAACTTCTATATGTCGCTATTAGTTGAGCTGAACACTTTTAACACGGGTGCCGGCAACTTAACCGTTTTTGAAAAAATTATCCCTGGCACGATCAAGCGTGTATTTTACATTTATGGTGCGGGCGAAACCCAACGGGGCGGGCACAGGCATCACAAAACCTGGAATGCGCTCATTTGCATTCATGGAAGCTGCCGGGTGTATTGTAATGATGGAGAAAAGGAAGATTATTTCTTGTTGGACAACCCTATTTCCTGTCTCATCCTCGAACCAAAGGACTGGCACATTATGGATTCATTTTCTGAGGACGCTATTTTGCTGGTGCTTTCCAATGAATACTATGACATTGCCGACTACATTGACGAGCCCTATTTGCAAAAACAGATCGTATCGCAATGATCCCTTTTCTGGATTTAAATCAGGTAAATGCGCCTTATATCAAAGCCATTGAAGAAGCATCATTGAGGGTCATCCGTTCTGGATGGTATATTCTGGGCAATGAGCTGAAATCTTTTGAGGCATCGTTTGCAACATATTGTGGTGCAACACATTGCGTAGGCGTTGCCAATGGTTTGGATGCCATTACGCTGATCACGATGGCATTTGATTTCCCGGAAGGAAGCGAAATAATCGTTCCTGCGAACACGTACATTGCGTCTGTTTTGCCTGTCGCTTATTTGCGGTTTACACCTGTATTTGTAGAGCCCGATCCTGTGACAATGCTTCTGGATCCGGACAAGATCCTGGAAAAAATCACTTCAAAAACAAAGGCAATTATTGCTGTTCACCTTTACGGGCGGAGTTGTGAAATGGATCCCATTATGGCGCTTGCAAAGCAATATAATCTCAAAGTCATTGCAGACGCAGCACAAGCGCATGGCGCGATTTATAAAAACAAAAATGTTGGCTGCCTTGCCGATGCGACTGCATTCAGTTTTTATCCAACTAAAAATCTTGGCGCCCTGGGTGACGCCGGCGCAATTACAACTGATGACGAGTCACTTGCCAAAAAAATAAGAAATCTTCGTAATTACGGATCAGTCGTTCGCTATAGGAATGATTATAAAGGTGTTAACAGCAGGCTGGATGAAATTCAGGCGGCAATATTGAATGTCAAACTGCCTTTTCTGGATCCCGAGAATGATCGCAGCCGCGCCATTGCTGAGCGTTATCTGAGTGAAATTCGCGTGAAAGATCTTGTTTTTCCGCCGGGAGATCAGGTTCAGGATGATGCATGGCATTTGTTCGTCATCAGGCATCCCAATCGTTCCGAATTAGTGGCATATTTAGATGCGCATGGCGTGCAGACCAACGTGCATTATCCACTGCCAATTCATAAACAACAGGCTTTTATAGAATATCAAAACCTGGATTTGCCGATAACGGAGCAAATTCATGAACAAGTGATCAGCTTACCGTTAAATCCTGTGCTGACAGACGAAGAGGTGTCTTATATCATTCAAACCGTTAATCAATTCGATAATAAGCGATGAAATTATCCGTGGTAATCCCGGTATATAACAGCGAAAAGACGATCAGGCCGCTGGTAGAAAATTTGCAGTCCGCATTATCGGAAATCAGTTTTGAAATTGTAATGGTGAATGATGGGAGCCGGGACGGATCGGAGCGGGTCTGTAAGCAATTGGCAGAAAACTACGCCAACGTCCGTTTCATTTCTTTACGCAGGAATTACGGTGAATTTAATGCCGTAATTTGCGGCCTCAACTGGGCTTACGGCGACTATTGCGTTATGATCGACGACGATTTTCAAAATCCTCCGGAGGAAATTCTTAAACTAATTCAGGTTGCTGAAAGTGGAGATAATGATGTGGTTTACACTTACTACGCTAAAAAACAGCATTCGACGGGGCGGAATTTGGGAAGCAAGCTGGTTAACTGGCTTACCAGTTATTTGTTGAACAAGCCAAAAGACCTTTATTTGTCCAGTTTCAAGCTGATCCGGAAGGAAGTGGTTCGGGAAATCACCAAATATCAGGGTCCATATCCATACATTGATGGTCTGATTTTCAGGATAACCCGCAATATCGGAACGGTTCAGGTCGCGCATTTGAAGCGGGAAGAGGGCAGTTCAAATTACAACTGGAAAAAACTTATCTCGCTGTTTCTGAACATTTTATTTTGTTACTCCGCACTTCCGATCCGCCTGTTTATGCCGATAGGGCTGGGGTTGTTTATGTTCGGCTTTTTGCTGCTGTCTTATCTTACCCTTCAATGGGTCATCGGGCCGGATCCGAAAGGGTGGCAGGTTGTAACGGCCACATTGATCTTCATAGGAGGCATTCAATGCACATTACTAAGCGTTTTAGGGGAATATATTGGCAAAAGTTTTATGGCGCAAAGCGGTCAGCCGCAATACGTTATAAAATACAATAGTGCAGAAGCATTATGATCGGCAACAGACTCGAATATGAGCGCATGTTTGATGTTGAGCGCGGGCTGTGGTGGTATCAGGTGCTGCACGAAAAGGTTTTAAATCAGCTCAAAAGACATTTTGGAAAAGACAATAAGAACCTGCGCATCCTCGACGCGGCCTGCGGAACCGGTGGTTTGTTGTCCTTTTTAAAAGAAGCCGGATATCTTAATCTTGTCGGATTTGATTACTCCCAGGATGCCATTGACTTTTCCCGGCAGCGCAGTTTGAATGTTGGTTTTGGTGATTTGAAAAATGTTTCTGCATTTCAACCTGGTGAAACATTTGATGTGATTTGCTGCAATGATGCGCTGTATTTTCTGACAGATTCCGAAATCATTTCAGCATTAATAGCATTCAAGAGAAAACTAAATGCTAATGGGTTGATTATAATTAACATTCATGCATTCGAGGTATTTTCCGGAACACATGATCTCGCCGTGGGCAGTTTCAGGAGGTTCAAACTCGATCAATTCATACATTATGCAACGGCTGCGGGCTTGAACATTCATCGCAACACTTATTGGCCTTTCGCATTGTCACTGCCTATTTTGGCTGTTCGGCAATGGCAGAATTACCGCATCCGTAAGCAAAAAATAGATGTTGATCAATTGGATTCCGATGTCAAATTTCCGGGTGAAATGATCAATTCAATACTTAAAGCGATTACAAAAACTGAACAATTGCTGATTCCCAAAGCTCCGTTCGGGAGTTCGTTGTTCCTGGTAATGAACTCCAAAGATTAGTTAAAGGGATTATTTTTTGGAAAAACCTGAACTGTTAATCTTATCAAATAAATCCTTCACTTCGCCAATTCTAGCTGCGCCATTGATCTCGAAATAGATAAATGTTTCCAGATCGCCGCGGTGCATGGCTTGGTTCATATCACCGCTCTGCGACTTGTGACAAGCTTTCACCCAGTCCGCCACGATCATGTAACTGTGTTTTTTGTCCTCTCCAAATCCATATGTTCGGTCAAATTCAAAAATAGGCGCCGTCAGATTCACTGCCGTTTCCGGATAACCGTCGAGCCGCATGAAGCTTGGTGTATAGCCTTTATTTTGTGATTGTCCGCCCAATACAATTGGCTTTTTAGCGCCTTTGTAACGCTGAACTGCCCTTAATGCGCTTATTGAAGCCGTTTTGTGATGTGCGTGCTGGCCTTCGCTCGGAATGAGACAAAATATAAAATCGTAGTTTCCTCGCGCCAGAATTTCGTCCAGACGGCTCTCCACATATTTAATATTCCAGTTTTTCCCTTCGAGATAAGGCTTTTCATTTTTGTTATAGTAATCGTCGAGCTGATCCAGAAAGAAGAAATTTCTGATCCCAAGCACTTCGCCCGCTGCGAGCATTTCCTTTTTCCGGATCAAAGGCAAATGTTTCCTTCCAACCACAGAATCAACGAGGTTCATGCCATAATAAGACGAAGCGACCAACCCATTGTAACCACCTGAAGCATCGGTGATCAGTGCCAGATCGGCCGAACCTTTGAGCTCGTGCGTAATCTTGAAAATGGTCACCGGAAACATTGTTTCATCATCCGGGTGCGCGGTAACAATCAGAATCCTCGGACTTTGCGCATAAGACGCGAATGAAACGAGGAAAAAAACGAAAAGATAAATGTTTTTCATGCGGACGATTTCTTTAAGTGACGTGTTATGAACTCATAAAACATTCAGACAACATGGATTTACAGCTTAAAGGGAAAACAGCATTTATCAGCGGTTCTACCCAGGGGATAGGGTTTGCCATCGCCCAAAATTTGTTAAAAGAAGGCGCAAGCGTTGTAATCAACGGCAGAACGGCCTCAAAGGTAGAAGACGCCGTAAAGCGACTACAAGACATTGTTCCGAATGCTGACGTATCTGGCATAGCGGCAGATTTTTCAAAAGTAGATGAAATCGATGCGTTGTTGCAGCGCTTGCCGGAAGTTGACATTCTTGTTAACAATGCCGGCATCTTCGAACCAAAAGCATTTACAGAAATTACAGATGCGGATTGGATGAAATTTTTTGAAGTGAATGTGTTGAGTGGCGTGCGTTTGGCGAGACATTATTTTCCAAAAATGCTTGCGAAAAATTGGGGTAGGATCATCTTTATTTCCAGCGAATCTGCCGTGAACATTCCCGAAGAAATGATTCATTATGGCATGACAAAAACTGCACAATTGGCTGTAAGCAGAGGTTTGTCAGAGTTGACGAAGGGCACTAATGTTACGGTTAATTCCGTTTTACCAGGCCCTACGAAGTCAGAAGGCGTTGCAGATTTTGTTAAGCAGTTGGGCGATGCCAATCAGGTTAGTGCCGAAGAAGCGGAAAAGGATTTCTTCAAAACTGCCCGGCCGAGTTCACTGCTGCAACGTTTTGCATCGGTTGAGGAAGTTGCAAACCTTGTCACTTATGTTGCCAGCCCGCTTTCCTCGGGAACCAACGGCTCAGCATTGAAGGTTGACGGCGGCGTCGCCAAGTTTATACTTTAAAAGATAAAGCTCTTGCCTTTCCAAGCATATTGAAAGGTGCTTTTTCTGGAACGATCATTCTTAAATATTTGTCTGTAAATCATGGCACGTAACAAATCGTTTGAACCGGAAGAAAAGTTAGGAAAGGCAAGAGATCTTTTTTGGCAAAAGGGATATCAGGCCACCTCCATGCAGGACCTTGTCAACACCATGGGCCTGAACCGTGGAAGCATTTATGACACTTACGGGGATAAGCACAGCTTATTTTTAATGTGCCTTAAAAGTTACGCGGACAGCCTTCTGGACGAATATTTGAAAGCAGCGGAAGGTGCCAAATCTCCCTTAAAGGCAATCGAAAAAATCGTAAGACGAGCAGCGCTCCGGACCATTGAAGAAGGCAAAACTTGCATGGGCGTGAAGTCTGCTTTCGAGCTGGCGTCTGTCGATGAGGAAGTGCACGGAATTTTGAAAGAGAATACGGTGAGTATTGTCAGTGTGTTAAAGGAGTTGCTTAAAAAAGCGCAGAAAGCAGGAGAAGTCAACCCTAAGCGCGATCCTGCGGTGCTCGCCAATTTTATAGTTTCCAATTTTACCGGTTTTTGGCAGCTTTATCTGGTCTACGGTGATGCAGATCTTGTAAAGGAGCAGGCTGAATTTTTGGTAAAATCAATTAAGAAGTGATGCAAGTAGTCAATTATTGAATGTTCGTTCAATAATTTTATTTTAAAAGGCCATGTCAGAATTAATTAAAGAACAAGCATATAGATCAAGCTTTATAAATATCAGCAGGCAAGGAGATCCGTCCGTACTAACTTACAATGAGGACGTTATAGCGGAACCGGGCCCGGGAGAAGTGAAGATCAGGCAGGCAGCCATCGGGCTGAACTTTGTAGATACCTATTTTCGTAGCGGCGCTTTTCCGGTCAGGACATTTCCGTACATTCCAGGCATTGAAGCAGCTGGTGTAATTGACGCCGTTGGGCCTTGGGTTTCTGATTTTAAGGTTGGTGACCGGGTTGCGTATCATTTTATTCCCGGCGCTTATGCTGAAGTGCGTGTTGTGGGAACGCATCAACTGGTGCACGTTCCCGATGGCGTGACATTAGAAGATGCTGCTGCGTTGCTGGTTAAAGGATTTACAGCCAGAATGCTGGTTAAGGAAACTTATCAGATAAAACCTGGTGACACAGTGCTTGTACATGCTGCTGCCGGCGGCGTGGGACAGTTGGTTTCGAAGTGGGCAAAAGCGCTCGGAGCGACGGTTATTGGCACAGTGGGTTCTGAAAGTAAAAAGGAAATTGCCCTTGCTAATGGCGTTGACCATGTATTTCTGGTCGATTGCTCAGGTTTTGCAAAATCCGTTGCAGAAATAACAGGCGGTGCAGGAGTAGATGCTGTATATGATGGCGTAGGCCGCGACACGTTTGCGGAATCCATTGGCCTGATTCGAAAAGGAGGAAAAATTGTTTTGTACGGATCATCATCCGGCCAGCCCGAACATATCGATCACGCTGCATTACGGGCGAAGTCGATTAATATGCTCACGCCTGTCCTGAATGCATACATTACGGATTATGACAGTCTGCAATTGTTTGCGAAAGACACATTTGATGCCTTGCAGTCAGGCATTTTTGGCAAGCTCGCCATTACGCAATATCCCTTATCACAAGCGGCTCAGGCGCATAGCGACATTGAATCGAGAAAAACGACCGGGTCTGTAATTATGATTCCGTAGTTGCCGGCTTAGCAAAGCAATTCAGGAAGCAGGATGTTGTGCTGCGATTCTTTCCCACAAAATCCCCGTCACCATTCCGGCCATACTCGCAATCAACCCATAAATGAGCGGAGGATATTCGGTTTTCAGATAAGCGCAAATCAGCCAAACGACGAGTCCCAAAGCCATTGAAATAATGCAGCCGAGCTCATTTGTGGCTTTCCAATAAAGGCCAGCTGCCAGGGGGACAAACAGCGAAACGAGGCTGAATGCAGACGATTCTGCAACAAGTTCGAAGATGCTGTCGCCGCGTAAAGCCAGGAAAATGCAAACAATGGTGATGACAACTATTCCGCAGCGAATGATTTTTAGCAACTGCTGATCGCTCATTTCGGGGTTGAAGAATTTGAAAATATTTTCTCCCAAAACCGCTGCCGGCGCCATTGTGGCACTGCTCGTCGTGCTCAAAATGGCCGAAACCAATGCGCCAAAAAAGACGATCTGCAACGGAACGCTCATATGCTTCAAAACCATGTTGGGAATAATGAGCTGGCCATCCTGATCTGACTCAGGATAAAGGTGATGCCCGCAAAGCCCGATGAAAAGCGGAAGCAGCGCAATGGTCAAATACATGAGCGAGGATAGCAATGTTGCTTGCACAGCAACGTTTGCTGATTTGGCAGACATAACCCTTTGAAATACATCCTGTTGTGGAATAGACCCAAGTCCGATTGTAATCCACGCTGCAAAATATTCGACTGAGGATTTTAATGTGAAGTCGGGATAAAACTTGAAAAACCCCGGTGGAGCGGCTTCAATAAGGGGCGTAAATCCGCCTACTTTGTCATAGAGCACAGCCGCAACGACAAACAGCCCTGCAATGATCATAATGGTTTGTATAAAATCGGTAATTGAAATCGACCACATTCCGCCCCAGATCGTATAAAGGATCACAACGATAGAGCTGCCCAAAACACAGGTTATCAACGACCAGCCAAGCACGACTTTCAGCACAATGCCCATTGCGAGGAGCTGCGCGGCTATCCAGCTGAAATAGGAAGGAATAATGAGCATTGCGGACAGCAGTTCTGCTTTGCGTCCGTAACGGATCCGGAAAAAGTCGCAGAACGTGATAATGTTCATTTTGTAGAAACGCCGGGCGAAAAACAACCCAACCAGCAGCAGACAAAGCGATGCGCCGAACGGATCTTCAATCACACCCAGCAAGCCGTTTTCAACAAATTCTGTGGGCGCACCCATGATCGTTTCTGAGCCGAACCAGGTTGCAAATGTCGCTGATGCAGCCAGCACGAGCGGTAAACGCCTTCCTGCAAGTACAAAATCCTGTGTTGTGGAAATTCTTTTGGAAGCCCATAATCCAATTCCAAGGTTAGCAAGCAGATAAGCAAGAATCGCGAAGGCGAGCATAGAAGTCTGGTTTCTCAACAATGTTCGTGAAACCAAATATATACAAAAAGCCGTATGACCAGGGCTAACCCCGAACATACGGCTTTGCAATTTATCTCAACGCATTATCTCGGCCCGCGCGTCCTGTTGCGCTGACCATAATGGTTGCCATTATCATATTGTCGCCTGTAAGCTTTGTTGCTATAACGGCTTGACCTGTAACGATCAGCATGAACAACTCTCGGATGACGTGGTTTCACGACAACGACCCGGGGTGGTGGAGGCGGAACCCGATAATATCGCGGGCCATAATATCCATAATCATAACCCGGATTATGCGATCTGTATGTACAGGAGGAAATGCTTATTGCTGCAATAATCGTCACGATAACTGACAGCATCAATTTGTTTGATCTCACGGCTTCGTTCGTTTTGTACTGTTGATAAAACGATTTTGCCCGCTTAATAGTGCCCGATTGCAGACTTTCGACCGTTTGGCTAGGATTCCAAATAGCAGTTATCCACACTTGTTGGAAAGGCTAAATGTAGCGTAATTGACTCAAAATGCATGAAATACAACTTTGTTAACAAGTTATCCACAGCACGATTGTGGATAACTTGTTAACAAACATTAGCAACTAAGCTTCAACGTCGTAAATCAGCACGCGCTCCCAAAGGTGAGCACATTCTTCAACGAATTTTTTGTGAAGCGGGTGAACCTGATACACATCGTGTGCAGCCTCATCTGCAAAAACAAGGATTTCAGCAAAGTCATAAGTTGCGTCGATAACCGGACGGCGCGTTGCTGCTGGTGGGCCAATGTAGACGGAATCAATGGATTCAATCGCTTCCAGAGACTTTATGCCGGTAAGCAGTGCCTGACGGGCTTCTTCGTTATCTTTTTCTTTAAGCCAAAAAAATACGTTGTGAACAAACATGGAAAGTTGTTTATGAGTTAGAAAATATATTAAGGATTCATTTGTTTGAGGGCAGTTTCAGGGACATTTTCTGCAATAGGATTGATGAAAGCCCTTTCCAGTTTGAATGAGAAAGTTGTTCCCTTTTCCGGTTTTGACATGACGGCAATTTTGGTGTCATGCCCGTTCAGAATGTGTTTTACAATCGCTAATCCAAGCCCTGTGCCGCCTATTTCTTTGCTTCTGCTTTTATCAATGCGGTAAAATCTTTCGAAGATACGGTTCAAATGTTCATGGGGAATGCCCGGGCCGTTATCGCGCACCGCGACTTCAATGTACTTTTTGCCTTCATTGAAATGCACGATTACTTTTCCACCTTCATTTCCATATTTGACGGCATTTTCGATCAGGTTTAGCATTACTTGTTCCATGCGGTCTGCATCTGCCAGCACCCACACTTCGGTCATGTCATCGGGTTTGACTTTCAGCGATACATTTCTGTCGTTCGCAATGTTTTCCAGCCTGCTAAATATATTTAAAACCAGCAGCCGCATGTCCAGCGGTGCAATATTCATCTTAATGTCCCCCGTTTCCATTTGGGATAAAACAAGCAGATCTTTCACAAGCACGTCGAGACTGTCGAGATTTTTAGCCGCTTTAACTAAGAAGCGTTCCCTTACATTCTCATCTTCCATCGCACCGTCAAGAAGCGTATGTATGAAGCCCTGCGCGGCAAAAATGGGCGTTTTGAACTCATGGGAAACGTCTGCCAAAAATTCGCGGCGAAACAATTCGAGTTTTTTCAGTTCATCAATTTCCTTTTGTTTTTTGGTAACATAAACAAAAATCTCGTCGTTGATCGTTTTCAGCGGATTTGATTCTGTAATGAGCTTTTTACGTGGCGCAAGATTAAAATCCTTCATTTTGAGCTTGTGGATCGTCCTGTACATTTTGTTAACCTCCCGAAAAACCAGGATGTCAACGGCGTACATGACCAGGAAAAATGAAGAAATAAACGCTGAAATGGCGGAAACAAAGAGCATTCCCCTCGATACGCCTTCTACAAATGCAAGAAAGGAAGTTGTAATGAGTGAGATCAGGAACGCCAGTATGAAGGCAATAAAACGCGGGCTCAGTGACATGATTTAATATAGGTAAGGCTGTCGGCAATCGGCTGTCAGCCATCTGATTCGAGCCTTAAAGTTAACATTCTGTTTTCAAGATTACCTTATCTGCTGTGTAGGCATTTGTTTTAATAACCCATGGTTAACAATGGACGGCCAGTAAGGGCACAAAAAAAGCAGCCTTCGTCTGAAAGCTGCCTGTCATCCGGAATGGGAAGTTAAAATCCTCCCCGGAATTTGTATGTGCTTGACACTTTGTCAATGGCCACAATGTATGCCGCAATCCGCAACGAAACCTTATATTTCAATGATGTTTCGTAAACCTTATCGAAAGAATCTTTCATGATCCGGTCCGTCCGGCGGTTGATGCGTTCCAGCGTCCATTTGTAACCAATGCGGTTTTGGACCCATTCAAAATAGGAAACCGTCACGCCGCCAGCATTGGCAAGAATATCCGGCACAACCATTATTCCTTTTTCATTGATAATGTCGTCGGCTTTGAAAGAAGTCGGTCCGTTGGCGCCTTCCACGATCATTTTGGCTTGGATTCCCGCAACATTCTTCCGTGTAATAACGTCCTCCTTAGCGGCAGGCACCAGCACATCCACAGGCAAAGTCAGCAAATCGTCTCCCGGAATCAATTCGGCACCCGAAAAACCTTCCAATGAGCCTTTGTTGGCGTCTCTGTAAGCCACCGCAGCAGCCACGTCAATGCCTTTGTCATTATAATAAGCACCAGAAATGTCACTGATCGCATGGATGGAGACGCCTCTTTCACGAAGCAGCAATGCGGCATGCGAGCCAACATTTCCAAATCCCTGAACCACAGCTGTTGCGCGATAAGGATTAATGCGCAATTTTTCCATCCCGGCAAGCGCCGAAACCATTACACCGCGACCAGTCGCTTCCGTCCTGCCCAGTGAGCCGCCCAAAACCAACGGTTTGCCGGTAACCACAGCTGGAACGGTCATGCCTTTGGATTTCGAATATTCATCCATCAGCCAGGCCATTTCGCGTGGGCCTGTTCCCATATCCGGCGCTGGAATGTCCTGATCCGGGCCAAAAACATCGAGCAACGCTGTTGTATAAGCACGCATTAACCGCTCAATTTCACCTGCAGACATTTCGCGTGGGTTGCAGGCAACGCCACCTTTTGCCCCGCCATAAGGAATGTCCACCACGGCGCATTTCCAGGTCATCCACGCAGCAAGCGCCCGCACTTCGTCCAGATTTACATCCGGATCAAACCGAATGCCGCCTTTGCTCGGTCCCAGGATCGTGGAGTGGATAACGCGGTAACCTTCGAATGTCTTAATCTCACCAGAATCCATCGTAACTGGCAGACCTACAATAACTTGCTTTCTAGGGACTTTCAGGATGTGATACATTTCCTCTGATATGCCGAGGAGGTCAACTGCTTTGTCAAATCGCTGCATCATGGACTCCAACGGATTTTCTTTGTCCTTGATTGGCGCCGGTTCTATATATGACATTTCTAAATATTTAAAGTATTGATATTAAGTAAGTTAATGAATATTTTCTCATTTCTCTTACAAACATAGTTGATTAAATTTTATAAAAATAAAAAACCAATATTTCTTGAAATAGTATAAAAACGCCTCCGACATAGAATGTTTCAGGAGTTGTAGTAAGCTTAAAATTATGCCGAAGCAATCAGCTTATCCTCCAAATTTCCTGGAAGCATTTGGGCAAAACCTGAAATCACAAAAAACAAAAAAAGGAGGCATAAGTTATGCCTCCTTTCAAATATTGCTAATCTTAGCTTACGCCATTTCCATCTTACCGGAGTTGCGCTTGCGATCGTTTTCTTCCAGATAAATCTTGCGCATACGCATGCTTTGCGGTGTCACTTCAAGATATTCATCTTTCTGAATGTATTCCATTGATTCTTCCAATGAGAAATTGATTTTCGGAGCAATGCGCAAGCCGTCGTCTGTTCCGGATGCACGCATGTTCGTCAATTTCTTAGCTTCCTGCAAGTTAACAACGATGTCGTTCGGACGATTGTGTTCTCCAATTACTTGGCCACCGTAGATTTCATCACCTGGCTCAACGAAGAAACGACCGCGATCCTGCAATTTGTCAATAGTATAACCTGTTGCAGGTCCAGTGTTTTTTGAAATGATTGAACCGCTGATACGTCCTGGAATTGGTCCACGGAATGTGCCGAATTCTTTAAAACGGTGTGTCATTACGGCTTCACCTTGTGTTGCAGTCAATACATTTGAACGCAATCCAATCAAACCTCTTGAAGGAATCTCGAATTCAAGGTGTTGCAAATCTCCTTTCGGTTCCATGATCAGCAACTCACCTTTACGCTGTGTTGCCAATTCGATCACTTTTCCAGCAGTTGATTCAGGCACGTCAACAACCAATGTTTCGATCGGTTCCAGGCGCTCACCTTTTTCATTTTCTTTGAAAAGAACCTGTGGCTGACCAAGTTGCAATTCATAACCTTCGCGGCGCATTGTTTCGATCAATACAGACAAGTGAAGGATACCGCGTCCAAAAACAAGGAATTTATCTTCTGTATCTGTTGCTTCTACGCGAAGTGCAAGGTTCTTTTCAGTTTCTTTCATCAAACGGTCACGAAGGTGGCGTGATGTTACAAACTTGCCTTCTTTACCAAAGAAAGGAGAGTTGTTGATCGTGAAAAGCATGTTCATTGTAGGCTCATCCACCGCAATACGTGGAAGTGGCTCAGGATTTTCAGCATCAGCAAGCGTATCACCGATTTCAAAATCGTCGATACCAGTTACAGCGCAAATATCACCAGCAGAAACTTCCGCCACTTTCACACGGCCAAGGCCTTCAAATATCTGTAATTCTTTGATTTTTACTTTTTTGAAAACGCCGTCCGCTTTGCAAAGCATCATGTTTGCGCCTTCTTTCAAAGTCCCGCGTTTCACACGACCGATTGCGATACGACCAACGAAAGCATTGTAGTCAAGAGAAGTGATCTGCATTTGTGCATTTCCCTCATCAATGACAGGAGCAGGAATCGACTCGATAATCGTATCAAGCAGGAACGTAATGTTGTCCGTTGGTTTTTGCCAGTCCGGCCCCATCCATCCTTGTTTCGACGAACCGTAAACAGTTACGAAATCAAGCTGGTCTTCTGTTGCACCCAGGTTAAACATCAGGTCAAATACGTTTTCCTGAACTTCTTCCGGGCGGCAGTTCTCTTTATCAACTTTATTAACAACCACGATCGGTTTCAAGCCAAGGCCGATTGCCTTGCCTAGTACGAAACGTGTTTGTGGCATTGGGCCTTCGAATGCATCAACAAGCAACAAAACGCCATCCGCCATTTTAAGTACGCGTTCCACTTCACCACCAAAGTCTGCGTGACCTGGTGTATCAATTACATTGATTTTTACATCTTTGTAACGCACCGATACGTTCTTAGAAGTGATGGTGATTCCACGCTCCCTTTCAAGATCATTATTATCAAGGATTAGGTCATCAAACTCCTGGTTATCGCGAAATAACTTTGAAGCGTGAATGATTTTGTCAACCAATGTAGTTTTACCGTGGTCAACGTGCGCAATGATTGCGATGTTACGAATGGCTTGCATTGTTTTATAGATCAATTGTTTACGGTTTTCCTTTCGGCGGCTTAAAACCGGTAGTTAACCGTTTTGCTTTTAGTTTGACTGATATTTTGTCAAATAGGGTGCAAATGTACGGACTTTTTTCGCTGAATGACAGTATTTTACAATTAATTTATTGTTACCAGCTGAAAAAGGCGGTTTGTACTGAGAGAAGTGCAAAATGTTATTTTATTTATTGGATGGTTGCTATTATGATTTTCCGGCATATTGGCGTAAAAACAAAAAAGGAGACGCTAATCTTAGCGCCTCCTTTCCGAACTATACACACTTTAATGAAAGATGGAAACTACTTTCTTTTAAGGAACACCTTATCTATTCCCTCGACGTCAAGCACAATTGAGTCGCAGGCATTTTCTAATGCGGAGAAGGCGTATATGGCTGTCGTGTTATTTGAAAATTTGCTTGCGACTTGAAGCGAATCATTATCTGCCGTCCAGGTAATTTTTGGTTCATTCTGCTTACCGAAGAGCAAACCGCCGTTTTCTGTAAATGTTCCGTTATCCAGGAATGCGACCTCATCGAATTGCATTGGACTGGATTCCAAACTTGCCGTCCACGACCCGATGATATTCTTTTCAAAGTCCGGCGCAACACAAGGTTTTTCTTTATCCTTTTCATCGCATGAAAAAATAGCGAAAAGCACGAAAGCATAAGTCAGGGTTCGCTTCAACATATTTTAGAATTCTAGTGTGACTAAAAGTGGCTTTAATGAGGCCAGACCATCAAGTAAACTTAACACAGATGAGTCTGGCCGGGCGAACGAATGTTGCAATTACTTGTTGACGACAATCTTGTAAGTGCTCTGCGTCCCGTTTGTATTTGTGAGCTGAACCAGATAAACACCACCCGGCATATTTTTCACATTCACTTTCGGCGATGGCTTTCCAGCGGATTTGTAAACTTCATTCCCGTTCGAGCCCACAATCTGAACCTTTGAAACTTTGGTCCAATCGGCTGCCTTAATTGTCAATTCGTCTGTCACTGGATTGGGATACAGATAAGTAGCAACCCCTTCAAATTTTACAGTCCGAATACGGCTATAAGCGCTGGTGCCATCTTTATCAATCATATGCAAGCGATAGAGGTTGTCACCATTCAAAGGATCGTTATCAACCGCCACGTAATCAACCTGAACTTTACTTTCTCCTTTTGCTGCAACCGTCTGGATTGTTGACCATTCCTTCCCGTCCCCACTGCGCTGCACATCAAACCGATCACTGTTTGTTTCCTCAGTCGTGGACCAGGCTAAGTTGATTGCGTTGCCTTCTTTGGCCGCGTTGAAGGAGGTCAATTTCACGGGCAAAGCAAATTCTAATGCCATCGTAAATGGTCTCCTTATCGGTGCTGCTAGATTAGCCCAAAAACTTCCTGAGACAATTGCTTGAGGTCTTGGAGTTGCTGGATTGCCTTGTAGGACAGGTCCTGAAAAATTCACTGTATAAGTCGCCAATTTTACAAAATCTGTTGTGTTCAGATCAGTTTGGTCAGTTCTAGCCAGAGTGAATCCGACTTCTGTTTGTCCCATAGGAGGTGATCCAGGAACAATTGTTTGGACACCAACAAGGCCAGTTGTAAAAGTAGGGTTTCCGCTACCTGAGCCGTTAAGAACGGTTACGCCAGCAGGTAATGCCAGGTCAAGACGAATATTAAAGCCCTGCCAGTTGTTACCATTCGGAGCTAAATAATTAGCGTCGCCCTTTGCCTCAACGTCGAATGTCCATGAAAGACCATCTGCACTTAACTGTCTATTTGTGAAATCCAGGATGATATTCTGCCCCTTTACGCCGGGATTTAATATTAGTAATAGTGTTACTGCTAAAATGAGTTTTAAAAATTGCTTCATAATTAGTTTAGATTTAAAATAGTTGAAAAAGATCCTTGATTAAATGGATTGTTGAGGTAAAAAATGTCAAGACTGTCGACGACACCATCTAGATTAAGATCCTGACTAGTGTACATATCAGGAGCGCCATTGTTATAAGCAGGATTAAAGGTTGTCAGGTCAATACTGTCGACATTCAGGCTTGCATCGATATCCCCGCTGATCATACACCAAACTCCGTTAGTTAAAACCATCTGAGGCGGAGCGTCAACATTGTAAGCTTTGGATAGATCCTTAGTAAAGTCATAACTAACCGAACCAGCATTGAAGAAAGGCAAACCCAGCCCAACGACAGCCATGTGATTCCTATGTTTGACGGCTATTCGAACACCTCCAAATTGCGGATTGAACTTTGGAGCCATTCCATCCACATCTAGAACTGTTCCGTCAACGCGTAGCAAGAGACTCTTTGATTCGAGAACGATTGATGGATTTTGCATACTGCGTATTTCGACTTTTACCCAATCGACTACATTACCTACTTTTAAGAAAGTACTCTTGATTTCCGGATAGACTGCGCCGCTGCCATAGGGATCTTGTGAAGGAAGCAGCCCGAAAGTGGAAGGACCGGTTGGATACACTTGCAGATCGTTTCGCATGAATGCTTCACCACCACTTTGTGTCGTTGCACCTTGTAGGAAGACTTTAAGATTGAGTGATACTTTGGTTTCGCAAATAATGATAGATGCGACTACTTTTGCGGTTGATAAATCTGTATTGAAGCATCCCGAGACATTATCTTTAAAAAATGCATAATAGTTTCCAGCTACAACTTTTGACGGATCGGGGACTGCATTTGTGTGAGAGGCGTCTGTAAACCATACTACTGAAGATCCTTGTGGCTTATTGGAAATAATCAAGCCGGTCAAATCAGCAGTTTGGCTAGGACACTTATTTGCTATGTTCGTTCGATTAAGAGAAACCTGTTCACTTCCTGCATTACAGCATGGAGCTCCGGTAATGGTAACTTGAGCTGTAGAATTATCAGTATTGTAACATTTGTTAACAGCATCATAAATGAAAGCGTAGTAAGTGCCGATCCCAACTGCCGCTGGATTTGGTACAGGCGTTGTATGTGCTGCATCTAAAAACCATTGTATAGAAGTGTTAAGAGGGGGAACTGTTGAAATACTGGTTGCAAGGTCCATCGTTGCTGGACAATTAACGGTATATGAACTTGCCTTAAGTGCGACTTGGGTTGTTCCAGCATTGCACGGGCACGGAAGGAATATACTAACTTCGACAACCGCAAAAGACAAATCAGTGTTAAAGCAATTGCTAGCCGCATTATAGAAAAATGCATAGTAATTTCCTGTTGTGACTTTTGTAGGATCTGAAACCGCTAAGCCATGATGCGTTGGGTTAGTATACCAGACTAACTTCGATCCTGATGGAACTGGGCTGTCATATTCGCTATTTAAGTTTACAATCTTGTCTGGACATTGATTTGAAGCATTATTCTTGCGAAGAACGACTTGCTCAGAAACGGCTACCTTGGAAGTTGAGTTATTAGTGTTGTAGCAATTGGCACTGCCATCATAATAAAACACATAATAAGTGCCAGGTTTGTCGATCTGCGACACGAACGAGTAATGATTACCTGTATGATTAGGATTATTAAACCAGCGTACTTGTAGACCTGCCGGTGTGGGATTCGCTAGCAAGCTATTTAAATTGACAGTCGAAGTGTTTGTGCATGATGATAGATTTAAATAGTCATCAATCAGTTTCACCTGTTGAGTGCCAGCTTTGGAAGGAGATGGCAAAACGACCACTTTCGCGACGGAGTTGTCAGTGTTAAAGCACTGGTTACTTGAATTGTCAAAGTAGAACGCATAGTAGGTGCCAGGTGTAGCATGCGAAGGGTCAGTAACAACCGTATTTTTGACATGATTTGGTGTGTAATACCAAGCGACCACAGTGCCTGGCGGTGGCGATCCGCTATATGAATTTTTAAGATCTACGGTACCGTCGCAATCCGCTGTGAGTGTAGTTGATGATAGTGAAACCTGCGGTGTTCCTTTTGCATTACATGCAAGCGATATGCCATTGGCAGCAATATCAAGGGCCATATATCCACCGTTTATGTCGTTGCCTGTTCCTGTAAAAACCAAGGTTGCTTGGGTAGCAGATGCAGTAAACTCAATAAATCCAGGCACCCAGGAGCCAACATTGTCAAGTGGCGGTAGCGGATCAAAAGGTATTGTCTGCGTGCCGCTGGCACCATTAGAGAATGTAAGTGTTCCGCTTGTGCCAAAATCTGAAACTGGAATGTCGGAATGCTGATATTGCATTGCAGCTGAAAGCATATGATATTCCAACCAATATTTTCTGCCGGGGATCAGATTTTTGATGATTGCCGCAGCTGCACTTTTGTGAGGAGTATTATTAAGAAACTTACTCTGATTAAATATTGTGAGAAATGTGCTGTTTCCAGATGGTGTGGGTTTCAAGACAGGACTCCATGGCCTATCAACACCCATGCCTCCCGTTTGTCCAGATTCATGGGTAATATTAGAGGTGTGCCCTGGTTCATAATCCGAATAGTTAAACCATAACGTTGGCGGAAACTTACCTGGTATAACACCTGCTGTCGAGGCATTTTGAGCTATAAGACTTTTAAGGCTTATCAGTAAAAATGCTAGTGTGTAAAAAATTATTTTTCTCATAATCGTACTGTTTAGTGTGTCAGGTTTGTAGCCTGGGAAAAATCGGATTGGTCATACATTATTTTTTAAGAGAGGGAAATGTTAGGCTTGTTATGCTGCTGGCCGCTGCTTTGTTACTTGAACATCCGCTGCGAGCGGGTGATCTTTTGTTTATGTAAGTGTTTTCATAATGGAGTGATGATTAAGTGATGAGAAATAAAAACTGACCCTGCTGTCGAATCAATGCTTGAAATTGGCGGCAATCTTTGACATCCTCCCAAAGCATTGATTAAAGGGACGGTGGGAGTGAACTAACGGTATTTTAAGCGATAATTGCTTGACTATTAATGCTTAGTAATTTTAGCTTTATAGTGCACTTTGTAGAATTACTGTATCTGCTTAGGAGTATTTACTAGAATATAAGTGATGCTTATATTCCTAAATATTTCGATAAAGTGACACTTTCTTAGCTACTTTTTCGGGTGATTTTTCCTTTAATCAATTCGCGCCCGCCGTTTAATAACTAGTTTACGGCCTTCCCGCAAAAAGGCAGAAATTCAGTTTTATTCATTTTTCAAATGCGGCGATGTATCGACTTTGTATACTGATTTGTCTATTTCCTTATTGGGCCAGTGGCCAATTTATCTTTCAAAACCTGCGCGTAAGTGACGGTTTAAGCAGTAAAGTCATACGATGTTTTTATAAAGACAATGATGGTTTTTTGTGGATTGGGACTATTAAAGGATTGAATCGCTTCGACGGAGCTATTGTAAGGCAATATGCCGAAGCCGGTTCGAAGGACCTTTACGTTACAGCAATCCAGCCGCTGGATTCCATTGAGCTTGTAGTCGGGACTAGAAATGGCGTTAAAGTTTTTAACCGGAGAACGGGCGCTTTCAGGAGCGATCAGCGTTTTGCACTTTTTAAAAATGAGGACATATATAATATACATGTGGACGGGCAATCTCGTCTATGGTTTACTACCAGACTGGGTATATATATATATGTAAGAGGAAAACTTGTCCAACTCGAAGAAGAGATTCCAGAAACGAAAGTTTTGCGAGACGTAGAATATAATCTATCAACACTCGCTTGGGACTCTGGGAGAGGTGGCTTTTGGATGGGGGGAAGAAACTCTATTTTATTGATTGTCTTAAAAAGGCCGTGTACCATAAGTCTAATAACCCGAATAAAATCTCGATTTTCGATGACACCAATATATTCTCAATTGCAGTCGATAAACAAAGCAATGTATGGTATGGCTGTAATACGACTAAGTCATTGAATTTTTGGGATCACAATACCAACCAGGTTACAGCCCATCAAAAACTTGACGGGGAGAAAATTTTTGAGGGGTGCAATTATCTATTTGTTGATAAGAAAGACAGAGTTTGGATCTCTACCTGGGCATTCGCCGCTTATCTTAAAGAACCTGGGGAGCCTATTCGAAAAGTTCCATATAGCCAAGACCGAAAGTATTCAATAGGATATGGATTTTTCTGGTCCGCCATCGAGGACAAGGAAGGTAATGTATGGCTTGGTACTTTAAATGGCATTAGCAAAGTGCAGGCAAATGCACCTGTTCAGGCAATTCATCAGTTGCCGAGCTATAAATATTTTCTTCACACAGGTTTTGCGCATTCCAATTCTATTGTTGTAGATGGCGATACAGTAATGGCTTCCAAAGAGGATGGCGTTGTGAAGTATAATATGAAGGATAGGACATCTCAGCGCTATGTTGCCACAATGGGTCCGGATATCCTGAAAAATAAGTTTTTCATGGCAGTGAAATCCAATGATAAATGGTGGTTCGCCGGATTAGACGGAATCCTTTTTCTGAAAAATGGCAAAAAGGAGCTCGAAGCATTTACAAATGGCCCTTATAACTTTAGAAAGAAAGTAGCCAACTTAATTTTTGTCGATTCGGCAGGAAAAATTTGGTTCCAAATCCTGAATGATGCATTGTACCGTTATGATCCATCCACAGATTTGATTGACCGCTTCGATGGAAAAGATAAAAAGCACGGCACATTTCAATTTAATAATATTCAAAGCTTTCTGTTAAAACGCAATGGGAATATTTTGTTTGCTGTAAACGGACATGGCTTACTAGAATTTGATGCACAGAAGCAAACCTTTTCTGAGATTCGGTTGGGCGAATCCAGAGGATTTTTTGCGAATCAAATGGTCGAGGACAAGGATAAAAATTTGTGGATGGTCGTCTGGGGTAAAGGAGTTTTGAAGTTTGATAAAAGTTATCATCTTATCGACAGCTTAAATACTAGCAACGGGCTTCCTTACGACAATCTAAGTAATATAGCCATCGACCACCTTAATAACATTTGGGTGTCAGGTATTGAAGGACTATTATTCTTTAATCCAGTTTCAAAAGCGCTGACAAAAGTTGAAATAGATCTTGGGCAAAACCTTCAGGATTATTGGAATGACATATTCGTAGCAAATAAGAAGGTGTACGCTGCAATGCTTGATCATGTGGTAGTTTTGGATCCGGCGAAGTTTGCCGCTTTGAAAGTCAGAAAGGCGCCGCATATCACATCCGTCAAAGTATTTGGAAACGAAAAGGAGGATTTCATGAAAAATTCACCTTTAAGGCTCTCAACAGACGAAGATTATCTCACCTTTCAATTTGCCTCTCTTGATCACAGAGATGTTCCAACATTGCAGTACAGTTACTTTCTTGAAGGGTTTGACAAAGGCTGGATGAATGCAGGGCGGTCATTGGTGACTTCTTATAAAAATCTGCCCTGGGGCAAATATACATTTAAGGTAAGAAGCACGGACGAGCATGGAAGGTGGATGAACCAGGCCGGCGAGCTGAATTTTTTCATTGAACCACCCTGGTGGCAAACTTATTGGTTTGTTTCAAGTGCCTCAATACTAGCGCTTTTCCTAGTGGCAATTCTGTTTCGAATGCTTCAACAGCACAGAAGACAAGTGCAGGCGGAACGTTGCATTGACTATTTTGCCAATTCAACTTACGGTGAAAATACGGTTGATGAAATATGCTGTGATATCGCACGCAGCTGCATTTCACTGCTGCAATTTGAGGATTGTGTGGTGTATCTGTTAAATGAAAAGACAAATGTTTTACAGCTCAAAGCTGCTTCCGGAACCAGGAATCCAAGAGGACCGGAAATCTTCAATCCAGTAGAAATTCCGTTGGGAATGGGCATTGTCGGGGCCGTGGCTGTAAGTGGAAAACCTATTTTGTTGGCAGATACGTCACAGGATCCGAGATATGTTGTAGATGAGGTGAGGCGTTTTTCTGAGCTTTCCGTTCCAATTCTGCATGATGGAAAGGTTATCGGGGTTGTGGACACGGAACATCCGGAAAAAGATCATTTCAAGGAAGAACACCTTCGGGCACTGACCATCATTTCTACAATAAGCGCCGGGAAAATCGCGGAAGCGATTGCAAGGGCGGCCACGCGTGAAAAAGAATTTGAATTATTGGAAATCAACAAAATACTTGCCGAAAGTCAGTTGATGGCGTTACGGGCGCAAATGAATCCGCATTTTGTTTTTAACTGCTTAAATGCCATTCAGGAGTGTATTGTAACCGAGAAATTCGTTGAGGCGAGTAAATATCTTAATCTTTTTTCCAAACTGTTCCGGACGGTTTTAAACAATTCAGGAAAGAAACTGGTAACCATGGAAGAGGAGCGGGACGTGCTGGAACTCTATCTCAAGTTGGAAGAAATGCGATTCGAGAAAAGCTTTTCTTACGAAATTATAACGGATGATGACCTGGAAGATGAGGAAATTTTGATTCCATCTATGTTGATACAGCCTTATGTTGAAAATGCGATTTGGCATGGATTAATGCATTCGAGACGAGAACGGAGGCTTTTGGTTGAATTCAAAAAAGTCGATGAGGATATTTTTCAATGCAGAATCGATGACAATGGTGTCGGAAGACAAAGATCATTTGAGATAAAAAATTCTCAAAGCAGAAGCCGGCCTCACAAATCGATGGGCCTGCCGATTTCAGAAGAACGCCTCAATGTCCTTCGGAGGCAGGGATATCATGCACATGTAAATTTTATTGACAAAGAAGACCGAAATGGAGACGCTGCCGGAACGCTCGTCGTGGTCGAGCTCTCCACCTTATTAAAATAGTAATTTATAACCTACCTAATTTATGATCTGTACAATATTATTAATCAGTTTTCGCGCAGCAAATCCTTACACACACGCAGCTATAATGGTTGGTGTTGCAGCACTTGCCATCGTATTAGCCTATTATCTATGGTCTTATCTGTATGACATGTACAAATCCAATAGAATTTTAAAGATTCATAAGTTTGGAGTTGAATCAGAAGCCAGAGTATTAATTCTCATGCCTGTTCTTGGTCGGCGGAAAAATGACTTTATCACAGTGCGTGTTCAGGTAGAACCATTGTCTAAAAGAAATTTCGTTGCTGACGTGGATATACCTAAGCTTGAAGCTGATAATTATGTTAAACCGGGACGGAAAGTTTTAGTAAGGTATCTTCCCGACAAACCTAGAAGAAATTGTGCTTGTTAGAATCCTAGGGTAAGGTTCTCTGCCATTGCCTGATCCCAGCAATGGCAGAATTACCACGTAAAATTTAGCGTAAGTTACTGACTTTTAATGTCCTTGAACCTCCTGAGGTTTCTACCCTAAATAAGAATGCTCCGCCGTAAGAAAGTGGTATGGTCTGCTCACCTGTCGGATTTTGTTGTTTGAGGATAAGCCTTCCGGATTGATCAGTTATGGTTAATGAGGTTGCCTTTTCAGGAATCCTAACTTTGACGACGCCATCCGTGACCGGGTTTGGATATGCAAGGAAATAGTTTGTGCTTTCTTTTTCGGGGATTACTTGCACAATGCGACTCATCGTAAACTTACCGTCAAAGTCGATCTGTTTGAGCCTGTAATAACTTGTTGTTTGCAAATTTGAGTCGACAAAACGATAAATGTTTGTCGAAGAAGAATTTGCAACGCCGTCTATCCAGCCCACAGACATAAATGTTTTCGCATCAACTGACTTTTGGATTTCGAAGCCAGCATTATCGGTTTCCTGGGCTGTTTTCCATTGCAACTCAGCGTCTCCCGCTGCGGTCAGTTTAGCGGTAAAGCTGATTAATGTAACAGGTAATACAGATAATTGCGTTGATCCATGCAAATTGCCCAGAACCCAAGCCACACTTGCTCCGCCGGCTGCACTGGTATTTGAGGCTGCGTATACACCTGAGGGTGATATTTTCTGAGCTATTGCAAACCCAACAGGAAGCGCAAATAACAGGACGAATAATCTCATTTTCATGTCCATATTAATTTGATTCCGGGTTTAGCTTTTGTTGCAACTGATCAAGCTTTGCTTCCAGCGATTTGATCGCATCATTCGTTTTTCCCGTTTCAATCTGCATCTTTTGATTCTGCGATTTTAAAACATCATTGGCTTGTTGCAATTCTTTTACAGCTTCAATCAAATGCGGGACAAGGCCAATGTAGTTAACTGATTTAAAGCCTTTGTCATCAGTCTGGACAAGTTCAGGAAAAAGTGTTTCCACCTCCTGTGCAATGAGACCAGTCTGGATTGTTTGATCTTTCAAAGTGTCTTTCCAAAAGTAATTGTAACCCTGAAGCGCACTCAGCTTGCTTAGACTTTCTGATAAAGAAGTGAAATTTCGTTTAAGTCGGCGATCGGAATTTTGCGTTAATGATCCCGTTAGGTGAGCGTTTCCGTTGCTATGCACATAAAATTTCCAGCCATCAAGATAAAAACCAATCTGATTGTCATCGACCATGCCGACAAAGCCAGCAGAAGATTTGGTTGAATTGTCAAAGTAAATTCCGGCAGTTTCATTATAGTTGTGTCGAATTCTCATCCGATGCCCGACATCCATAGTGAACTCGGGAACTGTTACTTTTCTGCCGATACCAATATTTCCATTTTTAAGTATTGTTAAAGCATTAGACCTGTTTTGATCAGATACACCATTGCCGACTTCAAAGATTCGTTGTTCATCAACTGAGAAACTAGATGGGTTATCATTGAAAAGTCCGCTAGCAAAGGCACCGTCGGCATGAGCTATGACGTTTATTCCTGATACAAATGAGCTATTTCCAAGTGCTTGCACACTAGTTCCGACAGCGAAGGATGCATGCCCAATTGCCTTCGATTTATTTCCGAAAGCCGCACTCCATTGGCCCTTAGCCAAAGTGGACTCGCCGGTCGCAAAGGATGCATAGCCCATGTTCTGCTGATCCCACGAGTCGTCAAAGATTCCGCCTGCTCTGAATACAGATAAGCTTGGATGCCAGATCAATCTAGGACCCATAGATTGTATATGAGGCAAGGCTGGGCCAAAATCTTTTCCCGTCTGCACAATTGGCATATCATTCACCCAGCCATTAGATTCTTTCGCATGAAGCGCGTAGGGAATGCTTAGTAATTGTGTAGAACCTAAGTCAATGAAGTTCAAGCCGTCATGCTTGAGTTCAATTTGCATAAAATACTCAGATGAGCCCCATTGAATGGTCTCGAAATATCCAGTGTTTACAAATCCGGTTCCTATGGCTAAATTAAATATCCCATTGGCATCAGTTTGAAGCGCATGCGTTTCACTATAAGCAGTTTGGCCGTTAGCACTTCCCTGGTGAATTGTAGCGCGAATGGCAATGTCTTTTTTCGAGACGATTTTCCCAGCGGCATCTCGCGCTACGCCTTGGAAACTAAATTTTTGAGGAGCTTGCGCGAATAATGTATTAGCGCATAAGAGCAACAGAGAGAGAATGAGGGAATGTTTCATTTGAAGGAATAAAGCTGGTGAGTACTTTTTTAGGAAAGTAACTACTTCTAGGAGCTTCAATGCGAATCCAATTATTCTCAGGATGTTATGGATTATTATTCGGTGTTTAGCACTATTTACAAAGATTATGAGCGATTGAATTGTCGGATTTACGCTATTCGGGAATCATTGCGACGGGAAAGCAGCGGAATTAATCATTTAAGTGACCGATAAATAATTGAACTAAGGCCGTTAGTTCATTGGATGTGCGGCATGTATCAATGAAGATGCAGCAGTCATTTATTATTGCAACTCAGAACAACATTCAATCAGTCACAACTTATGAAACGGATTTCTCTCCAGTTTGCTGGAATGCTCACCGCTCTTTTTCTCTTCGCCTTTTCTTGTCAGGATCATTATGTACCGGAGGAGCCGGAGCCTGAAACTCCTGTGGAAGCACCCAAGGTTAAAACGGTGGCACTATCTATCGAGAACCAGGCACTAAATCAGTACAGATATAAGCTGAATGTTGAAAGCCTAGGTAATATCCAGATTACAGGTTTTGGAGTTGTTTATTCAGCGGAGTTTGATAGCAATGCTCCCTTCACGAAAATGCCAACCATTGCAGATAACAAAGTGGTATTTCCAATGCCGATTGCCGTGGGCGAAAAGTCAAAAGTCGATGCGGCCCCACTAGTTGGTTACAAAACAATCTATTACAGGGCTTATGTTACTTATGGTGTAAACTCTGTCGCTTACGGGGATGTGATGCAATTTTCTCCTGTGCCTCTAAAGGAAGCCAAAATAAAAACACTGGCTTTGGATTTGATCAGCAATCAGAACTTTAAGTATATTCTTTCATTTGAGGATTTAGGAGAGGTGGATATCGTAGAGTATGGTATGCTCCTGACTTTTAGAAAATCAGAAAATGATGTTAATTACAATAAGATCCCAGACGTAACGAGCTTTGATAAGAAAGTTGTTTTTAACACTGAACCTGCATTGGGTGAACTATCATTTAACATTAGCATCCCTGAAAGTATAGCATACTATGAACAGTATTACAGGGCATACGCCATATTAGCAAACGGATCTGTGGTTTACGGAGACGTTTTAGATTTCGACTTAAAGATTGTGTGTGTGTGATGGTCCCCGGATTGCCTTGCCTTATTTAAAAGTAAGCAGGATCAATTCGGGGTTTTTTTGTGGTCTGTGTCTCGTTGTGCCAATGAGTCTAAGAAGTGATGTGCTGAGATTCGGAGCGCTGTTCGGTTTAATGAAATTTTGCAATGGGGCTGGCGTTTAGTTTCTTTGTGGAATTTGAATTATTAAGCATTGATATGAATAGAAATTTGCTCGCAGGCATGCTCCTGTCAATTACAACGCTAAGTTTTGCACAGGACGATGCAGCCAAATATGCCGAAAGCATTACACCCGAAGATCTTAAAAAGCATTTAGTGATTATCGCATCCGACAGTTTGGAAGGTCGGGATACGGGCTCGCCTGGTCAGAAGAAGGCTGCTGAATATGTTTCCAAATATTACCAACAATATGGCTTGCAACCCGCTGCAACTGCCGCCGACGGATCTAAAAGCTTTTTGCAAAAATATAATTTGTATAAAAGGAGCTGGGGAGAGGTTTATGTGAAGGCTGACGGCAAGCAATATGAATTTAACAAAGAGTTTTACCTTAATGGAGTGCTTAATGTTCCCCAAGAAGCCAGCTCTGACGTGATATTGGCTGGTTATGGTATTGACGAACCGAATTACAGCGATTACAGTAATCTTGACATAAAAGGAAAGTCGGTAATCGTTTTCGAGGGCGAGCCAAAGGGCGCCGATGGGAAATATCTTGTAAATGGCACAACGGAAAAAACCAAGTGGAGCGGGCCGGTTTCATGGCAAGTGAAGGCGCGGACTGCCATAGACAGAGGTGCTAAATACGTTTTTATTATTACAGAAAAGACTGGTGACGATCTGGATAAGGAGATCAGGCAGCGGGCTGTGATGGCACGACGGTTCAGTGCACCAACTTTAAAACCGGTGGTTGAAGCGTCGAATAGCATTGCAGCATTTGCAGTTTCTTCGGAAATAGCAGCGAAGATCTTGAATACTTCGGCTTCCAAACTGCTTAAAGAAAAGGCTGCAATTGAAAAGTCGGGTAAGCCAACGGCGAAGCATTTGACGGGGAATGTGGCTTTGAAGGCAGAACGCGTTAGTGAGACAATTGAAACAGAAAACGTCGCTGCATTTTTGGAAGGTTCGGACAAAAAGGAAGAAGTGCTCGTAATAAGCGCGCATATTGATCACATCGGCATTTCCGATAATGGTGAAATTAACAATGGTGCGGATGACGATGGCTCCGGAACCGTTTCTCTACTCGAACTCGCAGAAGCATTCAGCAAAGCGAAAGCGGAAGGCAAAGGTCCGAGAAGAAGCATTTTGTTTTTGAATGTTACGGGCGAGGAAAAAGGACTTTTTGGTTCTGAATATTATTCTGAGAATCCGTTGTTTCCACTCGAAAATACGATCGCTGATCTGAACATTGATATGATTGGTCGTGTGGATCAGGCGCATGCCAATGATCCGAAATATGTGTATTTGATTGGTTCAGACAAGCTTTCATCCAAGCTGCATGAAATTAGCGAGGAGGCAAATAAGAAATATGTCAATTATAAACTGGATTACACATTCAATGATCCAAAAGACCCAAACCGTTTCTATTATCGCTCGGACCATTACAATTTTGCCAAAATGGGCGTTCCGGTGATCTTCTATTTTACCGGTGTTCATGAGGATTATCACCGGCCTGGCGACGATGTTGAAAAAATCATGTTTGAAAAGCAGGCTCCAATCGTAAAACTCGTTTTTCACACGGCTTGGGAATTGGTGAATCGCGAAGATCGCATTAAGGTGGACAGCAATAAGCAGTAACAAAGTAAAGCAGCGAAGGCCATGAAAAAACTGTTATTGAGCATCATTATACTGGGTATTTCGGCGCTTAATAGCAGCGCTCAGGCTCCCACGGAAAACACTTTACTGTGGGAAGTAACCTCTCCTGGTCAGGCGAAGCCTTCCTATTTATTCGGAACTATCCATTTAATCTGTCCATCCGACTTTTCGCTAAGCGATTCGTTGAAAGCAACATTGGCGCGGACGCAACAAGTTGCTTTGGAACTCGACATGGACGATCCGAACATGATGGCCGGAATGATGAAGTCAATGAATATGTCGGATGGCAGTGAGTTGAAAAAGCTTTTAAACGAGCAAGATTACGCGCGGCTGAGTAAATTTTACAAAGATTCTGTTGGCATGGGCCTGGCCATGTTTGAGAGAGCAAAACCTTTTATTTTGATGGGACCGCTGTTCAATGCGGTCCTTTCTTGTCAGCCGCAATCATACGAAATGGCGCTGGTGCAGCTGGCAGCCAGTCAAAAATCCGAGGTGATCGGCATTGAGACTTTGGATGAACAAATGGCGATTTTTGATACGATCCCTTACAAAGATCAGTTGAAAATGATCATGACAATGATCGACAGCCTTCCAAAGGCCCGCAAAGAGTTTTCGAATCTCATTGCTTTATATAAATTGCAGAAAGTGAACGATTTATATACATTAATGATGCAGAGCGATTACGGGATGGAGGGGAATGAAGAGGTGATGCTTTTTGCAAGAAACAAAAAATGGGTGCCGCGCATTAAGAAAATCGCAGCTGAAAAACCGACCTTTTTTGCCGTTGGAGCCGGGCACCTTGGCGGAGATCTGGGCGTAATTTCACTGTTGCGGAAAGATGGATTTAAAGTCCGTGCGATTCTCTGATCAGAAAGCAGCAATCCATTTTGTAATCAATGCCGGATTGAAAAATAACAAAAGGATTGTCATAACCAGCAGCCCAGCAATGACCTTTCCTGTTAAACTCTGATTGGAAGATGCGGTTTTCTGGTTTAATGCCTTGAAAAACAACAAGTAAGGAAGTCTCAAATAATAAGCCAGCGATATCGCAGCATTAAGGATCCCACCAATGAGCAGCCAAAGCATCCACGGAAATGCTTGTTGGTGATAACTTTCCCAAAGAGCAGAAAATACGAGCAATTTGGAAGTAAAACCTGCCGTAGGCGGCAAACCGGCTAATGCAATCATTACAATCGTCAGAATGCTGGAAATCCACATATTGCGGCGCCCTAACCCTTCGAAACAAGTCAAATTTGTATTTGAAACAGGCTGTAAAAGATCAATCAGGAAAAACACAGCGAGATTAATAATCAGATAAGCAGCCGTGTAAAAGACTGCGGATTCAAACCCAAACCGGCTGTAAGCCGCAATGCCAACCAGCAGATAACCTGCTTGCGCGATGGACGAATAAGCCAATAACCGCCTTGCATTGGTCTGCAACAATGCGGCAACATTGCCAATGGTCATACTTATCAATGCTATTCCTCCCAAAACAGGGAAATACTGCGGGGGCAAAATGCCTGCAAGCCGCATAAGCACAAGCACGACAGCAGCCTTGGGTGCAACAGATAAAAACGAAACAAGCGGGGTAGGAGCAGCCTCATAAACATCTGGCGTCCAGACGTGAAATGGAACAAGCGAGAGCTTGAAAAGTAATCCGGCAAGCGTAAGTACAATGGTCACCGTTATCACGAGCGGCGAATTATTCATCAGCCCCACGGTCATGGCTTCGCTGGTAATGTCCATTGTTCCCGTTAAACCATAAATGAGCGAAATTCCGTAAAGCATTACTGCTGAGCTTGCTGCGCCGAAAAGCAAATATTTAATCCCGCCTTCTGCTGCCTTTTTATTAGGAGAAATCGCTACGAGCAAATAAGAGCTTATGGAAATGAGTTCAAGGGAAAGGTAAATTGTCAGCAAATGTGTCGACATTGTCAGCAGATTCATCCCTGCAACGGCAGCAATGAGCAGCGCATTAAATTCGGGAGGAAAGTTATATTTCAAGACGCGGACGTGGATTAAGGTGAAAATCCAGGCGAGCGTAATCATGATTTTGAAAAAAACAGCCTGCCGATCGAGAAAAAGAAGAGGCTGGAAACGGAAAGCGGGCTCAGCATTCCATTGGCCGAGAATCAATAAAAGTGTTATAATGCTGCCTCCCAGCGCTATATTTTGTAAGTAGGAGGCTATTTTGTCTTTTTTAAGCCAGCGCAAAAAAACAAGTTCCGCAAACAGGAAAAAGCAAAAGAGCAGGGCCAGGAAAATCTCAGGAGTGATTCCTGCAAGGCTGCTGCGTATATGTATAAGCTGTTCGTTAATATCCAATTTGAGCGGGTACAATTTTTTTGGCAAAAGTACAGAAAGATGCCAGCAATCTAAATTCTCGCATTATCAGACTTCGAACTTATCAAATTAACCAACTTAATCATGAAATATGTACTAAGATTTTTTTTGCTCTCTTTCTTTCTTTGGAGTAATGTATTGATTGCGCAGGATTCAACCGGATTAGCAGGAACGCCATATAAGGAGACGGCAAGCGCCGACGGAGAAAGCTCGCCATATCTGTTTCAAGAGTGGTATATGGGCACAGTTCGGACCAATGATGACATTGTGCATGACGGCGTCAAGATCCGATATGATCTAAAAAAAGACGAAGTGGAATATATGGCCGATTCCGGCTTATACAGGGTTTCGTCTGGCGTTAAGGAGTTTACGATCCCGACGGGAACGGATCTGTACATCTTCAAAAACGGTTTTCCAGCGGTTGGCGAGCAAACGGACAAAAGTTTTTACAGAGTGCTTTATGACGGCAACACCAAACTTTTGAAGAAATACGTTGCACCGATAAAGGTTGAAAAGGCAAGCGCAACGCGCACCATGGAGCCGAGTGCGAAGCTTTTTATTCTAAAAAATGATAATCTTAATCCCGTTCAACTTAGTAATAGAAATAGCTTCTTGAAATTGCTGACTGATGAGAAAAATAAGATGAATTACATCATCAGAGAATCGCAACTGGATTTTGCCGGTGATGATGATCTTCGGACGCTTTTGGAAGAATACGATTCCTACAAAGCGGGCAGAGGCGGAAATTAAGAGAATAAGACAAAGAAAAAGCGCTCAAACGCAGCATTGGCTGATTTGAGCGCTTTTTTATTTTGAACAAATTATCGTGTTAAGGATTACTCACTGGCTCTACGACCGGTTCTTGTTGTTTTCTTTTTCCAAAAATATAAACCAGACCAAAGTGACTTTTCAGAACGCCGCTCTCGAAATCGTCTTTAACATATGGATTAAGCTCTAATGCGACCTGGAAACGCCTGTTTTTTGGTAAAGGCGAAATACGGACGCCAACATTAACCGAGTAACCATCAATCGTGATCAAATCTGCATCTGCGTCTGCAATGCGGTAAAGTGGGTTTAATCGCAACCCGCCGCCCAGATACCATTGCACAACTTCACCTCTTTTCAGATTGATCATCGGCAGCAAATCCACGCTTAAACTGCTGAAAAGTGAATTCGTCTGAAACCTTGCATCCAGCCAAATCGCTTTTTTTGAATTCGTGCTGATCGTCAGCAGGCTGCTCCATGGATAATATCCCACAGAAGCCTGCGCTCTGAGTTTCTGTTGACTAAGTAAAAGAATTAATGTCAGTACAAAAAGAGTCCGTTTCATGAAGGAGGAATGAGTGAGTGACACTTGCAATTTAGCGGCGCAGCGCTTTGCCCAGCTTGCCAGCGGCTTGCATCGTGTTCATTTTCTTCATCATTTTCCGCATTTCATCAAATTGCTTGATGAGGTTGTTCACCTGCAAAATAGAAGTGCCGCTTCCTGCTGCAATGCGTTTTTTGCGGCTTCCGTCGATCATATCCGGGTTCTCCCGTTCCTTTTTGTCATCGACTCAATGATCGCTTCAATAGGTTTAAACGACTCATTGTCAATGTCCATATCTTTCATCGCATTGCCCATTCCAGGAATCATTCCGATCAGGTCTTTTACATTACCCATCTTTTTGATCTGCTGCAATTGACCTAAAAAGTCGTCAAAATCGAATTTATTCTGACGCATTTTAGCATTAATGCGTTTTGCTTCATCTTCATCAAAAGCCTGCTGTGCGCGCTCCACGAGGGAAATAACGTCACCCATCCCCAGGATTCTGCTCGCCATACGATCAGGATAGAAGGAATCAAGCGCTTCCATTTTTTCACCCGTGCTGATGTATTTGATAGGCTTATCAACGATCTGACGAATGGAAAGGGCCGCTCCACCACGTGCGTCACCGTCTAATTTGGTCAAAACAACGCCGTCAAAATTAAGGCGTTCGTTGAATGTTTTGGCCGTATTAACCGCATCCTGACCCGTCATAGAATCCACAACGAACAGAATTTCAGAAGGCTTAACGGCTGATTTAATGTCCTCAACCTCTTGCATCATGACCTCATCCACAGCCAAACGTCCGGCTGTATCGACGATCACGATTTTCTTTCCAATTTTTCTTGCGTGAGCGACTGCATTACGCGCAATGTCAACCGCATTTTTGTTTTCGGGTTCTGAATAAACCTCGACACCAACCTGCTCTCCAAGCACTTTCAGCTGGTCAATCGCAGCCGGACGATACACGTCGCAAGCCGTAAGCAAAACCTGGCGGCCTTGTTTTTTGAGCAATGCGGCAAGTTTACCCGAAAAAGTGGTTTTACCCGAACCTTGCAAACCAGCAATCAGGATCACCGCAGGATCACCTTTAATGTTAATGCCTTCTGCTTGGCCGCCCATGAGCTCGGTAAGCTCTTCCTGAACGATTTTTACAAACATTTGTCCCGGTTCAACAGAGATTAATATCTTTCTGTCGAGCGCTTTTTCACGAATCCGGTCTGTAATTTCCTTTGCAACTTTAAAGTTAACGTCGGCATCGACCAATGCTTTGCGGACTTCCTTTGTGGTTGCGGCAACATTTATATCTGATATCCTATCCTTTCCTTTTAGTGTGCGAAAGGCGTTATTTAGCTTGTCCTGTAAGTTTTCAAACATGGAATGATATGTATGATTCTAAACTTTAATGAAATAAAACACAAAGGTATAAATAAAATAAGGAGTACAGGAAGGTTAATTCCGGCACTCCTACAATATTTGGTTTGAAGCCTAAGCTTCTGAAATGACTGTTATTTGCTGAATTTCGCTTTAATCCAGCGGAACATTTTCTTTTCTTTTTCCCAAAAAAACGAAAACTGGCCCAACAGGAAGCCGTACATCAGCAGAAGCGTTTGGTAAGTTGGAAAAATAAAAAGAATGTAAGTAATGGTTTTGAGCCACATGGGGGTCAGCTCATCGTAACCCAGCAGAAAGAAAAGCCCTTTCCTAAGCCAAACCACAGACGAACCCGCCAAGCTAAAAACCGCTAAAACCAAAAGAACTTGTCTGGTTGTCTCCAATCCCCACTTTTCCTGCATTTTTCCCAACCAGGGCTGTGCGCTTTTTTCTCCGCTTTGCATATTTTATCTAATTGACAGCTTTAATATTTTCACAAAGTAACAACTCATCGGGCAATTTTCCCCTATTTTAATGAATGTTTAATCATGGTTAAAGACATGATCAAGGTCATTTTTACTGTAAGAAAAAACCACATCTTCGCTTACAATGATGTTCCGATTCCGGGGTCTGAAAAACGTTTGTCGTTGATGAACTGCTCATCATTTAATGTTCTTAGAAAAGCAATGATCGCTTGCTTTTCGGTCGCAGAAAGCTTAATTCCACGCTTTTGACCGGCAATTTGCAATAACGGATCAAGCGTGGGCGAGACGAAAATGCTATCCTTGCTTCCGCTCTGATCATTGGCATAATGGTTCAAAACCTGCTCCAAAGTCGTAAACCGCCCGTCGTGCATGTAAGGCGCTGTTAGGCCAACATTACGGAGACTTGGCACTTTAAATTTGAGCCGGTCCGCTTCATTCAATGTGATCGCATATCTTCCCTGGTCCTTGATTTTGTTGGGAATCAAACCATTGTTTCTGAAACTGAAATCTGTAAAAAGCTCGCTGCTGTGACAGGATGAGCAATTTTGTTTAAAAAGGGTCATTCCTTGTTTTTCCAATGGCGTTAATGCTGTTGCGTCGCCTTGCAGAAAATAGTCATAACGCGAAGTTGCAGAGACCATCGTCACCATAAACTGTGATAATGCTTTCATCATCCGGTCTGCGTTAATTTCATCCGTTCCAAAAGCTGCTTTGAACATCTTGGGATAATTTACCTGCTTTGCGGCTCCGGCAACTGGCGTTTTACGCAGTTTCTCAATGACATTTCCCACGCGCTCACCCATTTCAACCTCATTTTGGATCGGAACCGGCGGAACAAGATCCATGTCATGCACGCCGCCATCCCAAAAGAAAACCGGACTAAATGCCATATTCTGGACCGAAGGCGAATTTCGCGTTCCCAACAAATCGTCCACGCCGTGGCTCAAATCATGCCCGTGATGCGTGAATGCGGCCTGTTGCTGATGACAGGTTCCGCAGCCAATCTTGTCTGTGCGGGAAAGAATGCCGTCGTAAAACAGGAAACGCCCGAGTTCAACGCCTTCGGGTGTTAATGGATTTTTGGACAGATCATAAACGGGATCAGGAAAATAAGCTGGCTTTTTCCATTCCAAAGGTGGGGTAATTGTATCAACAGGAAGCGTTGGTTCAGGCGTTTCCGAGTCCTTCTTGCAGGAAATTGTTCCCTGCAAAAGGATGAAGAGCACACCAAAAAGCAGAACCGTCTTCTTCATCAAGCTTAACACTTATTTATTAATGATCTGATCGAGACTGAACATGCTCACGTAATTGTCCGCAATATTTTTGGAATAAGGCATAAACATAACGTTCCCATTTTCCTTAATGCTCACTTTGGTGGAACCGTTGAACACTTTGAGAATGTCCGCTTTCAGGTTAATCTGCGCGCCTGCATTCCTTGAAACACCCGCCCGTTGCGTTCCAAAGTTGATTTTTGCTACACGAATGTTGTTTAATGTCTTCTCTGTAAGTCCGCCAAAACCGCCAATGTGATAGTAAAATTTACCATTCGCAGAAGTCGCAGAATCCGACGTTCCTTCCAGTTTCAGGAAAATGTAACCAGGGTTCCAGTCCCAATACATGGCTTCTTCATTCGTAGGGCCGGAATCTTTATCCAAAATTCCTTTCCGCTTCGAAATGTCAGACACGCTTCTGAGGCTGTCAATCCCAATTACGAACTCGATGCCTTTATAGTTGCCTGCCGCAACATTATTAATTGTAATTGTTTGAGAACCAACATTGCCTTCGCGAATCAGAAAATAACTCGAATCTTGCGGAACAGTAAAGTCGTCGCCATTCGTAGCGATCAACTTGATGTTTGAAATGTAATAATTCAGCATGCTAACCGTGAAATCCTGGCCAGACGCATTGATGTATTTTTCAGAATCGAGCTTTAAATCCTTTGACCCGACGACATTGTCGAACTTCACTTTTATTGTCCCGGTTGGAAGTGGGACGGGATCGTCTGAGCAGGAATTGAGAGCGGCAGCGAAAACTGCTATGAAGGGCAGCAACAGATAGGAAAATGTTCTTTTCATGCCGATCAGGTTGAGTAAATGATGAGAGTTTATACAATCTATTAAACAGAAAAGTAGGCGGATTTATGCGAAAACGGATCAGCCGGAGACGGAAAAATATTCTTTATGCGCAGAAACCTGCAGGGAATAGTTTCTGCGTAGAATCGCGAAGAGTAATTTTCCTATATTTGCCCTTTAAACAATAAGGGGGCACTAACGCCGTTTAAGTTCAAAGCTGTTTTTTGACCGGATCGACCTCTATTTCATTAGCTTAACATTCACTTTTATAACCAATATGATGCTTCTACAAGCACTTGCTGATTCTACTTTGGCCGCACCCGTTGCCACAGAAGGGCTTTCTGTTATTGATCTTCTTGCAAAAGGAGGCTGGGTAATGTTGCCGCTCGGATTACTTTTTCTGGCAACGCTTTTCCTGATTATTGAGCGTTTTCTGGGCATTGGTGCTAACGGAAAAATTGATCCGGGAGTGATTGATAATGTTAAAGATTTTATTCAGCAAGGAAACCTGAAATCTGCCGAATCCCTTTGCCGCAACCAGCGCAATGCTTCAGGCCGGATTTTGGAAAGAGCCATCGGACGCATTGGTTACCCGATTAAGGACATTGAAACCACAATTGAAAACGCAAGTCAGATCGAAATTCAGCGCATGGAAGGAAATCTTCCTTATCTGGGAGTTATCGCGGGTATCGCGCCTATGCTTGGTTTCGTAGGAACGATTTCAGGGATTATCCGGATTTTCTACGACATTTCTATTTCTAACGACTTCAATATCAGCACAATCGCTGGTGGTATGTATGAAAAAATGATCACTTCCGGGTCTGGTCTGATCATTGGTTTGATCGCCTATGCCGGTTATCACTTGCTGAACATGAAAATTGACCGTTTTGCTTTACGCTTGCAAATGGCTGCTTCCGATTTCCTTGACGTGTTGCAGAAGCCAGTTGCTGCGAAGTAAAAGTAGGACCAATACTAATTTCAGTTCCCCCAAAATATGAAAATACGTCGTAAGAGTCGTTTTGCCCCTGAGGTGTTCACGCACTCGCTGAACGATATTATGTTTTTCCTGCTGCTGTTCTTTTTGATCATTTCTACAATGTCCAATCCGAACGTGATCAAGCTGATGTTGCCAAAAGCATCCGCGACGCAGCAGATGTATAAGAAACAAATTACGCTTTCTATTGACGAAAATAAAGGCTATTTTATTGATAAAGAGCCCATTCCGTTTGATAGGTTAGAAGCAGAATTACAGAATATTTTTGCCAATGTTGAGGATAAGACCATTGTATTAAGGGTCGATAAAAACCTTGCTGTTCAGGATCTTGTAGATGTGCTTGAACTGGGTGCGAAGAACGAAATCAAAATGGTAATGGCGACTGCGAAATGATCATCATTTCGCAGCGCTTTTATAAATCTCCTCTACAATTTTTTGCAAGATAGCGCCCTGCGAAGCATCGCAGATGTTGCTTGACTTCCCTTCGCACGCATCCAGGAACGCAGTCGTATTTTTAAGCTGAATATCCGCTACTTCAAGATGTGGGAATTCCATATCGACGAGCTCTCCATCCACTTCGCTGTAAACTGTAAACGGATTCAGCACTGCGCCAGCCTTCGTTCCAAAAACTTCCAGATTAACACTTTTGTCCTTTTTTGTATTCAATGCAAATGATGCAGATAATGTAATGCTCGCATTATTCGGGAATGATAAATGAGCAAAACACGCGTCTTCCACTTCAAATTTTTCTGCATCCCAACTTCCCATAAGACCTTTTCCCCCCGCTTTTCCAATGAAGTCATACGTGTTGGCAATGATCCGGTCCGGTTCGCTGTAATCGAGCAACCCAAGTGCAAGATCCAGCACATGAACGCCCAAATCCATTAATGCACCGCCGCCTTGAATAGATCTATTCGTAAAATTCCCCCAGCCCGGAATGCCTCTGCGGCGGAGAAAATTAGCCTTGATATGATAAATTTCGCCCAGCCGGCCATTTTCCAGAAAGCGTTTTAATAAACTATATTCCGGCGTATGCCTGAGTTGAAAGTTATAGGCGAGCACTTTGCCCTTTTCTTCTGCCAAATCGGCCATTTCAATTGCCTGCGAAGCATTCATTGCTGGCGGTTTTTCGCACAAAACATGGCAGTTGTTTTCCAAAGCCTGCATCGTAAATGGATGGTGCAGATTATTCGCCGTGCAGTTGATAATCATGTCAGGCTTATTCACACCTTCAAACATGTTAGCCGCGTTATCAAAAGCATCCGGAATGCTGTGCTTGTCGGCTAGCGCGCGCGCTTTCTGAATGTCGCGACTGCATATAGCAACAACTTCAACGCGCTCTGAAAGCGCTTTCAATGCAGGAATGTGGTTTTGATCTGCAATATGGCCGCCGCCGATAATGGCTGCTTTGAGGATTTGCATAAATAGGGGTTCGGAATGAATGCTGAGGAAGCAAATGTATCAAATCATGCCGAAAAGTCTCATAAAAAATGCCCGGCAGAGCGTCCGGGCATCGTCATTTAATGTTAAGCTAATATAGCTTTTCGCGAAGCGTCATTTTTTCGTTTTGATGACAATAACTCCCTCTTTTCCTGCATCACCATAAACATCAAGGGCACTTTGCTCTTTCAAAACATTAATTGACTCGATCTGATCGGGTTCGATTTGCTTGTATCCCATCGAGCCTCGCTCTGCTTGCTTGACGCCATCAATAATGATTAAGGCTTTACTTCCGGGGCTTTTGTTGCTTCTAATTGTTATCGCCGCCCCGACTTTTGGGAACGAATCTATTTCAGCAATAGGACCGATGTTGGCTGCATAGCGATAATTTGAAAACGTCGCTTTTTTCTCAGTTGCCGGGAGTGTGTCCGAAACTAAGGAAGTTAATGTTCTTGTTGTATAAATCGCATTAAAGTCTTGACGATTCTCACCCCTAATCGATTTGGATTTCGGTTTTTCTGATTTTGTTTCTGGCATTGCAGCAGCTTTAAACTCAGGTGCTTTGGTTTGCTTAGAAACAATTTCAGAAACGACAGGCGGAATGTGTTTTTCGATAGAAGCCGAAACTTGTTTTCTTGCTGCCGTCATAATAATGACAAAACAAATCAATGGCAGAATGATGAAGTATTTGCTTCTTAACCATTCAGAATTCCGGCTTTTGTAAATCATTTTGATCCTGCTTTTCAACAATGGGCCATTGAAAAAATGGTTTGTTAATGAAGCTCCGGGTGCATTGAGTGCGTAAGCAACCAGGAACCGCGCGTATCCATCCCGGTCCGGTGCGTTCTCGTCTGCTAGAAATTCGTGCACTTCCTGAATCGACCGCTTATAAAACCAAAGCACCGGATTAAACCAGAATGCAATCTTTAAAATCTCGACCAAAAGAATGTCCAGGCTGTGCAATTGGCGAATATGGACAGATTCATGCCTCAATATCGGCTCGAAATTCTGCTCGTAATCCATCCGGTTCATAACAAGCCATTTGAAAAATGAGAATGACCCAACATTGCTATGAGAAAGCAGAACGAGATTATATTCATCCAGATCCATTGAATCGCCATTTTTAACAAGCATAACCAGATCTCTGACCGACTTAACGAACATCAGGAATAAGGTTAATGATCCGGTTGCGAGCAAGGGAAACACAATATTGCGCCAATCTGAAAACCACGAAACCGGCTCAGAAGAAATGTGAACAGGAAGACTGGAAACTGCATAAACCGCTGGCCTAGACGCTGTAACCGACTCCGGAAATGTCACCAGCGGCAAAATGAACGCCACTAGCAACGACCCGATCAGATAAATCCGGTTCCAGTTAAAGAATGTATGGTTGCGAAGTAAAAGTCGATACGTAAGGTAAAACAGCACCCAGTACAAATTGACCTTTGCGAGATACAGCAGTGTTTCCATCTTGTTTGGTGAATGTAGGCTTGTTACTTCGCTGTACTATAATGCACCACGGTCGGCACCGATTTGCCAATTTCGCTGCTTGCGCTTCCATCATCAATGTTTTCCTCTAATTGGAAGTTGATCGGTAAATTGAATTTAACATTAACGGGCTTGCCGTTTTGTCGCCCAGGCTTCCATTTTGGAAAAAGCGCCAGCACGCGCGCAGCTTCTTCATCGCATCCCGAACCAATGCCCTTCAACACCGCGATGTCTCTCACATTCCCGTTTTCCGTGATAATGAATTGAAGGAAAACTCTGCCTTGCACATTCGCTTTTGCAGCCTTTGTTGGGTATTTAATGTTTCTGCCCAAAAATTGAAACATAGCTTCCCGTCCACCCGGAAATTCAGGTTCTTCCTCCACAACTGAAAATACAGGACCATTCAGGATGGCCTTATCCTCGGCAGTTTTCTCTTTCATAGCAGCGATTTCCGCCTCATCTTGTTCCGTTTGTTCACAACCTGCGACAAATAATGCGGTGCTGCCGATTACTGTCAGGGCAATCATGTAGGTGCTGAGCATCCATTTCGAAGTTCTGTTCTTGTAGATCATACGAATTCGGTTTTTGATTTGCGATGGTTTGAAAAAATGATTTGTCAAAGAGGTTATTGGCGCTTTTAAGGCATAGGCAACCAGGAATCGTGCATAATAATCTCGGTTTGGAGCCTGTGCATCTGCAAGAAATTCGTGAATTTCCTGCATGGAGCGTTTGTATAACAATAGAAATGGGTTGAACCAGAAAAAGACTTTTAAAATCTCAATAAGCAGAATGTCTAAACTGTGCATCTGCTGCGTATGAACCATTTCATGCCGTAAAATGGCGTCAAAATGATGTTCATAGTCATTGCGGTTGATCACAATCCAGTTCAAAAAGAAAACGAGCCTGTATTGTTAGAATCAATCAGCACAACCGTGCAGTCGTCGAGTTCGATGATCTCGCCTGCTTTTAAAAACCTTCTTAACTGGATAATGTGTTTGAAAAACTGGAATGCCGTAAAGAGCAATCCGATTACGTAAACTGTCCAGAAAAGCTGGGTCTTGGTCATGATCGGCGCCACTTCCGCTTGGTTTGCCCCAACCGTGAAAGCGCCAGCGTCAAGCTGATATACAATGGGAATAGCGGGCGCATTCGCTGGATAAATAAGCAATGGAAGGAGAAAAGCCACCAGCAACGACCCCAGCAAATAGAAGCGGTTCCATTTAAAAAATGTGTGGTTCCGCAACATAAGCTGATAACATGCGATCAGCAGGATCCAATAAAGGTTCACCTTTCCGATATACAATAATGTTTCCATGGCTAACGGATTTACTGTTCGCTTTTGTGATCGTTAATCAACTTCATAATTTCATCCAAATCATTGGTTTTCAGATCATTGTCTTTTCACAAAAAACGAAACGAGATTGGGCAGGGAATTGTCAAAATAATTAACCATCAGCTGCTGCATTTCGTGGCGCTTATATTCTTCCTCGCTGATCAGCGGGAAATATTCATGCGTTTTACCGTAAGCCGTGTAACCCACCACTTCCTTTTTTTCAAGAATCCGGATGATCGTTGAAACGGTGTTATATGCTGGCTTGGGTTCCGGCATTTCTGCTCGATAATGTCTTTTACAAATGCTTTTTTCAATTGCCAATAAATTCCATGATCTCTTCCTCGGCGCGCGTCAAAGTGCGTATTTCCATAATTGAGTGATTATAACAGTAGTGCTTCGAAGTACTAATTCAAAGTTAATACTATTTAGTTAGTTTCAAAACTATTTTATTAGTTATAAAGAGAAAATAAAAAAAACGGAAATAATTAAATCATCCGTTTCAAAGGCGTAAGGGGAATTTTCAAGCAAATTCCGAACCCTTATCTTTCAAGTATTTTCCAGATTACAAACAATGCCATCCAGAATTTCAATGTCTTGATTCCAGTTAACTGTTATCCAATCATTATCTTTTGTAGCGATTATTACATTTTTCGATCTTGTCAGAAACCAAATCACTTTTTCTTGTTCTAACAAGTTGAGGAGCTTTTGGGTTTTGATAGTTATATAGCCATTTTCTGTGAATGTTTCCAGTTCAATGTCCAGGTCAATCTCGATCGAAATTGTTGGGTGGACAGTTGAATAATGCGTGTCGATTTTATCAATAGTTAGCACATTCCTGTCAAAAATTACAATGTCTCCTGACAAGTTGTTTCGCTTATCAATGTGTAGACCAGCTTCATTTGTTGCAATGAGATACTTGTTTCTGTTGATCCAAGAAAACAGGATGCCGAGAATGTAATCAATAATAAAAAACTGCAATGAACTGCAACCCATAATTTCTTCTACCGTTTTCGTTTTGGCCAACACGTCACGGTAACCTTTGCGATACAAGGGTATGCCGTCTATTATTTCATGGATCAGAACGTCAGGTATTTTTTCCACAGCGATTCTTTTTGGTAAAACCTTCTGCGCATTTGAAGAAGCCATCATGTATCTCTTGATTTGCTTGTTTTCAAATGTAGCAAATTTTGCAGTTCGGTTAGGGATCAATGTCCTACCGGTCAACATTCAAAGTTAACGGTAACCGATTGTCTTATAAACCAAAAGCAGCAGAAGTTGCCTCCTGCTGCTTTCGAAATTGTAATGCTTTCTTATTCTACAACGCTCAACTTAACCGTGTTGGTCTTACGTTGTCTTGCAACTGGATGCTCAGGGTGTTGATGAACACATCACCTTTTTGCAATTCACCTTTTTCAACTAAAATCTGTTTGATATCTTCGATCAGATCATCCGTAGACACATCCTGGTCGCGGTCATAATAGAATACTTTCGTTCCCCAGTACAATGCCAATTGATTCATTAACACTTTGTTGGAAGTGAAAATTAGCAAGCCAGCCTTTGGGCGGTGATGGGAAAGACGGAATGATGTATAACCTGAGCGTGTAATCCCGATAATTGCCGTTGCCTGCGTATCACGAGCCAGACGGCAAGCGCTCATCACAACGTAATCATTCAGTTTATTAATGCTTGTGCTCTCACTTACAGCAGCATGGTGTTTGAAATAAATGCTGTTTGTAGATGTTTCAACTCTTTCGATTGTTCTGGTCATGCTTTCGACGGCCAGCAACGGATATTTTCCCGAAGCCGTTTCAGCACTTAGCATTACCGCGTCAGCGCCATCCAAAACTGAGTTAGCAACGTCGTTAAGCTCCGCACGTGTTGCACGAGGGCTGTCGATCATGCTTTCCAGCATTTGAGTCGCTACAATAACTGGTTTTCCAGCCTTGTTACATTTATCAACGATCATTTTCTGGATCATCGGCACTTCCTCCGCAGGAAGTTCAACACCCAAGTCGCCGCGGGCAACCATAATTGCGTCCGTTGCTTCAATGATTTCGTCGATGTTCAAAATCGCTTCCGGCTTTTCGATTTTCGCAACCAGACGCGCCGTTTTGCCTTTGCTGGCAATATATTCTTTTACTTTGATCAATTCAGATGCTGTGCGAACGAATGACAAAGCCACCCATTCAACATTATTTTCAAGACCAAAGTCCAGATCTTCGTAATCTTTTGCAGTTACCGAAGGCATGGAAACCTTCGTATTAGGGAGGTTTACGCCTTTTTTGGATTTCAGGTAACCACCATAAATTACTTCCGTAACCACGTCAGTTCCGTCCATTCCGGTTACAAGCACTTCCAGCTTCCCATCGTCCATCAGGATGCGGTCGCCGATTTTCACGTCATTATACATGCCGTCGTAAGGCGTGCTTACTTTTTCAGCTGTTCCAAGCACCTCAGTGTTGGATAATATCAATTTATTGCCCGCTTCGATCAGGACGCCGTCTTTTTCGGCAACCATTCCAATGCGGATTTTTGGTCCCTGCAAATCCTGCAAAATGGCAAGATTTAAACCATATTCTTCATTGATTTCCCGAATGGTGTTTAATCTTTGAAGGTGATCAGCGTGAGAACCGTGAGAGAAGTTAAGGCGAAAAACGTTTACCCCGGCTTTGGCCAACGCATACAATGTTTCTTTTGTTTCGGAGGCTGGACCTACGGTAGCAACAATTCTGGTTTTTTTGGAAGACATAGATTAATATGCAGTAAAAATGATTTTTATAAACAGTCCACGTCAATCACGACCTGGATGCTTTTGAGCGTCTTATCGGTTAAAATATCAATAACCTTTTCTTGTATAAATGACTTTGCCGCCTTAAAATTAATCTTTTCTCGTTCAAGTTTAATGAGAATGTCGAACAAAAACTGATTTCTTAATCTTTCCACCAATGGCGGCTGCGGTCCGAGAACCCGGCTGGCACCCAGGTTAGCAGTGAGTTTCTCCGCCAGGATCTTCGCTGCCTTGCTGGAAGTCGCTTCGTCGACGTGCTTAACCGTCACTTTTATGAGCCTGGTGAATGGCGGATAATGGAACTTTTCCCGTTCTTCAATTTCGGCTTCATACATCCCGATATAGTCGTTATTGATGATTTTTTCGAGCAATTTCTGGCCGGGATTGTTTGTTTGAATAAGCACTTTTCCCGGCTTATCAGCACGTCGGCCAGCCCGTCCGCTCACCTGCGTAAGCATTTGGAACGCCCGTTCCGATGCGCGGAATTCAGGAAAATGAATGATCCGGTCTGCATCGAAAATCCCGACAATGCTAACATTATCAAAATCAAGTCCTTTGCTCACCATCTGCGTTCCTACGAGAATGTCAATGCCGCCTTCTTCAAATTCTGAAATAATCTGCTGATAAGCATTTTTGGCTCTTGTCGTGTCCAGATCCATCCGTTGCACGCGCGCTTCGGGAAACATGGAATGGATTTCGTCCTCGATCTTTTCAGTCCCGAAACCCATCGTTTTTACCTGCGTAGAACCGCATTGCGGACAAGTTCGCGTAACTTCCCTCTTTATGACCGCAATAATGGCAGCGTAATTCACCCGCTTTCATGTGATAAGTGAGGCTCACATCGCAATTGGCACATTCCGTGATCCAGTTACAGACTTCGCATTGCAAATAAGGCGAGTAACCGCGGCGATTTTGGAAGAGAATGGTCTGCTCTTTGTTTTGAAGGTTGAGTTTCAAATGGTCAATCAGCACAGATGAAAACTCGTTTTTCATCTTGCGCGATTTCTTTTCCTTTTTTGTATCAATCAATTCAAATGTCGGCAATGCTGCATTTCCAAAGCGCTGCTTCATTTCTACAAATCCATATCTGCCCGTTTGTGCGTGATAATAGCTTTCTAATGAAGGCGTTGCGGAGCCGAGAAGCGTTTTGCCTTTGTGCATATAAGACATGATCACCGCCACGTCACGCGCATTGTAACGCGGCGCAGGATCGTGCTGCTTGTAAGAAGTTTCGTGCTCTTCGTCGACAATAATGAGTCCGAGATTATCAAAAGGAAGAAAAACTGCCGAACGCACACCGACAACAAACTGAAATTTCCCGTCTAAAATGCCCTTCCAAACTTCGACGCGTTCGTTATCAGAAAATTTGGAATGATAAATGCCCATTACATCGCCGAAAACCTTTCTTAGCCGGACAACAATTTGCGTTGTCAAAGCAATTTCAGGCAAAAGGAAAAGCACTTGAGAACCGCTTTCCAGGACCTGTTTGATTAACTCAATATAAACTTCCGTTTTGCCACTGCCGGTAATCCCGTGCAATAAAACGACTTCCTTTTCAGCGAAAAGTGCGTGGATTTGCTGGGATGCCTGCTTTTGCGTTTCCGTCAGCGTAATGACAGCATTGCTCGCCGGGATTTCGTCAAATCTTGAAATGAAGATCTCGAACTGCTCAAAAATTCCCTTCTTAATTAATGTGTTTAATGACGCATCCGAAACATTATCATCCTGGCTGAAAATTGATTTATCCAAGCCCTTTTGATTCAAATCCGGATTGTTATAAACCGGAATGTAACTCAAATATTTCATCAGGATTTCCTGCTGTTTGGGCGTTTTGTCCAATGAAGCAGCAAGTTTGGAAAGGGCGTCGCTTGAAGTGTAACTAGCATTCAGCCTGATTTTTCTCAAAACCTTTGGCTTATATCGCTCCTTAACCTCCTCAAAAAGAATAACAGCACGTTTCCCAACAAGCGATTTGATCAGCGCCGTAATGTTGGACCGCTGCAAAAGCCGCTCGACTTCCTCGTAGGAAAGGGTTTGATGTTTTTTAATTTCGTCTACAACGATCCGTTCCTGATCCGTTAGCAAATCGTCATAGTCGAATTCGGGATTCATTTGAATTCTTGACTGACTTGTAATTTTCAGTCCGGCAGGCAGGGCAATGTTGAGGACTTCACCAATGTTGCAGAGATAATAATCCGCAACCCAGTTGAACAGTTCCAATTGTCGGGTTGTAACAATCGGTTCATCATCAAGCAATTCCAGGATATATTTGGCCTGATACTTCGAAGGCGGATTGGTATGAATGTTAGCGACGACAGCCGTAATGACCCTTTTTTGTCCAAATTGCACAATCACCCGCGCACCGACCTTGATCATCCCGCTCATTTCCCTCGGCACCCTGTACGTAAACGAAGAAGGAATCGGAACCGGCAATATCAGATCGGCAAAAAAAGTAGTTTCTTCCTCAAAAAGGGAGGCCATTGTGCAGTGGGAATGTTTTAACTAAAATATGGGGCAAGTTACGATTATCATTTAACCTGCCGGAATTTGATGGAGCTAGAAGATACGTTTCTTCTTCGGATGCTGACGTGTATCAAACACAGCCAGCACAATTACTTTGGTTGCTGTTGCTTTGTATATCAGCAAATTGTGCTTGGTCACTACGGCTTCACGAATTAGGCTATTTTCTGAAATTTGCCTGAACATATTCGGATGATCTGCGATCATATGCAGCACGTTTTCAGTTCTTCTTACAAAATCTTTTATAATAGACTCGTACCAATTCTCTTCCAGATATTCGATGACGCCATGGAAATTGTCAAGTGCTCGGGGAGACCAAACTATTTCTAAAGCCATTTTTTATATGTTTCCCTCGCCTTGTCATGTGATAATTCTAACCCAGCATCGATCTGTTTCAAAGATTCCTTTACATCTGAAACAACTTTTTCAGGAAGATCACCCCATTCGTTATCGAGGTCGAAGTTTTTAAAGATGGATTTGACAGCGTCGATAATGCTCTTATCCTCCGTGTCAAGAAGCCGTTTTGCTAATTCGATCTTTTCAGTTTGCATGTCCATATGATCAAATTTACGGTTTTTGTTTTAAATAATTAGTGAGGATTAAACAATGCAATTTATCTTCAATTCCGCCGAGCTATCCCAGCCAACCATTGCATTGAACAACTTCACTTTACTAAATTTTTCCAAATCATTTTCACTAATCTCAGCTTCCTGAATAATGCCGATGTCGAGCAGAAAAGCCCGTTGGCGGCCCGGTAATAATGGTGAATTTGGTGTTAGCCAGGCGCTTCCGTTGTAGAAGGCGACATTGCAATATTGTGTGTCGGTTATAAGGCCTTTTTTAATGATCAGGATTTCGTCGGCGTCTTTTCGTTGTGCAAAGAGGGTGTTGAGCTCGTCGCGGTCTTCGTATTTGTAACGGTAATCAATGGTGTCGTCATATACGCGCTGGATTTGTGGATTGTTGGCGTGTAGGGCTCCCATTTGATCGCATCGATTTCTTCTTTGTATGAAAGCCTGCATTTGTGCTGTTCATTGCCGAGGCTGTCCGGAATAATGATGAGCTCGCTCAGGTTCCAGTCGTCCGTGAATCCCCAGAGTTCGCGGCGCGTTTTGTTAAGCCGGGCTTCATGGTAAGCCAGATTTTTCAGCACACGATTTTCACAGCAGATCGTTTCAAAACATAATGTGTGGGACATGGAAAAGGGTAGGTAAACTTTATCGATTAACTCTTGATATTCATTCTGCGCATTGCTGCGGGCCGTAATGCCGCCACCACTTTTGAAGACCAACTTTCCAGCCTGATTTTCAATGAAGCGGATCATGACGGCGCTTTCAAAATTTTCTCCGTCAAAATAACCCATCACACCCGTGTAATAACCCCGATCATAATTTTCGGCCGTTTCTATGATTTTTAAAGTGCTAGGCTTTGGCGCACCCGTTATGGATCCCGCCGGCAGCATTTTGAGGAGCAAGTCGCCATATTTTCCATCAAAATCAACGGGGTCCCTGCAATTTCAGAGCTTACCTGCAACAATGTCTTCTCATTCGTTTGAATCCGATCAATGTAACGATATTTTTCAACCCAAACCTTTTCAGCCACCATGCTCAGATCATTGCGAATCAGATCCACGATCGTAGCGTGTTCTGCTGCTTCTTTTGAATCGGATAAGATCACATTTTCAGCATCCTTCACAGACGCATCAATTGTGCCTTTCATTGGAAATGATGAAATCCGGTTTCCTTTGATTTTAATAAAAATCTCCGGGAAAAAACAAACGAACTCGTTCCTATATAAAAACTTATAAGGCGCTTCACTGTTGTTGAATATTTCGCCGAGCGTCAGATTTGTGTCAATAGGAGTCGGGACTGAAGATTGACCAGAAATGAATTTCCTGCATTCAGACTACTGACCACATAAGCGAACTTTCGTTCGTAATCCGCAAATGGAATTGGTGATTTTCGAAAGTGAAAGTCTGTTAGTAATGTTTCTTTCTCGCGCTGAACGTGATTGGTAAAACCATTCAGGTCAAAGCGGCTTTCATTCAGCTCCGGATCATCCAATGTCCAGGCGACTGGTTTTTTGATTCGGTAGTCCACAAGAAAAACAAATGGAGTTTTTGATTTTCCCCAGCCATTCAGTTTTTCTGCAAAATTGCGGATCTGATCTTCCAAATCTTTATTTTAATGTAAACAATGAACATTTTCAACAGCCAGCTAATTTAAAATTCAGAAACCAATTGAAATTGGGTTTATCCGGGTAGAGAAGACACATTTTATTGAGATTATCGCAATGCATATATATGATGTAATCGTCATTGGCGGCGGTCCTTGCGGACTTGCAATGGGCGTGGAGCTGGCCAAAAGCGGTCTTGATTATCTGATCCTTGAAAAAGGCAATCTTACAGAATCCATTCGCCGTTATCCGCGACGGATGCGCTTTTTCTCAACTGCTGAAAACATTGAAATCGGCGGCGTCCCATTTGCGATCTCAGAAGTGAAGGCCAATCGGAATGAAGCATTGCAGTATTATAGAAAAGTTGCAGGCTATTATCATTTGAATTTCAAGCTCTTCATCGACGTCAACCGCACCGAAAAGCAGGCTGACGGAACATTCCTGACTTTTTCCAATGATGGTCAGATCTTTCAGTCGAAAAACGTGGTGCTGGCGACGGGCTATTTTGATGTGCCGAGAATGCTGAACGTGCCGGGTGAAGATCTTCCGCATGTTTCACATTACTATGATGAGCCTTTCAAATATTCTTTCACCAATGTCGTCCTGGTAGGCGGGTCAAATTCTTCGGTTGAGGCTGCATTGAAGCTTTACAGGCATGATGCGCACGTCACAATCGTGCATAAGGAAGCTGATTTTCGCACAAAAGTGAAATATTGGCTCGTTCCGGATGTCAAAAACCGGGTTAAGGAAGGGAAAATTCATACGCGCTTTAACAGCATTACAAAAAGGATCGAGCAGGGCAGGATTGAAGATCCAAAATCTGGAAAGAGGCCAAATGGTTAATGAACCACGGATTTTGTGTTTTTGCTCGTGGGTTATTTGCCGGACGAACATTTGCTTTCGCGCTGCGGTGTCGAACTGGACACAGTCACCAAAGTGCCCACATTTGATAAGGATACATTTGAAACCAATGTGCCCGGACTTTATCTCTGCGGGACGGTTATGGCCGGTGTTTTCACTGAAAAAGTTTTTTATAGAAAAACGGCCGCGACCATGCAGCCGCAATCGCCGATCATTTGTCTGGCAGGGAAAGTCAGGAAAGTGAAGGAGCTGATCGATCGTATTTAAAGCTCATTGCTCAACCAGCACGAGCTTGCGCTTTCTATTTTTGGTCGAAAACTTTTGAATTTTTCCAATCAATCCGTTAGCCCCAACGCCATAACCGACATTTCCGGCAAAACTCATGGCGTGAAAACCTTCTTTGCCCAGCTCACGCCAGGTTTTCCCCCAATCAGGAGAATAACTGTTTCCGGATGGCCCGCTGGCGATCAATGCGAAATCGTCGGACCGAAGTCTTCTGATTCACCATTCATACTGCATCTGTCTTGTGATAAAGCGCAACGCTTTCTTTCAATCCAGTGGGTTTGGTCATGCCTGTGAGTTTCCAGGTTATGCCTCCATCGCGTGTTATGAGCACATTTTGTGTTGAATCGGTTGTTTTCTTGTAATCGCCGCCCACTGCAATTCCGGTCGGCTTGCCCCAGAAATGCAAGCCAAAAATCCCGCTCGTCGGACCGGCTGGCAACGGCGTGGCAGACACTTCCCAGGAACGCCCGTAATCTTCCGACCGGAACACGCGCGCCATTTTACTTCCGCCGGTCCCGATGTAAACTTTGTTTTTTCCCGAGACCAGAATGGAAGTGCCGCTAGCGGCGAAACAAGCTTCGCCTGGTTCGGCAACGGGGCGCTTTTCAATTGGCAATTCCTGCCAGCTCTTTCCACCATCTTCTGTCGTCAAAATGAAGAGCTTTCCGTCGATCGGGTCGCCGAGGCAAATGCCTTTATTTTTGTCCCAAAAGTCGATTCCATCCAGAAAAACCCCATTTTGTGTAGTTTGGTACACAAGCGTCCAGCTGATTCCGCCGTCTTCTGTGCGGTAAATTTTGGCCTTATCTTTCTGCGCTTCACCGGCGCTCATTGCGATTGCAACATCCTTACTGAAAGCATGAATATCCCGAAAGTCCAGCGAGTCCCCGCCTTCAACTTTGGCGGTTAACCATTCTTTTCCGCCATTAATGGTTCTTAAAACAGTTCCTTTCGTGCCGCCAATCCAGCATATAGAGGGCGAAACGGCATGAACAGCACGCATATGGATCTTGGTTTTCAAATCAATGACATTCCATTGCGCTGTCACAAAGTGCGGAGCGAGTGCAAGAATGATCGCGAATAGCGTTAAGATGGGCTTTAGGCGTTGTGGCACAGTATTTTTATTGGAGTGAAGTTCTAACGTATTTATTTTCACAAAATAAGAAATTCATATGAACAAGAACCAAAAATTTCTGATTGGCGCAGTAGGCGCGCTTTTGACAGGCATTGCAATTGGTCTTTTGGTTGCTCCGAAAGATGGAAAAGACACTCGTAAACTGATCAAAACGAAGGCAAATGATCTTGGCGGAAACGCAAAAGACAAGTATGAAAAAAGCCTTGACGAATTGACAGCTTTGGCAGATAAGCTAAAAGACGGGTTTTTGAAAAATGTTTCTGCCGCCAAAGAAAAAGCTGGTTCAGTTGCAGATAATGTGAATGACAGAGTGCGTGGAGTTGTAAACAACAATGCATAATTCCGACATCAAAAAATATTGAAAAGGGCCGTTTCTTAATAGAAGCGGCCCTTTTCGTTGATTAGCGCGGAATCTTTTCGATAATTTCTCTGATCGCCAGATTAATATCTTCCGTAAAGTTTTTGCTCTTCTCAGGAATAATCCCTTCTGCACCGCCTTGCCAGACCATCTTATTGGTTGCCGCGTCCACCAGGTCGATCATAATGGTGCCTTCCCGATATTTCCCTACAACCACTTCCTGACTTTTCCAGGAATAGCGCCTTTGACCCATGTAACGCGGCAAACCGTCTGTTCGGAAATCCGTTTGTCTGGTTTGCAATTCCTCTTTTACATTCAGCGCAATGTTGATTTTCAGGTTCGAATCCCGTTCCTCATCCAATCCTCTTGCTTGCAGATTTTGCGCAATGGCAGCTTTGATAATGCCAACATTCTTTTCAAAATTTTCGGAAACCGTATCGCCTTTTGCCTCAATGTCGTAAAAGCCGAAGGTGGCGTAATCAGACAGTCGGAAATTGTCTTCTTGTTTGGAATTGAGAACCTTATAAGAAGATCCGCAGCCAGAGAGCAGCGCAATAAACCAGATTGAAATGGAAAACAGGGAAACTTTCATCGTGATAAACGGTAAAGTGATCAATTACCCAATAACGCTGCCCAATTCTTTCGCCGCAGCCATGCTGATGCCTTTATAATGCATAAATTCACTCATAATCGCAGTTTGCTCCGCCTCAGTTTTTGCATGGACCGCCTGCTGCAAGCACACTTTCATTTTCTCTTCAATAAATGCTTTTTTGAGCCGGAGAATGTTGATAAAAGCGGTTTTATCCAAAACATCTGTCTCAAACGGGACGAAAATCTCGTATTTCTCAGACCATAATTCGCTAAGCTCGTATTTATTAGCAAGCCAATCGATCGTCAGATTCCTGATATCAGGCTCATGGTGATTCAGGAAATAATCTGTTGGCAAGACCTGATTGCGATTATAATGTTCGCGGAAAAGCACCAGCAAGTGGTGAAAAACGCTGTCTTTAAAATCTATGCCTTCGATCTCGCTCAGAACATATTGACAAACCGTGATCGTAGGTTCCAGTTCACGCGCTCCGTGAACGACCAGAAGCTTAATGAATGCCTCTTCCTGATAATATAGTTTGCTCCGCTGAGGAGCCTCATTTTGCGGTTTTTGCGGGGCAAAAAGATCATCCGGCGACACATTGGATCGATTCCATCGCGGTCGTCTCTCTGCAAATAATGCATCAAGATCGGCCGGACTTTCAGGGAGCCTGATTGCTTTGTCTTGCCGTGCGGTCCTGCGGCTTTTGCGTGTGCAGTTTCCGGAGAAGTTTTATTGCCCTCCGTTATCAGCATTTGCTCAGCCGCTTTCATCATTTCTGACGTTCTGTGGAAAAAGACCTGTCGCTTGATGGCATCCGGAATTTTCACAATGCTGTTTACCACTTCGCCGATGACGGCCGCCAACCGAAAAGGATCATTGCCGGCATCCTGCAACAACATTTCAGTTTTGAAAGTGATAAAGTCCTTGGAATTATATTTCAAATAGGTCTTAAACGCCTCAGCGCCCACCTTACGGACATAACTGTCGGGGTCGTCGCCATCGGGAAACAGCACAATGCTGACATTCAAACCTTCTTCCAAAACCAGGTCCAGACCACGCAATGCGGCTTTTATCCCTGCAGTATCACCATCATACAAAATGGTAACATTGGGCGTAAAGCGGCCGATCAGGCGTATTTGTTCAACGGTTAATGAGGTTCCGGAAGTACGCAACAACATTCTCAATTCCGCCTTGATTCAGGGAAATAACGTCCGGCGTAACCTTCAACCAAATAACAATGATCCTGCCGCCCTGATGGCATTTTTGGCTTGGAAAATGCCATAGAGGACGTCGCTTTTGTGATAAACTTCGGTTTCAGGCGAGTTGAGATATTTCGGCTGGTTGGCCGCTTTGCTTTTATCAGATTTCAGAATGCGGTGCGCTCAAAAGCAATCACTTTCCCGGCAACATTATGTATTGGGAAAATAACCCTTCCGCGGAAGCGATCATAACCGGCCGTCTGGCTTCCTTCTTTATGGATTAGTAACCCAGCTTTTTCAAGCAATTGGGAAGAATATCCTTTTTCCAAAGCCACTTTTGAAAACGCTGTCCCAGGTATCGAGGCTGTAACCAAGCTCAAATTTCTTACGGATCTCACTGGTAAAACCGCGCTCTTTGAAATAACTCAGACCAACCGCCTGGCCCTCGACCGGTCTCCGTGCTAACCGTCGCACGTAAAAGTTTTTGGCAAAATTGAGGATAATGTAAAGGCTTTCACGCTCATTCTGGCGCAATGCTTCTTCGTCCGTAATTTCCTCTTGCTCAATCTCAATGTTGTATTTATCAGCCAGATAGCGCAAAGCTTCTCCATAACCAATGCCATCAATGTCCATCACAAACTTGATGGAATCACCGGCAGCCCCGCAACCAAAGCATTTGTAAATCTGCCGGACCGGGTTTACATTGAAAGAAGGCGTTTTTTCATTGTGAAAAGGGCAGCAAGCGGAATAATTGGCTCCCTTTTTTTTGAGCGATACAAAGTCCCCAACCACTTCGACAATGTCAGCGGTTTGTTTGATCCGTTCAACGGTTTCGGGATTAATGCGCATTTTAAGTTTATTATTTGACGCGGTCGCGCAATTTCACAGGCTGCTTCGTCGGTTTTTGTCAAGCTTCATATTGAGCAATTCTACTAAGAAAGAGAAACGCCATTGCGAAATAGGCATAACCTTTTGGAATTTCATAATGGAAAGCCTCCGCAACGAGAAGCGTACCAATCATCAACAAAAAAGACAGCGCTAAAATTTTAATAGACGGGTGATTATTTACAAAGTCGCCGATTTTGCTCGCAAAAGCGATCATTATAAATGTTGAAGCTCACAACCGCTGCGATCATAATAGGAATTTCCTTCACCAAACCCACGGCGGTAAGCACCGAGTCGAAAGTAAAAAATAATGTTTAGCAACGCGATTTGTATCAATCGCACCGCCGAATGTGAGCGCACCTTTTTTGGCAATGCTGCCGGCCGAGACGTCTTCCGTTTCGCCTTCAAGCTTATGGTGAATTTCCTTAGTTGTGCTGTAAAGCAGGAAAAGTCCGCCGCCTAAAAGGATCAGATCACGCCCGCTAAATCCTCTGCCGAAGATTGTAAGCAAGTCTTCTTTCAGTCCGATTACCCATGAAATTGCAAATAACAGCGCAATTCGCAGACCAAGTGCGATGAGCAAACCATAATTCTGGGCTTTTTTTCGTTGTTCAACCGGCACCTTTCCCGAGACGATCGTAACGAAAATAATGTTGTCGATACTTAATACAATTTCAAGAAGCGTCAGGGTGAGTAAACTTATCAGCGCGTCGGCCGTGAACAGTGCATCCATGATTGATGTAATAAGATTTTAGTCTGATGCAAAGTAGCCCGGTGGTTGACTTTGCACAATTTATACGCCATCTTTCATTAAATTTGATGCCAGTTGCTTAATGGAGTAAAATTTTTTTGAAGAATTGTCCATGATTTTAACTGACGAAAGTAAGAAATTCACATTGGAAAGCTTTTTTCTAATTACTTTAATTTGTTATTTTGCGGTGTTGAAACATATCCAAGAACTTATCAAATCAGATATATAGATATTTAAAATATAGTGTGTGTATAGTGTGAAAGCAGGGCATGGAAATTTTTCTATGCCTTTGTTTTTTTATAACTACTTTATTTTAAGCCTGCATACACATTCTTTATATAACTTTATCAATTGCCCTGCAACGTCCGTTTGCCAGCTTTCATCGGCACAATTAAGCTTCTCCCGTGCTTCCTGCAATGTTGTAATGAGATCCACCTCAGAAATATCCGCAAACACATAACAGAAAATCGGTACGTGTTACTGCATCGGAAGCCAGCACAGCCACGCCAAGCGAACGCGCTTCGAAAATAGAAAGTGACACGCCGTCCGTGCTCGTATTTCTGATAAATGCATCGGAAACGCGCAATACATTCCTAAAATCATGAAGTCCTTGAATGAAAAGAATTTTAAATGGAATGGTCCCAAATGAATTTTTGATAAAAGGCAGATAATTCCCGCTCGGATCTGATATCACCAAGCCAGCCGAATCAGTCTTCATCAGGTGAGTGACGATTGCTGAAATTCCCATACAGCTCAACGTCACGCTTATCGAAAACTAGATTCCATGCATTGGTGCAAAAGATACTTCTTTATAGCGCTTTCTAAATTCAGAAAGCTTTTTGCTATCAGGTTCATTCAGACGCGCAATGTGCTTCGAATCAATAAAAGTTGAGATCAGTTTTGCATTGCTGTTCCGATATTTGGCGCGATGAAGGCTTTCTGGATTCTGGACAATCGCGACCGAAGCCAGCTTTGCTGAGATATTAACTGCCCAGTTTCCAAACAATCCATATCTGCCCCAATTTCCATGATAAGTCAGGATTAACCGTTTGAAACAAATCCGGCAGCATAATGCAAATAGCGCTTGCGCAAACGGATTAGACACATGTAAATGGATTACGCGATGTCTTGCTATGCTGCTTAAAATGCTTTCTAATCGCTCATTATTGAGGTTGCAAAATGAAAACTGCTGAAAACCACTCTCTGTCAATGCTGCAATTAATCTGCTGACATGCACCGTAACGCCACCGATTGGAGGCGGGATTTTTCCGATGATTAAGACTTTTCGCATTTTTCAAATCGTGCGGCATTATCGCACGTTACATTTCTCGCATAGAAATAAAGGCACATTAACAGCACCGGAGCAATGCAGTTTACGGTGACACTTTTGGCTGGCAAAATCACAAATACGCTGCCGACCGTGTGATTGAAAAGTAAATAGAAAATGAGGCTTATTAGTAAAAGAGAATGGTTTCGCTGGAACTCATAATCTTGAATAACAGAATCAAAAAGTGTGCATACAAACCGTAAATGCAAACAATCCCAATCAAACCCTGCTCCGCGAGCACGGTGTAAAAAAGTGAATGTGCCTCGCGGTAACCCGGCCCCATGACTTCAAAACTCGCTGTGCCGTGACCAACTAATGGGCTTTGCAAAAACAACGCATAACCGATTGCATGAATTTCAGCGCGGCCACTGCTTTGTTGCAGTTTCGCCAGGACAGAATCTGATCCGGCAATGTCCCCAAATCTCAATGTCCAGAAATAAGCCATATCCAGGTCTTGCAAGCGTAATGTTAAATCCGGAATGCATAAGATTGTTATCAACACGAGCACAGGCAAGCTCGTAAACGATAACTGAATTTTAGCAATAAGCGCTGTAATCAGGAGATAGGGGAAACTGAGAATCACTGCACCTCGAGAAAATGAAAAGATGACGATGCTGACAAAGAGCCCAATGCACCCCAATCTGATTAGGCCCGAAAAATTCCTTTTGGGATTGTAAAGCAGCACGAGCGGCCATAGCAAGATGAAATAAGCCATGGTTACGTTTGTGTCTGTAATGTTTCTGGTTGCCAGTAAGTTATCAGATCCTTTGTAAGCCGCGCCTGCGAAAACCAACCCAAAAGTGCCGGTTCCAGAGAATAAGAAAAAGGACGAAAAAGTACATTTCCCAGAAAATGCTGAAAATCGCTCGCCTCCGAAGCCGCTTTGAGATAGATGAAAAAATACGGAAGGAGCACAATGAAAATCAAAAAGCCACCAAGGGCAACATTTACCAGATTAGGAGAAATCAGGAGGAATGCGGTTTGGAAAACGACCCATAACGTTAAAAAATAGCGTTCACCTGTGCTGAGCAAAGTGTTTTTTGAAATGAAAAAGAGCCCGAAATAGATGCTCAGAATAATAAAAGGCATCAATCGCCAAAGCGAATTTGCACCTGCGGGAAAAGAATATTTTTGAAACAGGTGAATGAACTGCGTGAATATGGGCAGGGGCAAGCACATGAAATAATTTGTGCGCCGAAGCTGAAAAACAAGCTGATTAAACAATAGATGTAAAATGCAAAGACAACAGTTACTTGCAGATCATTCTCACCGAATGTAAGCAACTGATCAAATACACTCACACCTATCACGGCAATCACCAGCGACATTGCAGCCTTGCAGCCTATTTCGATCACTAACCCAAACATTCCACAATTGTTTGGGCTGTGAACTTGACAGACTTTGCTTCGTTAAAGTGCGTAAATGGCCTGATATCGGGCGCTTGGTAGGCTATTTTGTGATTTAAAATGTCTGTCAGCGCCTCAAACAACTCGTTTTTATTGGTCACGACATTGTCCCATTGCAACACGTTTAGGGGAACTTGATGCGAATAATCATAAAGACTTTTTACTGATTGGTGACGAGAATTTGTGTTGGGGCCGTCATAAGCAATGCTTATAATAGGTTTGCCACAAGCCGCTGCATCCAGCTTAATGGTCGAAGCGAATTGAATGCAGACATCACAAACATGCAGCATTTCAGAAAGCGAGTTGAGGAAGTCAAAGTCGGGGAGCCAGTGATAAAAATCCTTTGAACTATGCGAACTCATGCTCTCCGGGAACCAGATTGTAAGTGCTTTCTTCTGCACAAGATGCTGATATGCAGCATAATTGTCGGCCGGATGGCATCTGATGAGCACATGCACGTTGCCTTTTAATTTTGCATAATCCAGCACATCATTGATAATCTCCAACTGATTTGGAAAGTGCCTAATCGCGCTGGTTGCTATCAAAATGATTTTGTCAGCAACAATGGAATAACGTTTCCTTATCTCAACATGAAAACCTCTATTAATATGTTGAAAATGAATGTCAAAGCGTGGAATGCCTGTTATCCTGACCACATTAGCCTCAACCCTGAAAACAGAATAAAAGCGCAGAAATTCATCTTTCATGAATTGATTCCATACTAAAACGCGATCATGATTCGCATTAATGACGCCTTTTGAAGTGAGATTATCCCAACTGATCACCATTGCAAGCGACTTAATGCCTCTTTTTTGCGTGAAATTGATGATCTGGTTTTCTCTCAAATCCAATGGTGAAGTAGAAATGACGCCCTCAAAACCGTAAAGCAAAAGCGGCCTAAGCTTGCAGGAGAACGACGTTAGAAAGATGAGCAGCCAGCGTAAGAGCCTCAGAATAATAAGGTTTACACCCAGGAAATTCAGCATTTTCAAACCTATTTCAATGAAGTAACGCGTTATTTAAGGCAAGTTTCCATATTTGATATTTTGCGTTACAATGTTGTGATAATTCGCAAAAAGGGCTTTTTCGAGCTTCCTAAGCAGCCTTAAACATTTTGTTTCCGGCTAAGCCCACATCAAACAGCACTAAGTCAATTTCAAAATGGCTATTAATGAATTCAAGCTCTTTGCTGCCGATCATTGTTGAAAGCAAATGAATGTCATAATGCATGGCTAGGCATTTAATCAAACCGCTATGAATGACGTTGATAGCGGCGAAACTGTTTGTTAGGAGCAACAGGACAGGTTTTTTACACATGCGCATCATGCATTAAGCGCGTCGCCATTTGCCAATCGTCCATCGTGTCAATGTTTACATTCGGCTCATCATCCGTTCGGTAACCGACACATTTGCCTGCCATTAAACCTTGCGATAGCCATGCGGTTTTTGACAAATAAATTTTCCCATCTCGGCTGAATGAATCGGGCAAATCCTGTCTTCTCGTTGCGAATTGTGTTTTCGGAAAAATTTTACGCAGCTCATTATGAGACATTTCAAAGGCCCAATAAGGATTATATTGATCAGGAATTTTGCAAATGGTAACGAGGCTATCGGCATCCGACTGTAACATGTGTTTCACAGCATTATCTATTAGACCTGCACTTCGGAAAGGGGAGGAGGGTTGCAAAAGGCAAATGCAATCGAAATGGATGTTGCTATTTTGGTAAAATGTCACGGCATGTTTAATTACGTCAAGAGATGTGGCTTCGTCACCCGACAACTCGGGCGGTCTCACAAACGGCGCTTCGATCCTTTCCCAGTTTTTGGCAAAGGCAATTGTTTTCTCACAATCACTCGACACAACGATTTTGGTCAAAAGCTTCGATTCCAATGCGGATTCGATGGTGTATTGAATCAATGGCTTGTTGCCTGAAGCAACTTCATATTTTTTCCGGGCACACCTTTCGAGCCTTTTCGCGCGGGAATAATTGCCAGGATTGTTGGGAAATGCCTCATTAGTATGTCATTCGTTTGTCAATTTTCAGTGCCACATTTGCCAGCAAATCCGCAATCTTAACACCCGCATCGCCGCTTCCATAAAGGTGAACGCCAGGATAGGATCCGTGAAGAGTCTGTTTTTGTATAGCATTCATTATCGCGTCACGGTCATGAAGGACGTCCATAACATGCTCTGCTTTTTCCCTTCCACGTTGCCTGTTGCCAATGTTCACAACCGGAATTCCCCAAAAAGGAACCTTCCCGAATGCCCGCGCTCGAATTGCCGACGAAGCAAGCGCAGCCTTTAATGAGTTTGAGAAAAAGCTCAGGATTCAGATTTCGTAAGAAATAGATCAGCAGATTTTTATTCGTCATTTTGAATGTCTTGATTCTTTCCAGCACTTCTATTGGATCCGAAATCTGCATTCGGTGTGAACCAGAATGTAGGAATCTGCAATGTGTCAATTGCTTGTAAAAGGCTGTTTGTCTGTTGTTTAATGCAATGGTTTTCTGTTGTGACCGGGTGATGCATGACGACAAGATATTGACCGGACTTTAACGATTTTCCAGAAACAGTTTGTCCGCTTTCGTAATCAAAGCGGACATTTCGATCACCTGTGATTTGATGCGCAAGGTCAATGGAAGGACAGCCTGTATGCCAAACAGCGCGTCAGGAGTTTCACCCATCTTTATCAGCCGCTGACGTGCCGCATCCGTAGCGACAAAGTGATAATCAGCCAACTTGGATACAGCATGCCTTACTTTTTTCGTCAAATGTTCCCCGTAACCTCGCCACCCTGAACGTGAGCCAGCGGAATGTTCATAAAAGATGCAGCAATGGCTGCCGACATGGTTTCATACCGGTCCGCAATGGTCACCACAATGTCGGGTTTGATGTTTTCAAAAATCGACGCAAGTTCAATGATTCCCAGGGCAGTGGTCTTGGCCGCAGCGGTCAGATTTTCGTTGTCCAGCAGATTTGAAACCTTAATAATGTTGTCGAATCCGTCCTTTTTTTATCAGCTGAAACAGACCTCCGTATTTTTCGAGTTGAAGCGGCGCACGAAAATGCGAAAGCGTTTCACGATAAATGCGAAAACTAGAGAACGGACAATGAGAGGCTCGGTCAAATATCCGGTTTTTCAAAACCCAACGAAGCAGCAC